>DBUA01000043.1 GCA_002307715.1 Candidatus Moranbacteria bacterium UBA1302
CTGCAAGCGGTCTTTTTAAGACGGTCGATGGAGCAGAACATTGGACACAGCTCAATTTTCCTCCGACAAAAAATTATGGTTTCATAGTTGATGCGACGCGCCCCGATCGGTTATTTGCGAGCGGTGTTTATAATGATATAGCGAAAATCTATCGTTCTGATGACGCTGGACAGAATTGGAAGGAAATATATACCGAGCCTGGAAGCGGCACTGTCATTACGGCGCTTGGTGAGAGCCCGTCCAATCATGACGTGCTATATGCCGGGACGAGTGCTGGCGTCATCATAAAAAGCGTCAATGGTGGAGATACTTGGGAAAATCTGACAACCGCGCAAGGAGCCGTACTTAAGGTGCTTTTTGAACATTCCGTGACCGGTAAGGTGATGTTGCTGATTTCTGGCGTTGGTATGCTTGTTTCGTACGATGATGGCAAAACATGGAATGATTTTTCGCAAGGAAAATTCCAAAAAGCCTTATCTACTACGGCATCCGCAGTTGCTTCGGCGGTTGCCACTGTTTCGCCAAGCGATATTGTGACTGTTGAAAGCGGCGAGGGCGTTCTCTATGCTGGTGCGAAGAATGGGCTATTCCGTAGTCATGACGATGGCAAGACATGGGAATCGCTTGAAATCATAGAGAGTTCTCGGAAGTTTCCTATTCGCTCGCTTGCTGTTAACCCATCCGATACGAATGAAATCGTGTATGCGGCTGGCAATGCTTTTTACAAATCGATTGATGGCGGTCAGACATGGTCGACTACCCAACTTGATATCAGTCGTGGCGTAAGCGTACTTCGTTATGATCCGACGCATCCGGACTTGCTGTATTTCGCCTTGCGGAAGTTCTGAAGGATCAGCGATACTATGATATAATACGTCGGCATGAGTGAGTAAATAGCATTAAGTCTCAAGCAGAAAGGTCTTATGGTAAAAGAAACGATAGAAGGCAAGACAGAAGCATTCGAAGGTGCTATTGACCATTTTTCTGATGAGGCGGCGAAGATCCGAACTGGGCGGGCTCATCCGGGATTGGTTGAGGGAATCATAGTCGATTATTATGGATCGAAGACACCGCTCAAGCAGATAGCGAGTATTAGCATTCCAGAGGCCCGTCAGATATTGATTCAGCCGTGGGATCGCGGCGCTATCCAATCTATCGAAAGCGCTATCAGAGAGTCTGATCTTGGTCTTAATCCGAGCAACGATGGACAAGGTATTCGCATCACATTGCCGCAGCTCAATGAAGAACGGCGCCGTGATTTGGTGAAAACGCTCAATAATCGTGCCGAAGACGCGCGTATCGCTGTGCGTGCTATCCGTGAAGATATCTGGAAGGAAATCCAGGATCTTGAGAAAGAAGGTATGATCAGTGAAGATGATAAGTTTCAAGGAAAAGAACTGCTTCAGAAAGTAGTTGATAGCTATAACGAAAAGATTGAATCAGCCCGTGAGAAGAAAGAACAGGAAATCTTGACAGTATAGCGATATATGATTACTTTGCTTATTTTTATTGCCATTCTCGGTTTACTTGTTTTTTTTCATGAACTCGGTCATTTTTTGGTTGCTAAATGGCACGGTATAAAGAGTGATGAATTTGGTTTCGGTTTTCCACCGCGTATCTGTGGCATTGTAAAAGATGATGTTTCAGGGCGTTACCGTTTGCTTTGGGGTAATAAAGATATTCAGAGCACGCATACGCTCTATTCGCTCAATTGGATACCGCTTGGCGGCTTCGTTCGTATCGAGGGCGAAGATGGGAGTCGTGCTGATGACCCGAAAAGCTTTGCAAGCCGCCCGGCTTGGACGCGTATCAAAGTGCTCGGCGCGGGTGTCTTTATGAATTTCGTCACAGCGTGGGTGTTGTTTTCAATCGTTTTTTGGCTTGGTCTGCCCCAAGCTATCGATGATTCTGAACGTGATGCTTATGCTGATGTGAAAATACAGATTGTCGAGGTGAAAACTGGTTCACCAGCTGAGTCTATGGGTCTTCAGGCAGGAGACTCAATAGTGGCGATTGATGGAGAACCAGTGACAGCTCTTAGCCAAGTGAGCGCTTTGATTGCTGCTCATAAAGGGGAATCGATTTCAGTGGATATCAATCGTTTTGGGAAGCCGCTTCAGTTTGCTGGCGTGCCGCGCATAGAATATCCTTCTGATGAGGGAGCGCTTGGTATTTCGTTTTCAGAGACTGCTGTCGTAGCATATCCATGGTATGAATCGATATGGCGAGGTGCTCAAACGACATATTCCGCTACCATTGCCATTTTTGGAGCGTTTGGGAAGATGCTTGGATCGCTTGTCGGTGTAGGAACAAAAACAGCAGTTGATGTCACTGGCCCGGTTGGTATCGTCTATCTCACTAAACAAATGAGCGATCTCGGGTTGTCGTATCTGCTCCAATTCGCAGCGTTGCTTGCCGTCAATCTCGGCATCATCAATATTTTACCGATTCCAGCGCTTGATGGCGGACGTATCCTGTTCGTATTGATTGAGAAATTGAAAGGTTCTCCCGTGAGCCGTCATGTTGAAGGTATGATCCATCAAGTAGGCTTTTTGCTTCTGTTGTTGCTCATGTTTTTTGTGACTCTTCGCGATGTTTCCCAATTTCGGATTGTAGAAAAATTAGCACGCTTCTTTTGAGTTGTTTTTTTGAAAAGCCGCTTTTTTTGAAAGAGAAGCGGTTTTTTAGGTAGGTGAGCTGATAAACGCCATGTGGCCTTTTTCCGGGTGGCGAGCATTTTTTTGTCTGTTTTTCCCTTTATAAAAGGCAAAATAGATGATTTTTGTTGAAGGGATGTTTCCTATTGACAAAATGACGTTTTTTTGGTACAATGGACTGTTTTAGAGTATTAAAGTAATCACGCTATGAATTTCGTCCAGAAGAAGTCGTTTACGACTATCTTAAAGAAATACGCAGCTGTTGGTATTGTCGCCGGTATTGTTGTATCTATTATTGCTGTTCTCACAGCATATGCTTTACAGGAAAAATATCGTGCCGATGCGGATTTGCTTATCGTTCAGAAGGATTCTGAAAATAAGGATTTTTATACGGCGTTCAAGTCATCTGAATATATCGGTAATGTATTAGCGAATGCTGTCGGTAGCGAGCGTTTCCTTGATGCGGTTGCTGAGTCTGGCGCCTTGGATCTCCGATCGCTTCCATCAGATAAGAGCGGACAACTCAAGGCGTGGCGCTCTATGGTGTCAGTCAAGAAGAATCTTGAGCTCGGAGTATTGTCCGTTTCCGTGAAGGCTGATGATGAACGAGTTGCCTCGCGGATCGCTTCTGGTGTTATGCAAGTGCTTATGGAAAAGAATTCCCTTTTTCGTGGCGGCGATGATGGCAGTATCGAGATTCGTGTTCTATCCGGACCGATTACTGAACAGAATATTGATATGAAGAAACTTATCGAAATCATAAGCGGCGGTTTCTTCTCAGGCTTTCTTACGGTAATGTTTTTAGTGGTAGCACGAAATGAAGCGCGTGTCCGTTACGCTGTTCGTATGCCAGATTAAGTACCTAGCCTTCTGGACAGGCAGTGCCATCTCTTGTGATGGCGCTGCCAATCCAGGAGAATAGTATCTCCTGAATATTTTCGAGTTTTTTGACAATTGATTCATTCATTGAAAAGGAGGACATCATGTCCATGCTGAGAAGGATTGTCGTACCGCTGCTTTTGGCAGCGAGCGCGGCCCTCTCGGGCTGTGCGAATCTCGGTCAGTCGGCCGGGTATGAAGTGCAGTCGCAGAAAGACATCGTCCACAAACGCCAAGAGCCCTGGCATAATCTCGTCTTGACGGGGGATACCAGAAAAGCGATGGCATACAAGCTTGCGTTGATGCCGATGCCTGCGCCGCTTCCAAAAGAATGGAAGCAGGAATTGGTTGATGCATCGCGAACATATACGGTAGACCGTGATGATGGATCGAAAGCGAAGAAAACGCTCGCAAGAGTGGTGTTCCGAGCTCTCGTGTATCGTCGCGGAGAAGTTGTCGGTATGTTCGATGTCGTTATCAATCCGCAATCGACTGGGTTGTTTGTGCTGCTGCCTCCGGGTAGCGAGTATGAAGGAACAGCTGATATCGTCGTTGTGGCGTCGGATGCCTCGTGGCTGATGACATCGCATGGTGAAATTGTGAATGTGGAAGAGCAGGATGTTACTCGACTTCCGCAAGGATTTTTCGAGGAGCATCCATCGCCTCTCAACCGTACCATTCGTATGAATCGGGCTGACTGGAATAGCGAGAAGTTTTTCGCAGATCTGGAAGAGCTTTTTCCGAGACATATTTCCGTTGATGGCTTTGAGTATTCCGGGCGACCGGATGCGCTCACTGTCTTGGGAACATTCACCCGCGTCGATCAACCGCTCGACAGAGTGGTATCGTGTGGTTCGATGACCGTTTCAACAGGCATGACACCCGTCAGTCTGGCAATCTCAATGGTTCGCAATCTGTATGTCGCGGGCCAGTCCGATTGCATGAAGTAAAGGAGAGAATCATGTGCAGTAGCAATCCGGTAATCCTGGGATGCGGCTGCGCTTCGTGTGTGGCCGATTCTGGATCGAATTTTTTCAGAGGAGGCATCATATCATGAAGCACATCATCGCATTCTGGCTGTTTGCCTGGCTGGCGCTCTTCGGGGCATCGGTTCAGGCAACTGAGCAATCGACCCATGTCGTTGTGGCGGGAGAGACGCTCAGCAAGATCTCCGGTGTGAATTGGAAAGCGGACTGCGAGCTGAATAAGCTTGCGAACTGCAATAA
>DBUA01000028.1:0-5657 GCA_002307715.1 Candidatus Moranbacteria bacterium UBA1302
AAAAATGATGCGCGTGGATGATCCAGCCGCCACGATCATCCGGTACAAAAAACGGGAAATCAATCACCCAGCAACACGCCAAAAGGTTCGGATCATGCTTATCCGTTCGGATATCCGGCTTATCCGATCCGTATTTTTCCATGGCTTCAGCATATGACAAACGAGGGAACGGCAGCTCTTGTATGCGCTTCTCCGGATACACCTTCTGAATCATGTCCACGATGAGTGCTTCGTTGATACGCATAACATCCTCTTGTGTCACGAAGCTCATTTCCATATCGACTTGCGTGAATTCCGGCTGACGGTCACCCCGCGTATCCTCATCGCGGAAGCAACGCGCGATCTGAAAATACCGTTCGAAGCCGGCTGACATCAGCAGCTGCTTGTACTGTTGAGGCGATTGCGGCAACGCGTAAAACTTCCCTGGCTCGATGCGTGATGGCACGACATAATCACGTGATCCTTCCGGGGTCGACTTCGTCATATAGGGCGTTTCAATCTCGACAAACCCTTCAGCATCATAGAAACGACGGATATGAAGCATCGCTTCATGACGTTTCCGCATATTCCGCTGCATCCGATCACGACGCAAATCAAGATACCGATAGCGGAGCCGGGATTCCTCACCAATCTCACGCCCATCAGATGCGATATCGAACACGGGTGTCTCAGCCGGATTGAGTACTGACATTTCAAGCACTTCAATCTCAACATCGCCATTCAACTGTCCATGATTGATCAGTTTTTCCGGACGCGGATTCACTTTTCCCGATACTTTCACGACCCACTCTGAACGCACCGTCTGAGCGATATCCTGCGCTTCTGGATGATTCGGCAAAACAACCATCTGCACTTGCCCGGTCCGATCGCGAAGGTCAATAAATATGAGTTTGCCATGGTCGCGCCGCACATGCACCCATCCCGCCAACGTGACTTCTTCCCCTTTATGCTCGGCTATCTTCCCTATAAGTATTCTCTGTTCCATATCCTTCATCATGAAGTTATCAATGCTTGATGAACATCCCTATCATATACCACGTTCCTTGAAGAAATCGCTCACAGCATATGTAAGCTCGCTCGGCGTAATCTGCGTTTTCAGGAATGTCTTCTCCACACCATGCGATGCCTCAAGCGATTTGAGAACATCGTTATCGAGCGACGCAGAAAAAAGGAATATCGGCGTATTATTCTCCTGTTCCGCTTCTTTTAACTTAAGTACCAGATCGCGACCATCCATACCAGGCATCAGGATATCGCATATAATCAGATCGAACGTGCCAGCCAGCGCTTCCCGCAAACCTGAAACACCATCCCGACAAGTGACAACATCATAACCTTCATCACGCAAACGCTTACCGAACATCTCGACAAAAACAGCCTCATCCTCAATAAAAAGAATCCGACGTTTCGATGCATCAGTCTGTTCTGAGACATCCCGACTCTCTTTGATCTGCTCTCTCGCAAGATTCTTCTTCTGCTCGCTGAATTGATGCAAGAACCGATTCACCTCTCCGATGACTTCTGACGGTGAAAACTCGGTCTTAGAGATGAAACCATTTGCTCCAAGCTTCAGGCAACGATCCCTGTCTTCCTGGCTATTCAAATTGCTGAATACGACGATCTTCAGATCCTTGGAATAGTTCGTGTCCATCCGAAGCTGTTCCAACACATCCATACCGTTCATTTCTGGGATCACCAAATCAAGCAAAACCAAATCAAACATCGGCTGCTCTTTCGCTTTTTCAAGGACGGCTTTGCCGGTCGTAACATTCACCACATCAAAACCAGAACTCTCCAGTTTCTTTTTATAAATCTCAGCGATGAACGGATCATCTTCGACAAACAGTATTTTTGGCATATACCGGCGCTTATTGAGTTCTGACATCCGTCAGAATACCGTATCAAGAATGAAAAATCAACCGCCCACCTCGCTGTGCGGCAGCTTATAGCTGTCGACAAACGTCGCGACTCGGCGCGAATCAGTATCCGGGCGCTTGAACGGCAGTTCTATGATAAATCGCGAGCCTTGGCCATGCCCTTCCGATTCTGCCCAGATTTTTCCGCCATGAGCTTCTACGAAATTCCGTCCGATGTACAGCCCGAGACCGCTTCCGGAAACCACCATTCTCGATGTTTCTTGGCTTCGGACGAATTTCTTGAACAGCCGTCCCAACGTTTCCGGCTCAATACCGATACCGGTATCAGAAATGATGATGCGAAGAGCTGCTGCATCATCAGATAATCCGACTTCGACCGTAACGCTGCCTTCCGGAGTGTATTTGATTGCATTATCAATGAGATTGGAAATGACTTCGCGCAATTTATTCTGATCGACCGCAATTATCGGCAATGATTTCTTCGGTAAACGGATTCCAAGGTGTATTCCTTTCTCACGAGCTGACAGCATGAACATATCGACCAACTCGACAGCCAACGTTTCAATCTGCGTCGGCTGAAAATCATATTGGATGCGGCCGGACTCGATGCGGGAAATATTCAGCAAGTCTTCAACCAGCTGCGTCAAGCGATTATTCACAGCATAGACTTTCTCCAAAACGTCCTGGATGTTCGGCGGAACTTGGCCATACGACCCTTCAAGAATGAGAGAAAGATATCCTTTGATAGCCGTTAAAGGCGTCCGCAGCTGATGGGAAGCGATCGATATGAACTCCGATTTGGCATTATCAAGACGATGCAGCTGTTCATTCGTCGACGATAGCATATCCGCCATCAGCTGTAGATCTTCCTTGCGGTCTATCTCGTTATTGATCGCTCTGATCAAGAACGCTACCAATGCTGCCGATATGATGAAAATGACGAATCGGACTACGACTTGGAAAAAATCAACTGAGAAAAATATCTGAGAAAACGATACGAGCAGTATAGTGAATGACAAAAGTTCAGCCGTAATAAACTTTACATCGAAAAGACTATGTCGAATCATTGCATATCCCGGAAACAGTACGACAAATACCATACCGAATATTCCAAGGCGCGAAAAGAACTGGTAATACGGACCGCCATTGATATAGTCAGTCATGAGCACATTCGTCACAAGAACAATAGAAACAGACAGCGCCAAGCCAGATACGAGATAGGCATATTTGATCTTTTCGGCCGGTTCAGCATCATTGAACTTCCATAAAATGGCCAACAGACCCGATAAGGAAGCGCACACGACAAGGATGTTATAAAAATACGCACCGATCCCGAAGACCGGCGATATCATATTGAAACTATCTATCCGATAACCAGCCACGATGAAATCCGTCGAAAAAACGGTGACTCCGATCATAGCCGCTATGCCAAGCAATGCCCCGCGAAACCAACGATCCTTCGCCGGCTCCCATCGGATAATATCAAGACAGAACAGCAGCAAACAGAAAGAAGCGAAGGCTCCGAATGCGAAATCGGCTTCTAACAAAGGAAAGTGCCACAAGACAGCGACAGCTTCATCTTCAAAGAACGAAACCGCCATCCAAACAAGCACCGATATCGTAAGCAAGAAGAAGCTCTGATTCATCGGTTCTCTCGGATTCTTATACAAGATAAAGCATCCAAGCGAAAACAGCAGGAAGACAATCGTCCAAAAAAATATCATCTCAGGAAAAAGCAACATAGACCAAGCATAAAAAAAGCGTCCGACTGCCCTCTCATTATACTTCGTCCGAAACGGTATATCAAATCTTGATTGGCTCAAAAGCCATCACATGGCATACTTCAATTGCTGTTCATTCACAATCTCAGGAGCCTGCCATGTCTAGAAATACTTCAGTACGCATCCTATGCGTGCAAGACTTGCTCAATCGCGGCTATGACCGCCAGAAACTCATCGAGGAATTGGTCTTTGTCAATCGCGAGACCTGGTCAGCACTTGTACCGGAGCGATATATTTGGACTAAAAGAATGGTTTCAGCCCAACTTGATCGCTGTCCCGAAACCACTTATTGTGCCTTTATCGATGGAACGCTTGTCGGAAGCGCAAGCTTCATCTGTATCAATGAACAAGCTGCTCACTCATCAACCACATGGGAAAGCATCAGTGCCCATGGCACATTTGCCACGCACGATCCAGACGGAGACTGTGCTTTCGGACTTGATCTTTCCATCATTCCCACTGCACAAGGAAAAGGCATCAGTGATCAATTGCTTCAAACGGGCTTCTTCTTCAGTATCATTCTTCGTAACCTCAAAGGCGCTTTTTTAGGCGCACGTGTCCCAGGATTTGCCAAACGCTCCCAATACGCGACAATCGAAGAGCACGTTTTCGGTAAAAAGGGACGGAGCCGCGATCCAGAAGTCCGCAAATACCAATCAGAAGGTTTTCGGATCGTCAAAATCGTTCCTGGTTACATGGAAGATCCCGAAAGCCTCGACTACGGCGTTCTAATGTTCTATCCGAATCCATTCTACACACGCTTTTTGCCGCATTCACTCTTCAAAAAGCCTGCGTATCTGCTCCGGAAACTATTCCTCTGAAAAACAGTAAAGGGGGCTATCGCTATGCGATTGCCCCCATTTTCATATCCGTGCTTTGCACCGTTTCTATTCCATCTTCATACGGCCAGCTATCCGAACGCGAGAGCTATGGCAATCATGCTGAGAGCAAACAATTCCATCCCTATCTCTATCCATGCCAATACCGACAAACTCCGATCGGATTTTCCGAGTCCATGTATAATGATATACCCCGGCGAAAGAAATGCTGCGATTGACACCGTAGCGAAGCCGAACCACCCCACGAAACCGAAGGTGCGCATCGCTTCCGCATCCGCGCCGGATAACACCCGTTGAGCAAGAACGACATCCATCAGAGACAGGCTTCGGAGCACATTCACTCCCATTGATAAGAGCACCGATAAAATACCAACACTATACAACACTTCAGTCGCGCAAAGACAGAAAAAATATCCCTTTAGCGAAATACCTGCGACCTCTTTGAGACGGACACCCTTCCGCACTGAAACTATCGTGGTCGTAATCGTCAATATCCAAGCAGAAAGAGCAGCAGCATTGACAGCAACTTTGATCCAATTATCCATCTTTTTTCTCCATTCACATGCTTATTTATGCGCGACACCGCACATTTTAGCATACCACTTACCCCGCTTAACGAAATATTCCTCTACGACCAGGATACCGAAAGCGTCTATAAAATACTGCCTGATCATCCCGATATCGATGCCATTCTGACATGTATACACATCGATACTGACGAATCCCACTTTGGGAAAGGTATGGATACTGATATGGCTTTCCTGAATGACGACAACACCCGTCCAGCCACCATCATCCTTCCCATGCTCTCTCGGAGGAGCATACAAAACGATCGGGGGCAAAAGCTTCTGCATGCCAAGCTTTTCCGGCAAACGATCAAGGCAGAGAAATACCGCTTCTCTGTCAGCTAATTTCGCAGGACAACAACCATAACCATCAATCATGAAATGTTCACCAAAGTGACCATCCGAACAGATAGTACCACTCATCGCTTTCTCCTTTTTTGGAACGCATCGATTGTTAACGAACTCATCATCCCGAACCCTTGTCCTCACGCATCGGATTCCACATCCTTAAGCAAGTATATCGCTTCTGAACGATGTCACACAAGGCGTCATTTCAAGATTATCGTAATGACTGAAATAATGAAAGCGTTTTTT
>DBUA01000028.1:6054-7114 GCA_002307715.1 Candidatus Moranbacteria bacterium UBA1302
ATCATGATCGCGGCATCGCCGACGACTTCCGGCAGCGATGATGAATGAGAAACAACCGATGGAACGCCGCATGCCATCGCTTCCAACGGTGGAAAACCGAATCCTTCATAAAAAGACGGATACACGAAGACACTGGATACGTTGTACAGAGCTGCTTTGTCTTCATCGTCGATAAAGCCCGGAAGAATGATCCGATCACGATATGGCGACGCATCGATAGCTGCCAAAAGCTCCTTGCATTTCCATCCATGTGATCCCGCCAAAACGAGAGCATACTGTTTTACGGCAGGGCCGCCGGTCCGTATAAGCGCTTCATAAGCCCGGACAATCGCTAAGATATTCTTACGAGGCTCAAACGTTCCCAGATACAAAATGAAGCGATATGGCAAGCCATATTTCTCTTTCACGGACACCAGGGAAACATCATTCCGGCTCATCGGACGAAACCGATTATCGATTCCACTCGGAATCAACGCAATCTTTGATGCTGATATACCGTATCGAGCTACAAGATCATCCTGAGTCGATCGTGAAATAGCGATAACACGATCAGCTCGATAAACCAATCTCCGGAAATGGACAAGAAAATGCCATGCTCGGCGCTTCCATGAGAACATCTCAGGAAAAAGCTCGAACGAAAGATCATGCGCCGTCACCACCAACTTTGATCGATTCGAAACAGCAGCAAAATTGAGATTCGGCAAAAAGAAAATATCCGTACCACCGACAAGACGATCAAGATGAGGCAAACCGAAATACCAAAGGCAAATATTGAGCAGTTTGTTCGGAAATCGAAACGCGACAAGCGAAACGTTCGGATACTGAGCCACAATACTTTCAACGAATGCCGGAACAGGATCCTTTCGCGCATTGAAAAAAAGAACATATTCATTCACCGTATCCTGCGTGAAGAGTTCATTCAATAATGCTTGGACATATTCCTCCACTCCCGTATGCTTGCCATCAGCAAGGCAACGTACATCTATTCCGATCCGCATGGCCGTGTTGTATCCTTGAGAAAATAATGTTGAAAAAGCGCTGACCAGAAACCAATGAACAT
>DBUA01000030.1 GCA_002307715.1 Candidatus Moranbacteria bacterium UBA1302
TGTTGTTTTCATTCGTTTGCGATTGTGGCATATGACGGAGAAGGGAAGAATGACTTGACTGAAGAAAAAACATTTATGCTGCTATTGTAACGCGTTTTTCTTCCATTGGAAAGGAAGGGTATTTTGATGCTACAATACGTTAAGAAGCATATACTATTTATTGATATCTTATATATGAGTTCAGAACGTTTTGGCTTAATTCCAGAAATACAGAAGAAAAATGACTCCGGTGATGTCTCTGAAATAAGTCCGAGCATCAGCGAAGTACCGTTGCCGCCGGAACAGGAACGTCATCCAGATCCGGCCATCATTGATGGCATCTTGAGCGATATGAATGATGAGGATGAGAAAGAAGCCGAACGACAGAAAGAAATCAAGAGGATTATCGAACAGCGAAAGCCCCATTGATATGATCGCTATTTGTTTTTTCTGATAGCTTCGCGCTTTTCACTATGACGCAAGAGGAAGCATTTTCTATTATGAAGACCGGCGCGAATGTGTTTTTGACCGGAGAAGCCGGATCCGGAAAGACGCATACCGTCAATCGCTATACAGCGTATCTTCGTCAGCATCACGTTGAGTATGCCGTAACGGCATCGACCGGTATTGCCGCGACGCATATCGGCGGCGTGACTATCCATTCTTGGAGCGGTATCGGAATCGCTCGTACGGCTGATGATCAGTCAGTCAGCGATATCGCTGCCAATCCGTTTATTGCTAAGCGCATACGGAAAGCCAAGGTCCTCATTATCGATGAGATTTCCATGCTGGATGGCGGAATTTTTTCTTTCGTTGAATTGGTGTGCCGAAAGGTCCGTAAGAATCGGTTGCCATTCGGTGGCCTTCAAGTGATAGCTGTCGGAGATTTTTTCCAGCTTCCACCGGTTCCTGAGGCTGGTCGGTCCGCAGCGTTCGCTTTTGAATCGGATGCATGGCGTATGCTCGAATTCCGAGTCTGCTATCTTTCCGAGCAATATCGCCAAGAAGATGATGCGTTCTTTGAGGTGCTCTCGTCTATTCGGAAAAACAGTTGTGGCGCCGCTGGAAGACGTCTTTTGGAAAGCCGTCTTGAACCGGATGAGGAATTGCCGGATGATGTGACAAAACTGTTTTCTCATAATCTCGATGTTGATCGTATCAATGCGTTAGAACTTCGGAAACTGCCGGGGAAGACGTTCCGATTCGTCATGGCCGACCGTGGACCGCAAGCGATTGCCGATGCGCTGAAACGAGGCTGTTTGTCGCCGGAAGAGCTTGAATTGAAAGAAGGCGCAGTCGTTATGTTCACGAAGAATAATCCAGGCGGAGGCTATGTGAATGGCACTCTTGGAACAGTCATCGGTTTTGATAAGGAGCGCCGTTTTCCTGTGGTTGAGACACGATCAGGAGATCGTATCATTGTTGAACCAGCGGAATGGTCGATTATGGATGGTGATACGACGTTGGCTCGTATTACGCAGTTACCATTGCGTTTGGCATGGGCTATGACGATCCATAAGAGCCAAGGAGTCAGTCTTGACGCGGCTGTCATCGATTTATCGAAGACGTTCGAATTCGGCCAAGGCTATGTGGCGCTTTCGCGCGTGAGGCGTTTGTCTGGAGTGTATCTGGTTGGTCTGAATGATCGGGCGCTTGAAGTGCATCCGGAAGTGCTCGCTGAAGATACGGCGTTTCGAAAAAAATCTGAAGATGCTTCGGTATGGCTCCAGAAGATGTCTTCCTCTGACCGCCGTGCCATTGAGCGTCATTTCATCATCATTGCTGGCGGCCGTACCGATGTGCGGAAGAGTTCCGATCAAGAACAGCCGAAAAAAAAGCGCGGACGTCCCAAAAAGCTTGCGGTAGTAGAAGATGGGAAACATCGGACACTCTCCGATTTGCGTAAGAACCACGCGGCAGCGTATCGTCCCTGGTCTGCCGAAGAAGAACGTGAACTTACTAGACTTTTCCGTCGCGGCGTGCAGCTTGCTGAAATCTCCAAAAAACTTGGCCGTCAGCCGGGAGGTATTCAAGCTCGTCTCAAGAAGCTCGGCCTGGCAGGCATCTGATTCATTAGATATGATTGCTTATGCAGATGAAGAAAAGAGTCGTTGTGAACGACAGGATGCAGCAAGGATACCAGTATGAGCTTGTCGAACCGATAGGCGAGCACTTCGCTCAGGATTTTCGACCGGATCTGTCTCCTAAGGATATGCTTGCACTTGGCGTTTTCGGCGGGAAATATATGACTGATTGCCAGGATGAGTTTCCGGAAGATTGGTTCACGAATGCCAAGCTGTCTCCCGAACATCGCGATCCATCGCTTAATTTTTTTGGTGTTGATGCGAGTCAGCCGTTGTCTGTTTGGCGTGAGAAAGGATGGATCCATTCGGATGATCCGCGCGGTTGGTTCCAGTGGTATTGCCGCTATTACATGGGTCGGAGAATGCCGGCAGAAGATGCACGTCAGATACGGCGTTTCAATATGATGCGCCGCCACTTGGTGCAAATCGTACACAATTGCCGGCCGAAAGATTTTTCTTGCCGACCGCGGCAGCGACAAGCACTCTTGCATTGGGCATATGATTCGCGTTTGTTGTGATAATATCGTATCGTGAAGAATGAGGAGCGCGGCGCAGGTAATTTTGATGAAACTTATCAGTATGAAAAAGATACTTGCTATCGGTTGCGGCGGTGCCGGTATGTTCAGTCTCGTGGTGGCGTCCCAGCTTCGTAAGGGCCGATTCCAAACGATCGTATTATCCGATGAGCCCGACATCTATTGCCGGTGTACTTCGCCATATGTGCTTTCCGGCGAAGCGGAGATGAACGACGCGATACAGCCGGAAAGCATGGTGTGTGATTACGGACTCACTATCGTACATGAGAAAGCGGTGAAGATCGATACTGATCAGCAGACTGTTCTGACTGCTGCTGGTACGGTTTATCCGTATGACGAGCTTGTCATTGCGACTGGAGCTAGCCCATACAAGCCTTCAGTGAAGGGATTGGATGGGAAAAATGTCCATACGGTGCGTACGAGTGAAGATGTTGTTCGTATTCTCAAATCAGCTTCTGGAGCGGAGAAAGCGGTCGTTGTCGGTGCCGGTGTCATCGGTATCGAAATGGCAGGCGCGCTTCGACAACGTGGCATGACTGTCGAGCTCGCTGAATACGCTTCAGCTATCAGCGCCTCGATCGCTGGTCCGGAATTCGCTTCAAAGATTACGGGTCATCTCACCGAAAATGGCATTAAGCTTCGCTTCTGTACGCTTGTCAAAGAGATTGGCGATACACCAGAAGGGAAGAAGACAATCCTGTTGGAACGGGATGGAGTACAGGAAACCACAACGGCAGATATGGTTATTGTTGCAGCCGGTGTCGTTCCGAATCTTGATATCCTCGCTGGAACAGGCATTGATTCAGAGAAACGCGGTATTCTTGTCGATAGTCGGATGCGGACGAATATCAAGAATATCTACGCGTGCGGTGATTGTTGTTTGCCACGTTCAGCCGTGACAGGCGAGCGTATGTCGAGCGCTTTTGCGAGCGTCGCTATCCAGCAATCGAAGATCGTCGGATTCCAATTGGCAGGTTTTCCCATAAAGTACCCCGGATCGGTCGGTGCTTTCGCGTTTCGGACGCTCGGAAAGGAATATGCCGCCGCTGGACTTTCGGAAGAAGCGGCCCGCAAGAAATTTCGTATCGTTGTAGCGGGAAATGCAAAAACGACAGATATCTATAACGACCTGAAAGGTAAGCAGCCACTCGAAGTGAAGCTTGTTTTTGCTGGGCCGTTCTTGCGTCTGGTCGGATATGAAGCGTGGGGGAACGGCGTGATCGCTTCGGCCGAGACAGCAAGCTTCGCCATCGGTATGCGCGCGAATATTTTCAAGATGCTTCATTTCAATTACATCGCTCATCCGAGTCTGACTCCGTGGCCATTCATGAACCCGCTCATCATGGCGACGGAAGATGCGATGAATACGCTCATGGTTCGTATCAAGCGCTTTTTGCGGATTCAATAATTAAGGCTTTATTGAGCCTTTTTTAGCTGTTTATATTCTGGCGGATGCGCCTGGATCGGTTTGGTATGCGTAGTAGGC
>DBUA01000058.1 GCA_002307715.1 Candidatus Moranbacteria bacterium UBA1302
AACGGTCATATTCGGCATGTGATCGTATTTGATCATGGTACGACGCTCGAGTTTTCCGATATGCGCAAGTTTGGCTGGCTCCATGCAATGAGAACCGAAGAAGTGGAGAAACTGCCATCAATCAACGGTTTGGGAATCGATGCGCTTTCGCCGACGCTTACTGCGAAGCGTTTCCGTGATCTCATTGGCGCACGGACCAATCGGACGATTGGCGAAACGCTCCTCGAGCAGGACCTTGTCGCCGGCATTGGCAATATCTATCGGAGCGAAGCGCTTTTTCTTGCGGGCGTGCGTCCGGATAGAATAATCAAAAGTATTTCTGATGAAGAATGGAAGAAAATATTTCCATCGATTCGACATGTTCTTCGTGTCGCCGTACGCCTTGGAGGGCTTGCAGGCGGAGATTTCCGTGATACGGACGGTTTAGACGGACGTTTCAGCGATGAGGCTTTCGTTTATGGACGTGCGGGTCAATCATGTCGGAAGTGTGGTACAATGATAGAACGTAAGAAAATCGGTCAGCGGAGCGTGTTTTATTGCTCTTGCTGCCAGGCCTAAGAACGCTTCCCGCGCAATTAGGACTTAATCACGAATCATTATGGGAAAGAAGATTTTTATCGTCATCATATTGGCGAGTATAGCCGTTGGTGTGTGGTATTTCGAATCTGGTAGGAATATTTCTCGTAAGCCAATCGAGCTTAACAGTAATAATCAATCCGTATCGGAATCATCCGGTCCAGCCAACGACGGGAATGTCAGCCCTATCTCTGGTGTCGCATGTGAACATTGGAATCAGCGACCGATAGCGGTGATGCAGCCAGCGGATGTGTCGGCTCGTCCGGCGGCCGGCTTCTCTCAGGCAGATATAGTTTTTGAAATGCCGGTATTCACTGGTGCGAATACGCGTCTCATGGGAGTCTATTTGTGTGATATTCCCGATGATATCGGTTCGATGCGGAGCGCGCGACATGATTATATACCGCTCGCAGCCGGCCTTGACGCTGTATTTATCCATTGGGGATATTCGAAGTTCGCCCAGACACTCTTGGAACAGAAGATCATCGACAATATCGATTGCTTGACTACGTCATATTGCCCGCGTTGGCCGCAGACAGGTGTTATGAAGTATGAAGATACCGGACATATCACTAAGACAGCCATAGAACAGGCCATGCAGAAATATGGATACCGTACGACGACGACTTTTTCCGGGTATCCTCATCAAACTGAAACATCGCTGGATAGCCGTCCTCAAAGCGGGCATCTGCGCTTGGCTTATCCGAACCCGTATGACGTGTCATATGATTATGATCGCGCTTCAAACAGCTATCTTCGCTCCTGGGATGGTACGCAAGACACAGACAAGAATAATGGCACTAAGATTGCTCCGAAGAACATCGTTGTCATGATCGCGCAGTCCGAACAGATCAAGCTTTCGACAGATTTCAAAGCGAGGGGTGTGCAAGATCCATGGGAGCTTGTTCCGGAAGATGAGCGGCAAGGATTGGATTACGGAGGCATCGGGCGCTATAACAATATGGAAATCGGTGATCCATGGTTTGATACCAAAGATAGCGGTGAAGCCCGGTTCTATTTCAATGGCCAGGAGTATTATGGCACTTGGAAAAAGGATAAGAGCAAGCTCGATAGCAAGCTGACATTTTACAATTCAGATGGCAGCGAAGTGAAGTTCGTTCCTGGGCAGATCTGGGTAGATATCGTCGAGCCTGGATATGGCATCAAATGGGAACAGCAGTAACAAGAAGAAAATACTTATCAGAGCGGGCTTCGTGCCCGCTTTTCGTTTCCCGTGTATAATAACTGATAGCGAGTGACCACGCACCGTATATGATGATTTTTCTCCATGGCGAGGATAGTTTTCTGCTCAATAGGCGACGAGCAGCTCTTGTCAGTATATTCCGGCAGAAATATCCGGAAGCTCCCGTGCATATCTTTGATTTTGAAGACCAAGGTTCAGCAGACGATGTGCAGCGTGCTCTTTCTGCATGCAGCCAAGGCCTTTTTTCTGTTCGATCGATGGTGGTGATGATTCATCCGCTTTCTTTGTCTGATGCTCCGGCGGCAATTTTGTTTGAATCAGTCGAGGCCGGATTGGGGAAGAGCCCCGATATCGTTTTGATGTTTGTTCAACCTGGAAAGCTTAAGAAGGGAGATAGTTTGTCAGCGAAATTGCTTGAGTTGTCGGATAAGGAAGAGATTTTTTCGAAAGTGGATGCCAAGGACACAAGTACGTTGATGCGCTTCATTAAGAAAGAACTCGCGTCGATAATGCCGGCTATGTCGTTTTCGGATGAGGCGCTCAGGATGTTTGCGGCTCGGACGGGAGCCGATACGAGCCGTATCGTATCGGAGCTCGAGAAGCTTATCGCGTATAAGGAAGGGAGTGGCCAGATCGGACCAGATGATGTCGCTGTGCTGCTGGAAGTTTCTGAAGAAAGCGCTCTCTTTGAAGCACTTGATTCATTAGGTCGTGGCAATCGGCATCAAGCATATGTTCTTTTGTCTGCCGAAGCCGCTCGAAGCGATGCCTATCCAGTGCTCGCCATGTGTGCATGGCAGGTACGGCGGATGATGGCTGTTCGTGACGCGTTCGATAAAGGTATCCGCAGAAGCAGCGATATTGTTGCGACTGCGAAACTCGCTCCGTTCGCTGTTGAGAAGATTCTTCGAACTATCGAAAATTTTCCGATGGAACGTCTTCGTAGTTGTCTTGGGTTGTTAGCGGAATTCGATATTAAGCTTAAGACTGGCGCTATGGATCCGGATGTTGCCTTAAGCCTTTTTGTTTGGAAATTCTGAACATAAAAAAACTCCCTTTCAGGAGATTTTTTTATAGATCACTGAGATTATTTCTTCGCCGCCTTCTTCACGAGAGCGTTCAGTCGTGATTTCTTGCGTGCAGCGGTGTTTTTCTTGATGACCTTTTTCTGTGCGGCCTTGTCGAGAGCTTTGATGGCCTTCTTGAGAGTTTCTTGGGCTTCATCAACCGATCCTTTGGCAACGGCTTCGCGAGTCTTCTTCACAGCGCTTTTTACGACGCCAGTCACGATTTTGTTGCGGAGCGTGTTCTTGGCGGTGACGCGCATGTACTTCTTGGCTGATTTCTTGATTGGCATATCTGCTTCGTTAGCTTGCAGCTTCCAGCCTTTGGCTTTCTGCTTGGATTATTGAGAGAGAACGGTACATTGAGACTTTTCCTTTATATCAGAATGACACGCTTTTGGCAAGCCATAAGCAGTCTTTCGTAGAGATGAATGAGCGTGTTACAATACGGGAAATGGGAGTGAATGGTTTTTTGACGTATCGGTTTCGAATCGTAATGTATGGACGCATATGATCGCTAGATTGGAAGGAAAGATAGCTGGAATCCGAGGGAACGCTGTCATTATTATGGTGAGCGGTATCGGTTATTTAGTCGCTGTTTCTACGTATACGTTAGGTAAGATCGCTGGCCTTGGCGATGTCTCACTTCATATCCATACGCATGTACGTGAAGATCAGCTCGCGTTATTCGGTTTTCTTTCCGAAGAGGAGCTTTCTATGTTTGAATTGCTCATTTCTATTTCCGGCATCGGTCCGAAAGTAGCGCTTTCGATTCTTTCGATCGCTGATCCGAAGACTATCCGCACGGCGATCGTTAACAAGGATCCGTCTATCTTAACACGTGTTTCTGGTGTCGGTAAAAAGACGGCTGAGCGTGTCATCATTGAATTGCAAAACAAAGTGGACGCCATCGGCATCGATGATCAGGCGACGGCTCTCATCGGACAGGATGCTATCGAAGCGCTCGTTTCGCTCGGTTACTCCGTGACGGAATCGCGTGAAGCGCTCAAGCTTGTGCCAGCTGATGTGACCGATGTTTCAGCTCGCGTGAGACAGGCGCTCAAGAATCTTGGAAAATAAAGAATGAACACGACCGAATTTCTCCAATCAGAAGCTTGGGCAAAGCTGCAGGAAGCGGCCGGGCACGGGGTAGTGCGCATCGGGGATGATGCGTATGGTTTTGTGCATGTGTTGCCTTTTGTTGGACGTTATTTGTATACGCCACGATGGCCGATGAATGGAACTATAAAGAAAGAATATGATGGAATATCGGAAGCGATAGAGGCAGCGAAAAAATCCGGAGCAAAGTGGATACGGCTTGAACCGGAAGGTGAAAAGGCGCTTGCAGAGATGCGTCACGCAGCTGAGAGCGAAGGTTTCCGGATGATAAAGGCACCGCATGATATGCAGCCGCGGGAGACATTTGTAATCGATATTTCAAAAAGCGAAGAGGCATTGCTTGCAGCGATGAAGCCGAAGACGCGATATAACATACGATTGGCAAAGAAAAAAGGAGTGAGGGTCTTTGCGACGCATGAACAGCATCATCGAGAGGCATTCATCGGGCTCATTATGGCGACTGCCGAGCGCAAGGATATTGTGCCGCACCCGCGGAGTTATTATGAGAAATTCTTTACAGAACTTTCAGATGAAACGCTCTCTCTTTTTGTCGCTGAATATGATGGCAGAATAATAGCAGCGAACCTGTTGATCATTTTTGGAGAGGAAGCGATATATCTTCATGGCGGATCTGGTGATCTTTATCGTGATACGATGGCACCATTCCTTCTCCAATGGGAACAGATCAAGTTCGCAAAAATGAGAGGCTGCACCCGATATGACTTCGGCGGAGTGAAAACATCGAGCGGTAAACAAGGTTCTTGGTCCGGCATCACCAGATTTAAGATGGGATTCTCGCCAGAGACCGAGCCAGCAACCTTTCCGGGGTGCTATGATATCGTCCTTGATCGAAAAGTCTACTTTTTCTATGACTGCTTGCGTTTTCTCAAGGGGCTGTTTGTGCGAGTGAAGAGGTTTTTTTGAGGAGAGTGGAGAAAGGATGTATAAAAAGAGGCTATGGAAAGCCTCTTTTTATATGTATGAATCAACAAGTACCTGAACGACAGTGTCGTTGCCATGATGCCACGTGGCGAAGGTGACGAAGCGCACGTGATCTTCTTCAAGCTTGCTCTTTTTTCTTTCGCCTTTGGTCGCTTTGTCTTTCTCCCTGAAACTACGTGTAGTTTCAGGGAGGGGATTTTGTTTTTTTTGGAAATATCTATACACTAGGAAGTGTTATGAAACGATTCATTTCGCGGCTTCTGCCACAATTCATCAAGAACCAGTACCATCTCGCGCAGGCGGTCATCGCGTGCGTCTTTTTCGGTTTTCCTGCCAAGCGATTGAAAGTGATCGGCGTGACAGGGACAAATGGCAAGACGACGACGACACAGATGATTACACGTATTCTCGAACAGGCAGGGAAAAAAGTAGCGATGGCTTCGACGATCAATTTCCAGATCAAGGAACGGAAGTGGACGAATGCCTCGAAGTTCACGACATCGTCAGCATGGAAGCTGCAGAAATTTTTGCGTGAGGCAGCAGATGCCGGTTGTGGATATGCTGTCATCGAGACATCATCGCACGCGCTCGATCAAGGCCGAGTATGGGGGATTCCATATGAGATCGCGGTCATGACTAATGTGACACGCGAACATCTTGATTACCATAAGACGATGGATAGTTATCGGATTGCAAAACGGCGTCTTTTTGAAATCGCGCATAAAGCGGTCATCAATGCCGATATGGAGGAACCGGAATTCTTCCGGCTTCCAGGGAAAGAGGCAATCCGGTATAGCACGAAGGATCCATCGGCACATCTCTTCGCTTCGCATGTCGAACTTGATTTTTCGGGAACGGAGTTTACTGTCGACGGAACGAAATTCCGCCTGCATCTGCCGGGACTGTTCAATATTGAAAACGCGCTCGCAGCTCTCGGTGTCGCTCGCTTGTTGGATATCGATTTTTCGACCGCTCAAGCGGCGCTTGCAAGCATAGCAAGCGTACCGGGACGGATGGAACTTGTGGAAAATCCGATGCGGGCTGATATTTTGATCGATTATGCGGTGACGCCTGATGCGTTTGAAAAGCTGTATGCATCAATCCTCCCGCTCAAGATCCCGGGATCGAAGATCATCCATGTTTTCGGGGCGTGCGGAGAGCGTGACCGCGGCAAACGTCCGATGCTCGGCGAGATCGCTTCATCGAATGCTGATATCGTGATCCTGACCAACGAGGATCCGTATCATGAGGATCCGGAACGTATCATCGATGAAATCGAGCGGGGCGTCACGAAGAAAAAAGACAAGAATTATTTCCGTATCTTTGATCGGCGAGAAGCGATCCGTAAAGCGCTTACGCTCGCAGAGATCGGCGATATCGTTCTCATCACCGGCAAAGGCGCCGAAGAGACGATGGCACTGGGGGATGCGCGGATTCCGTGGAATGAACGGAGCGTCATTGAAGATGAGCTTGCTCACCTCTAGCGTTTATCTTGAAATCAGTATCGAATAAAAAAGAAATGGCCATCCAGAATTTTGGATGGCCATTATTTGATTCAGCAGAGTTCGTGCATCTCACGCAGTTTTTCTCCGGTTCGGAGCAACGTTTTGACGATGGCAAGGGCCGTGCCAATCGGATAGCTGCGCATGAGATCTCGCAGAATGCGCGAAACGACCGATGACGTTATGGGATCCTCCGATATCTTCGTTATGTTGGTAATCGCGCCGTGCGATACGAACGAGATGTCATCGGCAGTGGCAGGTTTATCGGAACAATCCCGGTTGACCGGAATAATGACGATAAAAGTCCGTGGAGCCGAAACCGTGCCCGTCCCTGACTTTAAGGAACCTGTGCAATACACGACGCGGAAGCCCATATGTTCGTACAACTCCTGACCAATACTGGTCAAATTGGGGATGAAACAGGCTGTGGTCACGATTATCTCCTCTTGTAAAATAAC
>DBUA01000003.1 GCA_002307715.1 Candidatus Moranbacteria bacterium UBA1302
GTAGCATTTTTGAGCCGCTTCGATCGACGTTCCCATTCTTTCATTATGTCATCCTTAACGGCTCGCGCACGCAAATGAAGCTTTTTCAAAAGCAATGCTCCAAGCTTATCCTTTTCAAAATTCAACGGAACATCGTAAATGCTATCGACATCAGGAGCACTGATGACATCCTCTTGGCGAACGTTGCAAAAGACAGCCACCTTTTCTTTCCGCTTTTCATCAAGCGGCCTATCAGCCCTGGCGATGATGATACCAGGCTGCACTCCGGCTCCGTTCAAAAGTCTGACGGCATGCTGCGTCGGTTTTGTTTTCATCTCGCCGACTTTTGAAGGAGTCGGTACATAACTCACGATAGCAGTCAGTACATTCTCCGGCTCGGCTATCGATAACATACGCACTGCTTCAAGAAAAAGGATATTCTCATACTCTCCGACTGTTCCGCCGATTTCTATAATCACGATATCGGCATCGGATTTCCGAGCAGCATTCTTGATGCGTGCTATAACTTCAAGCGGAATATGCGGCACCACCTGAACGCAACGACCTTGATATTCGAGATTCCGTTCACGTTCAATAACAGACTTATAAACGCGCCCGGTCGTCATATAATGTTCTTGATCAAGCTCTATACCGAGAAAACGTTCATAGTTTCCCATATCTTGATCCGTCTCATAGCCATCTTTCAATACGAAAACTTCTCCGTGTTCCGTCGGATTCATCGTTCCAGCATCAACATTGATGTATGGATCAATCTTCAAAGCTGTGACATTGAATCCCTTTGACTGGAGGATAAGTCCGATAGAAGAAGTCGTTATTCCCTTGCCGACACCGCTCATGACGCCTCCGACCACAAAAATATATTTGACCGCTCTTTTCCTTGCCATAACGGTATTGTATTGATATATTATTTCTCATTGATTATAGAGAAAGAGCCGCCGTTCTTTTTTCGGAAGAAGCGGGCGGCTCTCTCAATCGACGTTGTCAGGAAGGCTTACTCAGCCTCAATCGTCAATTCGAACGAGGCCTTCACGCCATGGCCGAAATCGGCTTCAACAGGAAAACTCCCGACTTCTTTAAACGGCTTGGTCAAAACGATAGCCTGGGCATCAATAGACACGCCCGTTGATTCCAACGCAAGCGCTATCTCACTTTTTCCGATTGAACCGAACAGCTTTCCGTTTTCTTCAGCCTTGGTCTTCACTCTCACTGACCGACCGGAAACAGCACTTGCTTTGGTCTTGAGATCAATGACAGCAGCTTCGAGCTCTTGCTTACGCTTCGCAATGAATTTCTCAGCCTGCTTAACCAATTGAGGTGTCGCCACTTCAGCCAGCCCTTCAGGCAGCAAAAAATTGAACGCGTATCCGTTCTTCACTTCCTTAATATCACCAGCCTTTCCAACACGAGCCACGTCCTGCAAGAGAATCACTTTCATAACAATCACTCACACGATTACTGAACCAGTGTACCGCATAAGAGCCATTTTGACAACCCCATCCGCAAGCCGGAAAACATCGGAAACCGAGTCGGGGTGAGGGCCATTACTGGCGCATCATACGAATGAAAAACGCTTTTCACAAAA
Organism: Candidatus Moranbacteria bacterium UBA1302; assembly: GCA_002307715.1. Taxonomy (GTDB): domain Bacteria; phylum Patescibacteriota; class Minisyncoccia; order Moranbacterales; family UBA1568; genus UBA1568. The sequence goes on from DBUA01000003.1 coordinate 1,583, forward strand.
TCAGCATACTATCACCGAAAGAATAGAAAGCGAACTTATTCTCGATAGCGATGGCATAAAGATCCATGATACGCCGTTTGGCACCCTTATGCTCGAGAAAAGCGTCAACAAGCAGCATGAGCGACGTTTCCGGCAAATGGAAATTGGTAATGAGATAATCGACAACCTGGAATGCGTACGGCGGATAAATGAAAATATCGGTCTTTCCGGCATACGGCCGCACAGAACCATCAGAAATGACAGATTCGAGCGTTCTGGCTGTCGTTGTGCCGACTGCGACTATACCACGCCCTTCATCCTTTGCAGCATTGATTCGATCAGCTGTTGTCTCCGATACCACAACGTATTCCGTATGCAATCTGCCCGTCTCAAAACTTTCCTGACGAAGCGGAGCAAACGTACCCAGCCCTACATTCAGCGTAAGCTGTGCTGTTTCAATCCTCTTCTGGCCCAAAGACTGGAACACCCGTTCAGTGAAATGAAGCGAAGCAGTCGGCGCTGCAACCGATGCTCCAGTCGCGGCAAAAATCGTTTGATATCGTTTTCGCAGTGTCGTCTCTTCTGTCTCAGCACCTTCGAGATAATGCGGGAGCGGTGTTTCTCCGAATACATCCAGCAGATGTTCAAGCGTCAGCCCATCATCAGTATGAAGCTTTACAAAAAAAATATTTTCCTCCTGACCGACCACTTCAAAATATTCTCCGCTCGGGAAAAACAATTGCTGACCAATAGATACCTTGCGATCCACGAGAACCGGGATACGGTGTGCGTCTTCAATCTGATTTGCCAACACGAACACTTCAATCTTTCCACCAGTCTCCTTTTTGAGCCAAAGCCGTGCCGGTAAGACTTTCGTATCATTGAGTACCAAAAGCGACCGTTCCGGCAGATACTTCACCACATTCGCGAACGTATCAAACGTTACCGTATCCGTCCGCGTATCATAGACAAATAGCCGCGCACTGTCACGCGGCTCCACCCCTTCCTTACGAATCAGCTCTGACGGAAGGGCATATGCATATCGTTTCATATCCGATATATCCATATTTGACACTGTATCATATCCATTTCTATCACGAAATGCCCCATGGGATATTTCTTCAAAAACAAAAGTCGCCCCTACTGGATATATTCTATCCAATAGGGGCGAAAAACTACCTTCCTATTCTTTATGTTCGATGATATACGGTTGATATCGCGTTTCGGCAACATCAATTCGGATAGGAATCGAAACGTATGACATATCACCACGAGGAGAAATAGATACTTCAAGAAGAGCGCTTTCCTTTTCTGATCGACGATTCCCACCGAAAATGAAATTACCAAGCGACCAAGCAATAACTTTGCCGTGATATATTTCCATCGGTTGGAGCACATGAGGATGATGTCCAACGATAATATCAGCTCCAGCTTCTACCGCACGATACGCCAAGGCACGATCTCCACTATTCGGTTGCCGTGCCAATTCCGTTCCCCAATGAAAATTAATAACAACAATATCAGCTCCATTCTTTTTTGCAGACTTCACATCTTCAACAACGTAGTCTGGATTCCGATATGCCGTTCCGGGCGTGCGAGCAGTAGCAGCAGCATAATTACCATAAGCAAGAAATACGATCTTTTTTCCTTTGATATTTCTCACAACAGGCTTCCTTGCCTCCTCAAGCGTCATGCCGGCGCCAACATGTCCTATATGCAAAGCGTCAAGAGTATGCAATGTATCGCTCAACCCCTCAACTCCATAATCGAAAACATGATTATTAGCGATGGTAACAAGAGAAATTCCGGCCCGTGAAAAAGCCGAAGCCATTTCAGGATCCATACGAAAATTAAACTGCTTAGCAACACGATTCCCGCGACGCGTAATAGCTGTTTCGCAATTCACCATCACCAGATCAGCATTTTGGAAAAACGTGCGAAGTCGCTTAAAAGGATACTCTGGATCACGCGCATTAGGGACGATATCGTTATACGCCGCCGTCAATGTTACATCGCCTCCAAAGACAAGCTTGATAGTTTCATTTTCATCAGCCGAATGAGCAGCCGAGGAGGAAACAAACATCAAAAACAAAAACTGAAATATCTGTTTCATCATGATGTAGCACTCCAGAATGTTAAAAAACTTTTCCGTTTATTATACACCTAAATTACAAAAATGTCAACAATAAAAGAGGCTACGTAAAGCCTCTTTCTGTATTCTGTGGACCTGGGGAGAATCGGACTCCCGACTCAGCAATGCGAATGCTGCGTAATACCACTTTACTACAGGCCCAAAAACGCCACACAAAAGCCATGATAACACCTGGAATCAGACCTTGCAACAGGACATGTTGGATCTTTCCGGATTCAATGTTTCGCGACCAATTCAATGATATCGAATGCAAGGAGTATTGATACGATTGTCACAATAAGCAATCCCGAGAAAAAAGCGGCGTCTGCCACCAATTCAAAAGCCGTCGAATGTTCGCGATCTTCCGTCCGAAGCGACAAGAACGAAAGGAAACTGCTCAAAGCAAACAAAGCGATGCATGATGCCATCGCGACATCCAAAAGTCGTGCCCCTGGAAGCGCTAGGCTTTTTATGGATGATAGGACCAAAAACGTAAAACCAAGCAGGTTTGATGATACGGTCAATATATGCGGTGAGCGCTCTCCTAAAGGTCGTTTCATATGCATCTTCATTACACCAGATAAACAACAAACCTCTTTTAATATACTACGACCGGAGTACCGATATCGGCCCATTCATAGACCCGCTGAGCAGCGCCCACTCCGAGACGCACACAGCCATGTGACACAGGACGTCCGAGATGTGCAGCGCCTTCCTTGTATCCACCGGGCCACTCCGGCAATTCATGAATACCGAACTTCCCGTCCGGCACCAACGCCATCCAGTACGGCATATAGAGGCCGTACGCTGCCGACCACGGCCGAGGCGCCTTGTTGCGTATCTGATACGAGCCTTTCGGCGTCTCCATACCCGGCTTACCAGAAGAGACAAGATAGCTGTCGAGCGCCTTGCCGCTCTCGAAAATCGTCATCACTTGGCTCGACAAGTTGATATCGATATATTTTCCTTGCACAATCTTCGGACGAGTCAATCGTTTCGCCTCAGTTACTCTGACTGCGAAATCTGAACTCCACGAATCCGGCACTGGAGGGAGCGTCGTGAAACGCGTTTCAAAAAGCTTTGCCGGCTGTATTGACTGATCGTTTTTCGGACGAGCCCATATAGAAAGGGCATACTCTGTGCCATCTTTCAAGACATCCTTCGGAATGATACGGAATTCTGTCTTACTATCATTATTCTCATAAAGCACCTCACCTACATCTGGAACAAATCGAAAATCGATAAAATATTTCTCAGTTGAATGGTCAAAATTAACAGCGATCGGGTCTTCAATATCCAAAACAACATCGATAGAACCATCAGCTGGCGACACCGAAACAACCTGCGGTGGCATAAGACTCGTGATGTCCGTCTGTGACAATGCTGACAATACCGACACAGTGCCCTCAGATTTCATCGCCATTCCATGCTGATGATATATTGACATAAGCCAAAAAAATACGCTCGTCGAGAGTATCGCCACAATCAGAATGACCATTTTTGAAACGATATTCATATATATTCATTCTTCCGTCTCATTACGATACATGCCACAGCTCTATTTTCAAAACTTCACCAAGATACGATCTTATCATAACACTCTTCGAGTATAACAGTTCCTTCAATCGGCAAAAAGGGGCGTTTAGCGATATCTTTAGGCAAAAGCAGTCACTCCCACATTCCAGTTGTCACCATAGAGGTTTTTCAAGAAAATCTTAGGAGATCTGTTTTATTTGCATATACAAACACGCCATGCTAACGTAAAAAAGCGTTCATTCACAAAGAAGGAGTGCATCATGGTGCATTGCATAATACCCCCTCCTGGAAAATCGGTTATTCCGGCAATTTCTGTCATTTTGTTGCCACCCGACCAATCGCCCATCATGACCATCGTCGTCGAAACGAACGATAATCCAGAGCAGAATGTTGTTATAAAATATGTCACTGAAAAAGTCCGAAAGGCCGTTGACGAACTCTATGCGACACTCTTCGAGAACATCAGACGTCGCCATGTCGAATACGAACCGTTTCCGAATATTGAACAGCTACTCTCAAAAGAACTGTCTTTCTGCGTATTCCATGTTTCCGCAGGAAAAGAAATCGGTGAACCTGGTATCAAGGCAGAGCTTTCTCCGGTCAACTCGCTTGAAGAAGACATCGGCTACTGGGCATTGAGCGATGTTGCTCCGTCCATTACGGTGCTGGGTCGCATTTCCATCAAGGACATCAACAGCAGCCTCGTTCGCGAAGAAATCTTCCACTTGATTCATAAGGCCAACCTCGGAGAACCAGAAGGTCTCGAATCCGAACTCGCTCCGCTCATTCTCCAGGTATTCAGCGCTATCACGGATGCGGCAGGACGCACATACGAAACAGAAACGGCATGACGACTCGACGCAACTCTATTGCACAACGGAAGGGTTCCTACGCCCTTCCTTTTTTCATATTTCAAAACACTTGCCTTAATGGGAGAAACATGCTATACCTCAGCATATCAAAGTCCTTTCCCACCCTATGGAGAACAGTCATGTTGTCGTTTGAATTATCCCCACTCAAAATGAGTATCATCGCCGTAATGAATGATCTCGGACGGGTCAATATCCCTTTGGAACAACTCGCCCGTCGATTCAGTCTCTCTGATACGTCGATCAAAATGCACCTCTGTACCCTTGAAAAAAATGGGTACGTTGAAGCCAATGGCAATCTTTGGAGTCTCATCGACTACACGAAATGATTGTCGTGCCTCCTTGCATTCTGACAAACATAAGCATATACTGAAGGTGCGAGGATTGGGGACATTTGGGAGTACTGGTATCCGCCGGATGCCTCTTTGAAACAACGATTTCACCTTCTCCTACTCACCCCTCTCCTCGCTCTCCCTTCCGTCATCGACGGAACCGCCTATCGTAACGCCAGTCCCAAGACTCGGCGTTTTTTCTTTTGCCACAAAAATACACTTGGAAGCTAAACTTCCAAGTAAAAAGATTAAAATCCAAATTCACTATAGAACTTCCCATTGTGGACGCATTCGAGCGCCTGACGGACATACGGGATGATATTTACTGGAAGCTCGCTCAATGAGTACCAAGAAAGATCATCACATTTGTGCGGTTCCATATTCTTCGGTTCACCCGACCACTTCTCGGCCACGAAAAACGCATCGACCCGCTCCGAGTCGATCGATTTCCGATGCATGATATGCGCCACGCGGACATCCTGCAATTCAAGTGTGATACCAATTTCTTCTTCAACCTCGCGCACCAGTGCTTCTGTAAACGTCTCACCAGCATCCACATGCCCTGCTGGCAGGCTATACTTACCGTCTTCATAGCCTGTATTGAACCGGCGGAGCAACAATA
>DBUA01000040.1 GCA_002307715.1 Candidatus Moranbacteria bacterium UBA1302
GTAGCTTTCCTGCGGAAGCGGTATTTCAACTCCGGGCTAAAAAACGGAATATTCGCCTCATCGCACGAAATCACCATCCTCAGATACAGGAATGTTCCGATGATCAACACGACCGTGAACAACATCCACCAAATGCTAGTAATATCAATATGATAAGCCATTTCTCTCTCCTCTACTCTCCATAAAATGTAAAAGAACTATCGCTTTCTCGAATACCGATATCGAGATAGACCGTTGATATGCTACCAGCATATCAAGCATCCGTCAAAAAAGAGGAAGGGGATTTACGCTCCCTTCCTCCTAATACCAAAACCAGGAACTTACTATGGTACCGACATTTCCGATACGAATCTGATGATACGCTGTCCAGCGATGACTTCAAAAAAGATGCTCGCAGCACCGAATGGGAAAATCGGCTTTTCGCCACGTTTCATGCGCAAGATAAACGACTGTGATTGGCCGTCCTGGGAACAGAATCCGATTTCAAACGTTCCCTGTCCGACCTCATGGACAGTCTTGATAAACCCACAGACAGTGTGAAGCGTGCGGATCCACATCGCCCAACGGACATGACGCTTAAACGCGTAGGACATATTGTAAGCGATCAAAACGATGCCATAGACCAACATTACTTCCATCACAACCAACACCACTGCATTCGATACACACTCCTCCGGCCAGAAAACTGGAGCTATCGTGCAAAAAAGCACAAAAATCAGAACGGCGACCAAAGGTGCCCATGCATCGAAAATCAGATAAGATCCGAAAAGCTTTCCGCGACGACCGAAGGTCTTTCGAAGCACAGCAAGACGAAGTATGCTCGGCAAACGGCGAAAAGCATCGATAGATGTATCGAGGTATTCGCACAATATGAATGCCACTATCGCCAAAACAGCTACGAGAGCGATATTGGACATAATGACGTGCAGAATTGACATCGTTACTCTCCTTTACTTCAAGATTGTCAAAAAACTCTTTCTGCCAATCAGCAGAGGAAAAGGGATGCTCACGACACATGCAAAGGCATCCCCTTTCCTCTGCCGAGAAACCAAGTTTCCCGCAGAAAATTCAAAACCTTTTGATTATCCGCTATTCCTCATCAGAAAGCACCGTGTCATGCGCAAGCGTGATACGTTGTTCAATCTTCGTTCCATCCTTTCCGATGATAACCACATGAACCGGGACGTCGCTCATACCAGGTTGCTTCTGGATCTTGAGGTCATAAACGTCACGACCGATATCCTGTGGCAAAACATAATGAAATGTCACAGTTTTCGTTGTTCCAAGCGGAACCTGTACTAATGTGCCAAAATATTTCTTCCCCATAAATTCACCATAGACTGGATCTTTGGCATTGCCATCAACCGCTGAAAGATAGCTCCCCTTCGGCACATAAACCCGAAGAAATGTCTGATAATCCTTCACGAACCAATCGCGTGATTTGGCAGTATGTTCATACGTCGCAGCCAATGTCGCTTGAGGAGTATCGCCCGACATATCGACCGTATATTCATACGAACGCTTTATGGCATAATCGCTTTTCCAAGAATTGAGATTGGCATCGACAAGATAAAGATAATCGTTATTCCATGAACCATCAAACGATCCGGACCAGCCAGCTTTTTCGATTTCCGATTGGAGTGCATCGTCCTTGAAGACAATCTGGATATCCTTACGATGCAGATCATCAAGCAATACCTGAAACAATTCATACTTCTTATCCATGGAGAGATTCTTCGCCCGTTCCAAAATCTCCAAACCGAGCATCGCCATGACTGATTTTCGATCGCCAAAATCTATGCCTTGTTTTTCGTAGCCTTGTTCCACCTGATATTCAAGATCCAGTACGGCGTTATCGGCGCTATACGTTCCAGGAAACCCAGGAATCTCCACCGGACCAGTCACCGACAAGAATGATGCAAGCGTATCGGACGTTATCCCGATAACGCCATCAAACCGCTCGCTGCCTTGGCCCATAGCATAAAACATTTCGGCCTGAGCCGCATTCGTAGCGAAATCTGGCGAATAATTAGAATCACGAAATTTCCATGACGGTATATTGAGCGTTTCTTTCATCGGATACGGAGGCTCGACCGTATCAGGAATACGTCCGTCGAAATTGCCCGTGTCATGAACAGCGAAACCGACAATGTGCCCGTCCAACACTTTCAAAATACCGAATGATCCGATAAAACCACCTCCCGGTCTAAGCTCGAGGTTATTCTGAAAAAGGATAAGATACGTTTTTTCCTGTCCATCGGTATCCATAAGCGACTGCGCAACCGAAACAAGCGTTTGGAAATCAGTCTTCGTCTCTTGGTTCGCTGGTAAGAAACCAATGGCAGCTCTCAGACTATTCAGATGTCCATTCTTCACTTCCCAGAACAAAAACCACCCTGAAAGGAAGACTACAGACGCGACGATAAAAGAAATCCAAAACTTGGTGGAGGATTGTTTTTTCATAAAAAGACAGCTAGGAAATGATGCTCAGGAAATTATTTTCCGCCTTTGAGAAGTTCATTAAGGCGACGCTTGTATTCTTCGACTGTCGGCTCTCCACGGAGTTCAGCTTCATGGGTATGGAACTCTTCACCACCCATGATAGCGAACGGCGTTTCAGCATCCTTTTCTTTTACGATAGCATGCTCTCCGAGAACCGGAAAATCCGGCATTGTCTCAGAAAACGCATCTTCAGCATCGATAGACGCATCCTTGGACCCGAACGAAAATGGAAGTTCTGCCTCGGTCACCGATACACTTCCAAACGCATCATCATCTGCTATCGGCAGATTAGCCGGAGCCGCTGCCTTCGCAGTATGAACGACAGCAGAATTGTCATCATGTTCTTCTGTTTCGAACGAAAGCGCTGCCGGCTTTTCCGGAATGAACTTACGTGGATCGATATAAGGAACAGCATCACCGACAGCATATTCATCGATATCTTCATCCTTATCCTTGTCATTCAAACGGCGATTCTGATGAGTTGCTGCCATAATCCGCCTAAAAAATGCTGGGGCACATCGGAAAAAAACGAAAATCACCATATCTGCAACCAATGCCGTGATAAGACTCGTAACGGCATACAGGAACGGCCGATCAATGACTGTCTTGACGAGAGGACCATCAACGATGCGTACATCGATGTCATTCCGAATATCATAATAGAATGACGACAACGA
>DBUA01000012.1 GCA_002307715.1 Candidatus Moranbacteria bacterium UBA1302
GAGCGCGGCGCTATCGATCCGCGCGATTTTTCATTCATTCCAGCGCGTTTCCGATTTGATCTCGCTATCGTTATCGGCAGCCCCGACAAGGAATCTCTCGGTAAGGTCTTTGAGGATAATCCTGATATCTTCTACGAAATACCTATCGTCAACATCGATAACCATTCCGAAAACGAACTCTTTGGCCAAATCAATCTTGTCGATATCACCGCCTCATCAAGTGCAGAAATACTCGCTAATGCGCTTGAAGGCGCTGCAGTCGGACTCGTCGATGAACGAGTAAGCGAAGGCTTGCTCGCAGGCATCATCGCTGCGACCGAAAGCTTTCAGAAAAAAAATACTACTCCGAAAGCCCTCCGTGTCGCATCGCACCTCATGGGCATGGGAGCCGATCAGCAACGCATCGTCCATGAGCTCTACAAAATGCAACCGCTACACCTACTCAAGCTCTGGGGCCGAGCTATGGCACAAGCGAAATGGGATGAAAATCTCAAGCTTATCTGGACTCCCATCAGCATCGAAGACCTCGTGCAATCTCGTTCACGAAATGAAGACTTGCCCATCATACTAGAAAAGATACGTGGAAGTTATGCCGCCGCATCTATTTGCATGATTATCCATCCGGAAACAGCCACGACCGTCAGCGGCCTCGTAAAGGCATCTTCACATGAATCGCTCGCTTCTTTCGCAGAACGTATCGGCAATTGCGAATGGTGTGGCGACATGCTGCGATTTACTATCGTAGCCGCCAACAATGACGAAGCGGAACATATCATCTTAGAAAAACTCACGCACGCATCGTAAAGAATCAAAAAAGGCGCCGGCGGGCGTCTTTTTGCTTTTCCAAAACACTGAGACTGCGCTACAATACAGACAGTCGGCAGCGATACGAAATACAAAAAATACCCTATGGTCAAGCTTACTCATCAAGCCATCGTTCAAGATGATGCAAAAAGCCGAAAAGCCGACGAAACCATGCATAAGATGGAACAGGCTTCCATCGAAGAAGCAGCATTCCGTTTAGCAGCAAAAAATGGCTTGCCCTATATCGACCTTGCGCTCTATCCCGTTGAAACCGATGACCTTGTCCTCATACCGGAATCCGATGCGAAACGTCTCGGAATAGTGCTATTCCAAAGAAAAGGCGCGGCGGCAAATGTCGCAATGACAAATCCAGCCGATACGCAAGCTCTTGCCTATCTTCAAGATCTCGCTTCCCAGAAAGGCTGGCAAATATCGATCTATGCCGTTTCGCAGCCGGGCATCGAACACGCCTGGAGAAACTATTCGCATAGAACGCTCATCGACAATCTCGATCTTGTTCGTGTTTCGCTCAGTGGCGAGGATTTGAATCGATTTGAATCCGATTTTGGAGAACTCATGCATCTCCATGAAGACAGCCCCATCACCGCTTCACGAGCTATGGAGGTCATACTTGCCGGTGCCAACAAGCTCGATGCGAGCGATATCCATTTGGAACCATCCGAAGAAAACGTCCGCTTACGCTATCGCATAGACGGAGTATTGCAAGACATAGGGACATTGCCGAATGACATCTATCACCTGCTCGTTTCACGCATCAAAATGATCAGCAAGATGCGTATCAATATCAGGGACAAGGCTCAAGACGGGCATTTCTTTATCAATCTTAATCAAAGCCGTATCGATATACGCGTCAATATCATTCCTGGGAAATACGGCGAAAGCGTTAACATGCGCTTATTATCCAATGATGATATCGTCACATCCATAACCGATCTCGGTCTTCGCGGTCGCGCTTACGATGAAGTCTTAAGGCAAATTGAAAAACCGAGCGGCATCATCCTTAATACAGGACCGACTGGATCAGGAAAAACGACAACTCTGTATAGCATACTCGCGAAACTCAATACTCCAGAGACAAAGATCATTACTGTGGAAGATCCTATCGAATATTCGCTCCCCGGCATCGTGCAGACCGAGGTCTCAAAAGATAAGGCATACACATTCGCCACAGCGCTCCGAGCAATCGTTCGGCAAGACCCGGATATCCTTCTCGTCGGAGAAATCCGTGATGATGAGACAGCTGATATAGCCATAAACGCAGCGCTGACAGGACATCTCGTACTTTCTACGCTCCATGCCAATAGCGCAGCTGCCGCTATACCGAGGCTCATCGAACTCGGTGTCCGCCCGTCACTCATTACGGCTTCGCTCAATATTATGATAGCCCAACGGCTCGTCAGAAAACTGTGCCCTCATTGCAAAGAATCCTATCGTCCTGCAAAAGAAACTCTTGATTCCATAGTAAAACTCATCACTATCATATCGCCGAAAGCGAATGTTTCACTGCCACAAGACACTGAGACTCTTTGGAAAGCTGTCGGGTGTCCAAAATGTCATTTCACAGGCTATCGCGGGCGTATCGGTATCTTCGAGATTCTCACAATGAATCAGGGCATCATCGAACTGATCAACAACGGAGGCACCGAACAAGACATCTTCAAAATGGCTCTTGAAGATGGCATGATTACCATGACTCAGGACGGCATCCTCAAGACGCTTGAAGGAATCACTACATTAGAAGAAGTCTCACGTGTCGCCAACCAGACCGATATTCTCCAAAATATCTATCTTGAACTCATGCAAAGCGATCTCTCACGAAGTGCCTTTGTTTCCGAGGAGCTTTATACCGCAGCAAAAAACCATCTTTCAAGCCTCAAAGCGTTCGCTGAATACGCTCTGACAACAAATTCGCAGACTCGTCTCCAAGCGATATTCGCCGCCGCCATATCTCTCCATGCAAGTGATATCCATGTTGAACCGACTGATAAGATTTTTGATGTTCGTCTCCGTATTGATGGCATCCTCCAATCCATCGCGCAATTTCCAATCAATGAGTATCCGAGTTTCATTGGCGAAATAAAGACTCTCGCCGGACTTAAAACGAACGAACGGGCAGGCATAGCCGATAATCGTTTCTCCATCACGCTTGAAAAATCCGAAGATGGGACGCTAGATGCCAAAATAGATGTCCGCCTTTCCATCATCTCCGGCGGATTCGGCGAAACAGCCGTCATGCGACTCCTCAACCAAGGAACATCGCACCTCGATCTCACGGCTCTCAACATCCGCAAAGAAAACCTCACTAAGATTCTTCGGGCTATCGATAAACCGAGCGGCATCATCCTTAATACGGGACCGACTGGATCAGGGAAAACGACAACTCTGTATAGCATACTCGCGAAACTCAATACTCCAGAGACAAAGATCATTACTGTGGAAGATCCTATCGAATACCAGATGCCTGGTCTCTTGCAAACTCAAGTGAACGAAAATGAGGGCTATTCTTTCTCCACAGCGCTCCGATCGCTCTTGCGGCAAAATCCGGACATCATGATGATCGGCGAAATCCGCGACGACGAAACAGCGCAAATAGCAGTCCAGGCAGCAAGCACGGGCCATCTCGTACTTTCTACGCTCCATGCCAATAGCGCAGCCGGCACTGTCTCGCGCATACTCAAAATGGGAGTTTCTGGCGACGACCTCGCCAACGCAGGCAACCTTTTCATCGCCCAACGGCTTGTCCGACGTATCTGTCCTGCATGCAAAAAGGAATATCCTCCAACCGATGAAGAAAAAAACATCGTTGACTCCGTCCTCTCAACCATATCAAACCGTTCAGGAGTCTCGATTCCGGAACAATACACTCTATCAAAAGGAGCTGGGTGCAACGCATGTAACGGTACCGGCTATTCAGGACAGCTTATGGTTTCTGAAGCTCTCCCGGTAGACAACGACATTCGAGATCTCATATCCCGTAATGCTCTCACTCATGAATTGGAAGAAAAGGCGAGAGAAAATGGCATGATAACGCTCACTCAAGACGGAATTCTTGCGGCTATTGAAGGGCGGACAACACTAGAAGAAGTAAGACGCGTAACTGAACTCTGAAAACCGATGCCATAAAAACCCCTTGTCCAGTATGAACAAGGGGTTTTTGTCGTGCCTGCTTCAGCTGTAGACAAACTCGCACATTAGGAGCGCGAGAGAAGGAGCGGCGTCGAGGTATAGCGCAGCCGAAACCACCCTACCCGATCTTGGCAGCCGTTCCCGTATTGAGGACAAAAGATAGGAATCCCCAATTGTCTACAGGTGAAGCAGTCGGATGGACCGCTCCACTTAGCCTCCATCCTTTTTTCAAGACGACTTTTGATGATAGCATAGCTTTGTTTTTTTGTCAAGAAGTGCTACAATTCATTTACATTAGTTGACTGTTTTTCCCTTATATAAGCCACCGAAAACGATATGATTACAACAGGAAACGACACCATCGAAGAACAGACACTCGATAATACCTTGCGCCCACAAAGCTTCGGTGACTACATCGGCCAAGAAAAAATTAAACGTAATCTTGATATATTCATCCAGGCCGCCAAAAAACGCGGGGAAACCATTGATCACGTGCTTCTTTATGGACCAGCAGGACTCGGAAAAACAACTCTCGCCAATATTATCGCAAAAGAGATGGGCGTCAGTATCAAAACTACTTCCGGTCCAGCTATTGAAAAAGTCGGTGATCTCGGATCCATACTTACGAATCTCGATGATGGTGATGTGCTCTTTATCGACGAAATTCATCGACTCAACAAAATGATTGAAGAAGTCCTTTATCCAGCCATGGAAGATTACAAACTCGATATCATCATAGGTAAAGGGCCTGCTGCTCGCACTATCCAGCTTGACCTGCCTCGCTTCACGCTGATCGGAGCGACTACTCGGCTTGGAGCGCTTTCAAACCCCCTACGAAACCGCTTCGGATCAACCCATCGCTTGGAATTCTATACCACCGAAGAAATTGAAAAGATTGTCACGCGATCATCAAGCATCCTTGGTATCGGCATTGATGCAGCCGGAGCGAAAGCCGTAGCCACCTCAAGTCGACAAACACCTCGTGTCGCGAACCGTATTCTCAAGCGTGTCCGCGATTACGCTCAAATCCATGATGCCGATATTATCACTGAACCGATAGCTCGCGAAGCGCTCTCGCTTTACGAAATCGACCGCCTCGGTCTCGAACCGACCGATCGTCACATACTCCATTCAATCATCGAGAAATTCAAAGGTGGCCCTGCCGGATTGCAAGCCGTAGCCGCTGTTACTGGCGAAGAAATCCAAACCATCGAGGATGTCTATGAACCTTATCTTATTCAGCTCGGTTTTCTAGCACGCACGCCACGTGGCCGAGTCGTCACTCCAGCCGCCTATAAACATCTCGGCCTCGATGTTCCAGAACACCACGAAGACAAGCTGCTCTGAACCGTTTTGGAAGAAGCTGCTGCTAGTGTTACAATAAAAGACAAGGTCACATACTTATATATCATTATGAAAGCTGTTTTCGGGCTACTATACGCAGTTCTTTTTTTCGGATACATCGTTACGGCGCTCTTCATTTTCTATCACATTGTCCGCTACTCCATAAATCGAGTAGCGATGATTTTCGGAGCATCGCTCTTCATCATCGTACTCGGCATATTGCTTGTTTCAAACGCTGTCATATTCTTTTCTCTGCCCATAGACGCTTTTATTCCGAAAAATACCTGGTTTTAACGATGCATTATGTCAAATCAATATCGATTCAAAGGACAGCATGAAGATGAAGACATTGTCCGCGTCATCCATCGTCATTGGTTCAATATTTCCTCGCATCTTATCATCGTATTCTTTGCATCTTTTTTTCTTGTCGGCAGCATATTCGCCATGACGACATTCTTCCCTGATGCCGTAGACGCGAATGCTCTGAGCTTCTTCCTCTTCGTAGAGAATACGTTCTTCATTTTCATTTGGCTTTTCAGCTTCCTTGTTTGGATCGATTACTATTTCGATGTTTGGATCGTCACGACTGAACGTATCGTGAATATCGAGCAAAAAGGACTGTTCGTGCGACGCATAAGCGAACTCAACTTTGCTCGTGTACAAGACGTTTCGGCTGAAGTCAACGGCTTCATTCCAACCATCATGGACTACGGCGATGTCACCGTCCAAACGGCCGGCGAAGAAGAAAACTTCATATTTCGCCAAGTTTCGGACCCATATGCCATCAAAGACCTCATCATGAAACTTTCGCGTAACAATAACGAAGATATCTTTAGGCGTTTTTCAGAAAGCCTTGTAGGACGAAAAGCTTGATTCTCTCGAAAAAATCAGTACAATAGATGTGTTCCGGCGATTACTGATACGCAGGAAATCCATCAACCTTTTATCAAAAACCGCTTATGTCAGGACACAATAAATGGTCAGGAATCAAACATCGGAAAGAGGCACAAGACAACAAACGGGCGGCTGTTTTTACGAAATTCGGCCGACTCATCACTATCGCCGCTCGTGAAGGCGCCGATCCGGATATGAACTTCAAACTCCGTCTAGCTATCGATACCGCTCGTAGCTTCAATATGCCGAAAGACAACATCGAACGAGCCATCAAAGCTGGAGCCGGAATAGGAAAAGATGGTGTGCAAATCGAAGAAGTGCTCTACGAAGCCTATGGCCCTGGACAAGTCGCATTGCTCATTGAAGGCTTAACGGATAATAAAAATCGAACCGTCAGCGAAGTAAAATCATTGCTTACCAAAAATGGAGGTAAATTCGTCCCTTCTGGATCGGTCTCGTTTATGTTTAACCGCTCCGGTGTCATCGTCTTTTCGCTCGAGAAACACTCCGCCGAAAAACTCGAGACAGAAGCCATCGAATCAGGCGCTGACGATTTTCGCATCGAAGACGACGTCTTCCTCGTCATAACAAAACCAGAAGATCTCCAGGCCGTTCGAACTTATTTTGAAAAAAATAATCTGGTTCCAGAATCCGCCGAACTCGGGTATCTTCCAAACCAATCAGTGGAGCTTTCTGAAATAGATATCGAGAAATACCAAAAACTCAAAGAATTGCTCGAAGATCACCAGGATATCCAAGCTGTTTGGGATAATCTCCGCTAAGCATGGTCGTTGCCGTACGAAGACGCGCTACGGCCCCTCCCACGTCTTCCTATGCGTATCATCGGCATCGATCCTGGCACAGCAACTGTCGGTTGGGGTATCACAGATAGCGACAACGGAGAAATAACCGTAGTCAGCTTCGGTCATATTTCAACATCGAAAAATCTTCCTCTCGAAAAACGTCTTCTTGAAATAGCGGATGATATCCGGGCACTCTTAGAGAAGTTTCAACCACAAGAAGCTTCCGTTGAAGAACTTTTCTTTTTTAACAATCAAAAAACAGCCATTGCCGTAGCCCAAGCTCGTGGCGTCATACTCTTGACTTTAGAGCGTTTTGGTGTTAGAATAGGAAGTTATACACCATTACAAGTCAAACAAGCTCTCACAAATTACGGCCGCGCCGATAAGCAGCAAGTACAAACAATGGTAAAAGTCATCCTCAAGCTTTCAACTATCCCAAAACCGGATGATGCTGCCGATGCTCTCGCTCTTGCTATATGTCATACTCATCGTCGTAAAATAGAAGCCATTCTCGAATCCTGACGTTAGAATCAATCCCACCGGGCGATATCACATTAACTCTCTGGCTATGCTCTATCATCCATTCATTAATTTTATGGTTGAGCAAGGGGTGCCGCTTCAAACCATAGCGCTCCTACTCATGCTACCCGTTGTCGCAACAATGGTTGCTTTTTTTCGACAGGTCATCGGCATTAAAGCATTCGGCATCTATACACCATCAATCATCACTTTCGCACTCATAGCTTTCGACCCGAACGGTCTCAAATATGGAATCGCCATATTCATATCCGTTATTCTCGTAGGCATGATTTCACGCTACATTCTCAAACGGTTTCGCATCCTCTATCTTCCCCGCGTCGCGATGACACTCTCAATCGTATCGCTATCTATCTTAAGCATACTCGTTTTTGGAGGCATACAACACCGCACCGGTTTAGCAAGCGTCGACATATTCCCCTTGCTTATCATGATCACAATCGCCGAAAAATTCGTCGCAACCCAAATCGAAAAAGGCAACCGCATGGCATTCATACTTGCCGTAGAAACTCTCGGCATATCGCTTGTCGGTTATTTCCTCATTCGTTGGGACGGACTTATTCTTTTCGTTCTGCGTTTTCCGTGGGTTGTCCTTCTGACCTTCGTTATCAATTTCTCACTCGGAAAATGGACTGGTCTCAGAATCGCGGAATACATCCGATTCCGAAAGATCTTCAAGTATATACAATAAAAATCGTATGCTTGATTTCATCCGAAAAAGCCACGGGCTACTCGGCATGAACGCGCGGAATCTCGAATATATCCGCCCGCTCAATCGCAAAAAAAACCGTGAACTTGCTGACAATAAGCTTCTTTGCAAACGAACCTTGAAGAAGGCTGGGTTAGGCGTTCCAAAATTGATAGCTTGCATTCGAACGCACGATGAACTTGAGTCATTCGATTGGACAACGCTTCCTGGCAGTTTCGCGCTCAAACCGAATCGCGGATTCGGTGGCGAAGGGATCCTCGTGGTTTACGCCCGCAAAAAAGGACGCCCAGACACATGGATCAAAGCAGACGGGTCAACGATAGCCATAGACGATATCAAGACACATATTCGAAATATCCTTGACGGATCATTCTCGCTCGCCAATATTCCCGATATCGCCTTCTTTGAAGAACGTTTAACGTTGCTCAAGACATTCAAGCCTTATGCCTACAAGGGCATACCGGATATACGAGTCATCGTTTTCAACCGCGTCCCGGTCATGGCGATGCTCCGTCTGCCTACTCAAGCCTCCAGTGGCAAGGCTAATCTTCAGCAAGGAGCAATCGGTGTCGGTATCGATATGGCGACGGGCACAACAACGACAGCTATTCTTGGCAAAGGTCACATCATCGAATATATTCCAGGAACACGGCTCGCACTTTCAGGAATCAAGATACCTTACTGGAAAGAAGTCCTCAAAATGTCTGTGGTTGCGCAAGAGGTTTCCGGTCTCGGTTTTCTCGGTGCAGACATCGCTATCGATCGTGAACGCGGTCCCGTCATACTCGAACTAAATGCTCGGCCCGGACTTTCCATTCAGCTCGCAAATCTCTCCGGACTCAAAGACCGTCTTAAGCGCGTTTCTGGGCTCAAAATCAAGACAACTGAACGTGGTATTCGTGTCGGCCAGAACCTCTTCGGTGGCGAGATCGAAGAAGCGGTCGAGGAACTCTCTGGCAAGCGTGTCATCGGCTCCGTCGAGAAAGTGAAGCTCATCGGCAAGGATGGCAAAGAAATCGAAGTCGAAGCGAAGATCGACACCGGTGCCGACTCCACCTCCATCGACACCGAACTCGCCCGCGAACTCGGCTTCGGCAGCGCTGTGGAAGGGTTCAAAAGCGTCATTGCTCCAGAAGATATTTCCCCTGAGCGCGAATCAGAAATCAAGAAAACACTGTTCGAAAAACACAAGGATTCTATTCCGGATCTGGCCGGCATCTCCGTGGTCTTTTCTTCACATGGCGCATCCATCAGACCGGTAATAAAGATCCCCTTCATAATGGATGAAACAGAAGTTCTCGCTTCCTGCAACATAACCGATAGGTCCTCCCTCAATTACCCGATCATCATAGGAAGGAAAAACTTAGGGAGATTTCTTGTCGACGTAACCAAATAATAACCATATATTATGGCCGGAAAAAATATCGTTATCATCTACGGCGGAGATGATTGGTCCGTCGAGACTCCCTTCAAGGATTCTCCGGAAACGGGAAGATCCTTTGAGGATTTCTACGCATACGCCAAGCAGCGCGGAATATCAACGTACCGGGCAAGCATCGACTGGTACGATGATACGTCAGGGACATTCTTGAAAGCGTGGACTTTTGATGAGAACACCTGGGTACACATCGAGCAGCCAGTCCGGCCTGATGTCGTATTCGATAAGACTGCCGGCAAACGTGACTACGCACTCTTCGACACCAAGCGCTCAATGCTTGAAAAATTCCCCGTAGTGAATTCTCCTCTTTTCAGGACACAGTTCGACAACAAACTCTCACAATACCTCGCCTTCTCGGATTTCATGCCGGTGTCCTTCCTCACCGAAGATGATGTTCAACTCGCTGCCACCTTCGAAAAGATCCGCACCGAAAAAGTCGTCATGAAAGAAGTCTACGGGTCCGGAGGCAAAGAAGTCACTATTGGGGGGAAATCCCTCACCACTAAAGGAACCCTTACCTACCCGCTCCTTGTCCAAGAATTCGTAGAAACAGCTGGGATACCCAGATTCTCAAACCCTGGAGATATCGCCGATCTCCGCCTCGTATATGTTTCCGGAAAGCTAGTCTACGCACTCTCTCGGATAGCGAAACGCGGATCACTCTTTACAAATTTTCATCAAGGCGCCTCAGCAGTCCTTGTACCGGCAGATAAGATCCCAGAAGCCGCCCTCCAAGCAGCGGAAGGAATCAACAAAAAGCTCTCCTTATTCGACAACATAAACTACTCTCTCGATTTCATGTTTGACACGGATGGCTGCCCAGTATTCATTGAAATGAACACGACGCCAGGATTCGACTTACTCCGGATAGTCGGCACACCTGAGATAAAAGAACGCTACTATTCGGAACTGCTTGATTCATTCTTCAAAAAAAACGCATGAGAGTCGCTTTCGTATCGCCTCCCTTTGGTCAGACTGGGGGACCAGAACTCACCACCTCCCAACTTGCGGATGCTCTCGTAGCATGTGGCGTCGATGTCACGCTCTTCGCCCCGGGAGATTTCAAAACAAAAGCGCGGCTTATCCCGACGCTTGAAAAAAGCATCTGGAACGACTCCGAGTTCCATTCGATGAGCGAACAGGCGCGGCACAACATCATCGTTTCAAGCCAAGTAAAGGTCTTGGGGTACCAGAAAGAATTCGATCTCGTCCATATATCATCGCAACGATACGGTTACGCCACCGCGGAAAATCTCTCCATCCCATCCGTCATCACGCTCCATAACCACATGAAGCCGAGCGACTATGCTCTCCTCAAAGAATCCGGAGCCATAACCGTAGCGCTCACTGAAATCCAACGCTCAAAGATGGGAGCCGACCACTGCATCTACCCTGGTATCCCACTAGAAAGCATCATGCCATCTTATCAATCCGGGAAAGGGCTTGTCACTATAGGAAGGATTACCGATCAAAAAGGCATCCATACCGCCATCGCCATAGCGAAAAAAGCGGAAAAGCCGCTCACTATCGTCGGTCGCATCGGAACCTCTTCAGAGCGCCAAGCCTACTATGAACAGGAGATCGCGCCGCATATCAATGGGGATATACGGCTAGTTGAACGCATGGATTATGAGGAACTCCTCGCGCTCATCGCTTCTTCAGAAGCACTCCTCTTCCCTATAGCGCGCCCGGAAACATTTGGGAGAGTCTCTATCGAGGCGCTCGCGTGCGGCACGCCGGTCATCGGGACACTTGTCGATCCGCTTCCTGAACTTCTCACAGACACGAGGGTGTCCTTCCTTTCAGATGATATCGACGCGCTTGCCGAAGCCGCGAAACATCCGGAACGCTTCGATCGGCACAGATGCCGGGAGTACGCGGAAGAACACTTCGATATCTCTACAACAGCAGAAAAACATATCTCGCTCTACGAGAAAATTCTTAAAGATCGCTAGCGCTGAGCGCCTCCTCCGAGTGGTATGCACCCGACTATGGAAACTCTCACCATCATTTCGCTCCGAACTGTCCAGCGGAAAACATTCCACGATGTGGAACGCTTCCATAACAGCCACTTTACCCGCTCCTTACGGACAGCGGGGTGGCTCAGCGAATTTTCCGCTGACATAAGCCGATTTCCTCGTGGATTCATCGCATTCTCCGGCAATCGTCCTGTTGGGTTCGTCATAGGAAGAACCGTTCTCGACGATACGAGCAACTTCAACCTCGTTTCGCTTCTCGTTCATCCCGATTTCCGCGGCAAAGGACTCGCAGGCACCCTCATGAAGAAATTCCTCTCATCAGCCCGCCGCCTCAAGAGTGTCAAAAAGATCACGCTCCACTTCAGGGAAGGCAATGAGCTCGAAAAGCTCTACGCCAAATACGGATTCTCATTGATTGACAGCGATGGATCATACTCCGATGGCGAAAATCGCATCCTTATGGAAATGCCGCTCTAAAAACACAAGCTTCTCCTCATCTACGCTTACTGAGGAACTACTCTCATCACGTTATGCTATACTTCATTATAGCAAAGTTTTTTGTTTATGTTCGAAGCACCCAATTCCCACAAAGAATCAGTGTCGGGGCAGCCGCTTGATGCCAAGTGGTATTCTCGTTTTGAAAAAATCGGCTCCTTCCAATCATACGAATACTTCCACGGAGACAAGAAAGAGCGCGAGAAGCAGCGAGAAGTCTTCATTTCCGGGCAAGAAGAAAATCCCACTCTCGACTACCCAGACCTCAACCACGAAAAAATATCTTCGCTGGAAAGCGAACTCTTTACCCTCAAGAAAGATATCCTCTCCGAAGAAGGCAACGAAGTGGTGCGGCAGGTCTACCGTTGGAAAATAAACGAGAAGCTCGCCGAAGTGCGCCTTCTTAAATCGGCCGCCTATGGGGACATGCGCCGATTCCGACGCTATTCCGAATTCATCTACGGCAATCCCTCTCAAGAAATTGGACTCAAGAATCCACACTGACCGATTCTTGATCAGAAGATGTGTTCCCATTATCATCCACGACCTTCACTTTGACAGTGATCGACGACCCGCTTTTGCTGTCCGGGACATCATAAGAACACGATTCTGAATCACCAGAGCATGCCTGGTCCCCATCAACATAAAACGTAATAGTCTTCACACCATAGGGAGCATCTACTTTTGCCTTCAAAGTCACACTTCCCGTAGACACGCTGCTCGGCAAAGAAAGACTCACGTCCGGCTGATATTTTTTGAAATCATTTTCACTGCATTCGTCTTCTGGCGGAGCGTCGGTTATTTTTCCTTTCTGCTTATTATCCTTGTACCATTTTTTTACTCCCTCTTCCCAATTCTTATATTGAGAATCATCTTCCGGATGTTCAGGAATATCCCCTCGCGGATCATCACGATTCACATAGTAAAGGATGCTATGGATATTCAGAAAATCTTTTTTCTCAGACTTTCCATCAGGACAATATTTATTCGCGATACAATAATCGCCCTTATTCCCCGGGATAGCACATACTTTCAGATTTTCCTTCTGTTCAAGCTCACCGTTTAGCATCGGCTTATCAGTCTTACCGTCACCATCACCGATCTCATCATCAGGATTATACTTCGGAAATTCTTCCGTCGGATAATTCGTTAATACCGTATCAAGAAACTCCCGCCAAATAGGTGCGGCGACATTGACACCATCCGATCCAGTCACCATGGATGAATTATCATTATTTCCAGCCCACACTCCGACGGCAAGCGATGGTGTATAACCCATAGTCCATCCATCACGAAACCCGTTCGTAGTTCCTGTTTTTGCCACTACTTGTCTCGTATCAAACCGTAACGGACTATTTTCTCCAAATACCCACGCTCGGTTTTCATTATTAGAAAGGATAGAATCCAGCATGGCAACATATTTTTCATCAACCACACGCTCACCAGCATCCTGCTTATATTCTTCCATCGTTTGCCCTTTAGAATCTTCAATCTTCAGAATAGCTGTCTTATTATGTCGTATACCCCCAGTAGCAAGCGTGGCATATGCGCTCACATGATCAAGCAATTTCACATCACCACCACCGAGCACGAGAGACAAGCCATAATCATTCTTATTATCCAGCCCAGTGATACCGAGCTTCTTAGCCATATCTATCGCATCGTTTACGCCGACGAGATAAAGCATTTTTACAGCCGGAATATTGAGCGATCCTCCGAGCGCTTTCTTTACCTGCACCGGACCATTAAACGTCCCAGAATAATTCTGCGGCTTATAATTTTCACCTTCTACTGTACTGAATTCCGTATCGACATCATACAACATGGTCTCTGGAAGATATCCCTTCGTGAATCCTGTTAAATAGACATACGGTTTAAAAGATGATCCTGGCTGCTGATCAGTGACGGCGATATTTATATTCGGCTCAAATGTACATGATTTTCCAGCTATACACCCGGCTGGTTCTACCGCGCCGAAATAATCCTTTGAACCGACCATTGCAAGAATTTGCCCCGTCTTAGGATCAATAGCGACAAGCGCGGCATTAGCAGCATTCCATTTCTTATTTTTTTCGGCTCCATCAACCACTGCTTTTTCAGCTGCTTGCTGTTTATCCCAATCAAGCGTCGTAATCACTTTATACCCGCCTTGTTCCACTGCGGCATCTCCATATTTCTGTTGGAGATAATCCTTAATATACATAACAAAATGCGGCGCAGCAATAATATTTTTCTGCGTCTGTATTTTTGAAAGTGTGTCAGTATTGATAGCATCATTCGCCTGGTCATCAGTGATATAACCAAGCTTTGCCATCTGTCTTAACGCATAATTCTTCCGAGCCACAAGAGCATCCCTATGCGATCCATACGGTGAATAATATGCCGTCGCTTGTGGCAATGCAGCAATCAGAGCTGCTTCATCAAGCGTCAATTCTTTAGCTGGCTTACCAAAAAAAGTCTGTGCGGCAGCTTCAATACCATAAGCATTCGACCCATACGGTATCTCGTTAAGATACATGGCCAATATTTCATCTTTCGAAAATTTTGCCTCCATTTCAAAAGAAAGTATGACCTCCTTCACTTTTCGCGTCAAAGTCTTTTCGTTTGAAAGAAGTGAATTCTTCACAAACTGCTGCGTAATCGTAGACCCACCCTGAGAAACACCAAAGCTTACTATATCCTTGAACACTGCTCGAAGTATAGACGAAAGCTTAATACCGTAATGTGAATAGAAATCCTGATCTTCCAAACTTATAGTCGCATATTTAGCGACATCAGGCATATCCGAAAAAGCTATCACCGTACGCTTTTCTTCACCATGGACATCATACAAAAGATGCGTTCCGGTTCTATCATAAATTTTTGTCGATTCCGCTATGAAACGATCAGTAACGCTCCCCGCACTTGGAAGATCTTTCGCAATATAAGCGAATACGCCTATTATGCTCACAAAAACGATACCGACAACTACAATTGATATCCTAAAAAAAAGCTTCCATGAAAGAAACTTCTTTTGTTCCCTTTCTCCGGGTACTCTCCGTTTCTTTTTTAGAAAAACCATACAAAAAATAAAGACTTGTGTTCCTCATGTATACCACAATCAGAAGAAAAACGGAAGGTAATACATTATTGTTGTTGCGATATTTTCACTTCTACAATAGCCTCTGAACCAAGCATTTCATTCATCCTTTTGCGTATATGTTCTCTTTGTAACCATATTTCACTTGACCACAAAGAACTCCTTGGCGCAAGGAATAGTTTTTTATCTCCATAGAAGTTAGGGATAATATTTTCACCACCTCTCACTCCATATTCTTCTACAATAACTCTTTTACATACAAAAAAGACTGTTTTTTCATCAAGAACCTCCAATATATCCCCTACTGGCCTCTTAGGAAGCAAGTCTTTCAGAGTTTTCATACGAGATTATTTCCTGATAGGCATAGCTATATACAGATATTTTTCATCAGAATGTCCTTCTGTATCTAACATTCTTATTGCAGCTGGGGTTGACGCAGTATTAGCCAAAAAAAGCACTCTATCACCAGAAAGAGCATTAATTCCATCTAATACATATCGAGGATTAAATACCATGGAAAGCTTTCCGGCATCGGAAAGATATTCTACATCCAAAATAGTTTCATTTTCTCCAAGTTCTTGTGAAACAGATGTTACAACACATTTTTTCGATTCAGGATCAAAAGAAAGCGTTATTTCGTTGGCATTATATGAAGAAAACGTGTTTGCTATCTTGATAGCCCTCTGTATATCCTCTTTTTTAAATACCGCCTGAAGCGTAAATGTCTGCGGTATAATTTGTTTATAATCAGGGTATTTTCCATTAATAGCACGCGATATTATCTGTATACCATCAATTTCAAAAAATACCTGGTTTTCTTCAAGGGCAATTTTTACCTCATCGCTTTCGGGGGTAATGATTCTCATTATTTCCTGAAGTGTCGTATTTGGAAGTATAAGTGAGGCATTTTCTTTCAAAAAATCATCATAGCCGGCAGCATGATCAGTAAACGGTATTATTTCCTCAGCTAAACGAAAGCTATCGGTTGCAGCGAGATGAATAGCATCCTGATAAAAAAATATATGTACTCCCGTCAATTCCAATCTCGATTCATTAAGACTAACACAAAATAACAGTCTAGAAAGAGCATTTTTAAGCTCTTGCGCAGGAAAAGAGAAAAAATAATCCTTTTTATATTGCGGAATTATCGGAAAATCCTTGCCGTCAAGCCCTTTTATTTTCATCTTATGCGAAACATTATTTATCAACAGACTTTTTCCATCTGATTCTATTTCCAAAACATCGCTCTTTGGAAGATTATGGATGAAATTTCCGATAATCTTTGCGGGTACGGCTATTTTCCCTTCTTTTTCTATTTTTGCACCAATATATGCTACAACACCTATTTCAAGATTTGTTGCAGAAATCTTTAAACGTCCTTTTTCCGTTTCTAAAAGAAAATTACTTAATATAGGCAGAGTAGACTGTCTTCCAATAACACGTTCCAAATAGGTCACTACCCGATCAATGTTCTCTTGAGTACAGATAAGTTTCATAGAGGAATCTTTAATGAATAAAATATAAAAATATTATTTAAAAAAATCTTATTATAACTTAGTACGGTGGATATCTGGATAACTCAGAAATAAGCTTTTGTTGTAGCGTTTATTTTAAACCGCATGTATGGTTAGTTTTGATATTTCTTGTGGTTATAAAAATATTTTTGTGGATACTTTAGAAAGTAGTCTATTTTATCCACGGAAGATATATGTCTTATACAGTTGTCATCCACGGATAATTCCTGGTTATACATGGTTATCCACATTAGTTATAGTACAATCGTTCTCGTAGTGTGGCTAATTCCTCCTTGAGACGGCTGTGAGTGTCTTTATTTTTTTCTATTTTTTCAAATGCATGGAGTGCTGTTGTATGGTCACGACCGCCAAGAAGTTCTCCAATAGTAGAAAATGGAGTTTGAAGTTCATTTCGTAGTATATACATCATGACTTGTCTCGGGTGTGAAATCTCTTTTTTTCGACCCTTTTTTATCAAATCTTCTTTTGTAACATCATAAAATGTTGTGATGACATTAAAAATATCATCAATTTGTATGGATTTCTTATTGTTTTCTATAAGTTGATCGAGTATTTTTTGTGTATTTTCGAGATTAGCAGGTATCTTATGGAATTCACAAAAAGCGATAACTCTATTAAGAGCACCCTCTAGTTCACGGATATTCTGGGATATATTTTCTGCAATATATTTTAGTGAAGCAGGGTCAAGTGAAAAGCCTTTTTCTGATACTTTTGATTCTAGAATGGCGATGCGTGTTTCTAAATTTGGTCGACTAATATCAGTTATCATTCCGCCTTCAAAACGTGAACGTAACCGATCTTCCAATGTTGGAATGGCTTTTGGAGGACGATCGCTTGAAATGACTATCTGCTTATCAAGCTGATAGAGGGAATTAAATATATGAAAAAATTCATTTTGGGTCTTTTCACGGCCTGAAAGAAATTGTACATCATCAATGATGAGCAAATCCATTTGTTGATAGTATTCCTTGAATTTATCAATTTTCTGATTTTTGATGGAATCGACAAGTTCTGTTGTAAATCGCTCAGAATTAATATATTTTATCCGTTTTTCAGGAGCGTTTTTCACGACTTCGTTACCGATGGATTGGAGGAGGTGTGTCTTTCCGAGTCCAACGCCACCATAGATAAATAGAGGATTGTAGGCTAACCCTAGGTTTTGTGAAACAGCATAACAAGCAGCGCGAGCAAGTTCGTTGTTTTCTGCAACGATGAAATTTTCAAATGTATAACGGCTATTAAGGTTTGTTTCGTGCGGAATGGGCGTTGAAGTTGCTGTTGAAGATGTAAAAGACGGTTTTTCAATGAGTTTTTTTCGGACAAACCCTCCATTTTCTGGTGGTTTGATGGCGTCGACATTCTTGATGGAATCGATAGTTGATACTGATTTTTCCGGCGCGATGATACAGCGAATCTCTTGGATATTTGGATCGAGGCTTTTTAGAGCCTTCAATATGTAGATATTGTATTTATTTTCAAGCCATTCTTTTGCAAATCCATTGGGGACTCCAATAGTGATAAGACCATTTTGGTTCTCCAATATACTGGTATTCTTAAACCAGGTGACGAAGTTCGCCTTTGATATGGAAAGTTCTATCTGTCCAAGGACAGCTTTCCAGAGCTCTTCATTGTTCATAGCAACCGAAAATTATCAACAGCGACCGTTATTATAGCACGGGATATTGTTGATAACTATGATAAAAAATACGAAAAAAGTGGATATTAAGTGGATAACTGTATATTTTATTGTATTTAAGGGGTAGAATGTGTTTGTGAAAAGGGAAATCTTATTGTGTATAACATGTAATAAAGGCTTCCTCTTGCTAAAAAAAGCATTTTAGTATAGTATAAAAGAAGCTCATACGAAGGTGTAATTAGATAATACAACTGAATACAAGGATGTTTGTGAATCCTTGATTGGAGGTATATTGTCTGAACACCTAAAATAAGGTGTTTTCCTTATTTTGAGGCTAAAATATGCTGTTAATTACTAAGTAGGCGGTTGGCATATCCGCAATAAAGATGTATTGATAATTATGACAAAGCCAATACAAGAACCAGAACAAGCTAAAACATCTCGGATGGATGATTTGTTGATGAATCATCTTGTTGAAATACCAGAAATTGGAGATGTTATCCAAGGAACGGTCATTTATGTCGCTGCAGCTTCAGCTTTGATTGATCTTGGGCCGCTTGGAACCGGTATTGTTTTAGGAAAAGAAATGCGTGATGGTCTTGGGCCAGAGGGCAGGCTTAAAGTTGGAACGACAGTCACTGCGACGCTCATGTCATATGAAAATGAGGATGGCATGATAGAGCTCTCTATCCGTGAGGCTTCGTATGAAAAAGCATGGGAAGATATTGAACATAAACTTACAAATCGCGAAGTGGTGATTACTAAGGTCTCCGAAGCCAATAAGGGAGGCCTTATGGTTGAAATCAATGGTATTGTGGGATTTCTCCCTGTTTCTCAGCTTTCAAGCGAACATTATCCTCGCGTCGAAGATGGGGATAAGAATAAAATCTTAGATCTTTTGAAGAAACTGATCGGACAGGAAATCCAAGTACGAATTCTTGATGCCGATCGGGACGGAGAGAAGCTTATTGTTAGCGAAAAGGCTGCACAAAGCGAAAAAGAGCGCGAGTTGATTAACCTCCTTAAAGTGGGCGATATTATTGAGGGTGAAGTGAGCGGAGTTGTTGATTTTGGCGCTTTCGTAAAATTTACTCCCCCAACAAACGATGGTGATAAAAAACCTTCAGATAAGCTTGAAGGATTAGTGCATATTTCTGAGCTCGCATGGCAGTTGATTGATGATCCGCGTGAGGTCATTAAGACGGGCGACCAGGTAGAAGCTAAAATTATCGGTATTGAAGATAGCCGCATCTCGCTCTCAATGAAGGCATTGAAGAAAGACCCATGGGATGAGGTCCTCGAAAAATATAAAGTTGGGGATATTGTTTCTGGAAAAGTGGATAAAATCAACCATTTTGGAGCCTTTGTCTATCTTGATAAAGATATTCACGGGTTGGCACATGTGAGCGAATTCCAGGATGTTTATCCAGGGAAGAAGATCGAAGAAGTCTTTAAGGAAGGAGAAACATACACATGGAATATCCTTTCCATAGAACCGAAGACTCATAGGATGGGGCTTCTGCCAGTTAAAGAAAACGACAAGAAGAAAGAAGCATAAAAAGCTTGAAGCACCCTGTCCTCTACTGAGCCAGGGTGCTTTTGTATCATTTGTTGTATGGGTGTTGATAATATGAAAAACCTTTTTATCATTTCTGGTCCGTCAGGGGCCGGAGAAGATTCCATCATTAATGGTTTATCGGAATTATTGCCCATAGAAAGGGCTATAACCACTACAACGCGTGATATGCGCCCTGGAGAAAGCGAAGGAAACCCATATTATTTCCTCTCACTTGAAGCTTTTCGCGAAAAAATAGCTTTAGGATTATTTGCGGAATATGCTGAACAGTACAATGGAAACTTGTATGGCGTGACGAAACAAGAGTTGATACGTATTATTCAATCAGGAAAAATCGGTATTTGGAAGATAGACTATAAGGGGGTTGAAGCTGCAAAAAAGATGTTCCCTGAAATCATAGCTATCTTGGTAAGTGCTCCATTGGAAATATTGGAACAGCGCATCAGAAAACGCGACAACCCTTCGGAGACTTTTATTCGTGAACGGATGGAATATTCTCAGGAGTGGCTCAAACACACCGATATTTATGATTACACGATTGAAAATGAGCAAGGGAAACTTGAAGAAGCTATCAAAAAAACCTACGATATTGTCAAAAAACATTCTGCCTTCTGATGATGGTCGGAAAATATCGTCCATATTCCCCCAATCATTCTTAAAGAGGGTTCAGAATGATGTTTTCCAATATGGATTATGGCAAAAAGGCGATACATTGATAGTGGCGGTTTCCGGAGGTCCTGATAGCATGTGCCTTCTCGATGTGATGTATTGTTTATCAAAGAAATACGAGCTCTCCATTCACGTGGCACATGTGAATTATCACTTACGTGGCGATGATTCTGAGGCAGATGAAGCGCTTGTACGTTCTGCGGCTGGCTCATATAGATTGCCATGCTCCATATATCATTCATATCTTAAAGTCGGAAAGAATGCGGAATCACGATTACGATCTGTAAGATATGATTTTTTTGAGTCCCTTAGGAAAGATAATGGTGCTGCTGCTATCGTTATTGCACATAATGAAGATGACCAAGCTGAAACGTTCCTGCTGAGGCTTTTACGTGGATCAGGTATGCAAGGGCTTGCATCGATGCGCCAAAAAAATGGATTTATTCTGAGACCTCTTTTGGGAATGAAACGTGATGAAATAGTGAAGTATCTTGCCCAAAAAAACATCTCATATCGGGAAGACTTGAGCAATAAGAGCCGGTTATTTTTGCGTAATCGCATCAGACATGATCTTTTGCCCATGTTAGAACGAGAATATCAACCTAGGTTGAAGGCTATTCTTGCGGAAAATGCGGCACTTCTTGCGGATGATTATGACTATTTGGCTCAGTCTGCGCCGGTATTATCTTCATTAAAAAAAACATCTGACCGAGTGACTTTCTCATGTTCTGAAATAGCGTCTTATCCGGATGCTTCCGTACGTTATGTGTTGAGAATGATAGTGACCCCGTTTTTAGGCGGATATCCGCCGTCAAAAGGCACGATACGGGAAATAGTGAAAATTATTCGGAGTACGAAACAAAAACACAAAAGAATAGCTTTTTGTGGCTTGAAATTGGCACGAATGGGTGATACAATAGTTTTGCTTGTTTCACAATAATCTTAAATTATCATTATGGAAAAAATTTCTCGAAATCTTCCAACGATTTTGGTGGCTTTGATGCTTGTTTTAGGAATTTTTGTTCTTTATCAATCCCCTTCTCAGAAACCAGAGCAGATTTCATTGAGTGCATTGGTGGAGGAAATAAATCAGTCTCAAGTCAAAACAATTACCGTAACATCCAATACGCTTAATATCGTAATGAAGGATGATAAAAAGCAAGTAGCAATGAAGGAAGCCGAGAGTTCATTGACTGAAACATTGGATAATTATGGCGTTGAAGCTAAGAATTTGTCAGATGTGTCAATTGAAGTTAAAGAAGAATCCGGACTGAGTTTTTGGATGGTGACGCTTTTGCCTTTTTTACTTCCATTCGCACTCATATCGCTGTTTATTTGGTTTATGATGCGTCAGGCGCAGCGAGGCAATGCCCAAGCGTTATCTTTTGGGACAAGCCGAGCTCGTGTTCTTGACCCGAAAGACAAGAAAAAGAAGCTTACTTTCAATGATATTGCTGGCGCGAAAGAAGCAAAAACTGAACTTCAAGAAGTGGTTGAGTTTCTTCGGCATCCGAAGAAGTTTCTTAATATGGGAGCAAAAATTCCGAAGGGTGTGTTGCTGCTTGGTCCTCCTGGTACAGGGAAGAC
>DBUA01000050.1 GCA_002307715.1 Candidatus Moranbacteria bacterium UBA1302
ACTTCGAATTCTCGTTCAAAACGCTCATGCTCGCGCGAAAGCTTCTCAAGCTGTCCCATGATTTCTTTAGCGCGTTTCTCTATCTGCAACCCCTGGAGCCCGAAAAGGATCGTCCGCATATAGGCATACAATGAGTTCGGTGACACCGGTATGACACGCCTCTTCGTCAGATAATCAAGCAATCCCTGATCATCATCATCTTTGATGATGACTTCATAATAAACATTTTCTGCCGGTATATACATCAATGCGAAATCAAGAGTCCCTTCTTCCGGAACGATATATTTCGACGCAATGGCATCGACATGCTTCTTCACATCAGCATAAAACACTTTGCGAGCCGCTTTCCGCTCATCATCTGCCTTCGCTTCCAGAATCCTTTTGAAATTCTCAAGGGGAAACTTAGAATCAATACTCACCGACCCCCCTTTAAGACGGATCAGCGCATCAACCGCTTCACCGCTCTTGAATGCATGCTGTAATTCGAAATGCTCTTTTGGTAGCATCTGTCCGAGCAGATCTTTGAGCATAAGTTCTCCAAAGCCGCCACGAATCTTCGGTGCCTTCAGGATTTCCTGGAGAGAGGCCACCTCACGACCTACTTCAAGAATGCGCTCGCTCGACTGACGCATTTCAGCCAAGCCTCGCTGTACATCCGCATATGATCGAGCTGCTCCATCGAGACGCTCATCGAGACGCTTCCCATTATCGTCAAGACGACGATCGAGCGTGTGCTGGAAATGGGCTAACTGCTGATTCATCGCTCCAGCAATAAGGTGCAGTCGCTCATCAAAACGACGATCGAGCGTCTCGATACGGTCCGCAAGTTCAGATTGTTCACGATTATCAGAACCTGAATGGCTGCGAAGCACAGCAATCAGCCATGCCAAGAGGCCGGCAATAATGGCACCGAACAAGATAACCGCTCCGGTAAGCATACGCGTTCTTGATTTTTTATCTTACTCGCCTCAGAACTAGCGTTTCAAGCCGGCAACAAACCGCTTGAGCTCAGGAACCTTGTTTGTCACTTCTTCGTATGGATTTTCGAGAAACTCAATGAGGAAACGATCAAGCATATTGAGGCGATAATGGAGTTCCTCATTGTTCATGAGAACAAAACGGATCTCCTTCCCGACTTCGGCCTCAAGATAAGAAATAGCGTGCTTCAGCTTCGTCCGATTCACATTGTTTACGACAAGAATCATGTCGACTTTGCTCTTAGGATAGTTGAGGAAGAGTCCGCTGATGAGAATAAGCTTCACTTCGCCGACTATCTTAAGCTTCCGGAACACCTGGGACTGGGCATGGACATTCAGCTTTGATACCAAGCTCTTCAACTCGACATAAAACGGGAATTCTTCATTGACAACGAAGAATTTCTTGCCTTTTCGATTTTTTCCGATGACTAACTTCATCTTTGAAAGCCGGACGAGTTCTCGCGATGTATCAGCCTTCGGTATCATCGTCTTCTCAGAAACTTCGGCAGCCGTGAACTCTCCTTCTGGGTTCAAAAGAAAGAATCGGATAAGGCGTGATCGCGATTTCGAACCGAACAGCGTATCAAACAGTGCAAGCGACATAGGGCATAATATACAGAAACCGGATGAGATCCCTCCTTCTCCATTGAAGTATATGAGAGGAGGGCTGAAAAGTCAAAATGTCTGCTGTTGGATACGAAACATGAAAAGCGTCAAAAACCCCGAGGAAAAGCTTTTCTCTCTTCTAAAATATGGTATACTATACGAATACGGTGTCGCAATCCGCCGTCTTCAATCCGCGGAAGCGAGATGACTCTTCCTGCAGTCGATTCGCAACCTTAGCGCAAGCCGCTTTTTCTACTCGCTATGCCAGAAAAGAAACGATTTGAAAAGACTCAGCCGCTTCCGGAACTGGGACGCACCATAACCGAAATACCCATAGCGGCTAAACGGGCATATGAACCGTTCATCAAAACTTTCAATTACGTCAGTGAAAATATTGCCAAAGATAATCTTGGGATACTCATCGGCATATTTGAAATCGATGATCAAAGTGATGATTCCGCTTATATCGTCAATTTCTTGGCGTCTGTCGCCAAAAAAGAATACTTCGCAAATCCGAGACGCGGCGCCATCGAAAGTTTCGAGGCGGCTCTCCACAAGCTCAATCTTGCTCTTGCCGAACTCGTCAAACACGGCAATGTCGCTTGGCTTGGCAATTTCCATGGAGCGATCGGCGTTTTTGAAAAAAACAATCTCCATTTTTCCGTTGCTGGCAATGCGACGATATTTCTTTTCCGCAACCAGACCCTTTCCGATATAGCTGACGGATTAGCGTCAGAAGAATCCCGTACTAATCCTATCAAAACTTTTGTCGAAATATCGAGCGGCCGACTGCTCGACGAAGATAAAGTTATCGTCACTTCTCCGGAACTCTTAGCGCTCTTCTCATCTGAAGACATCAGAAAGAACGCTGCTCGCATGGATAACGAACGGTTTCGGCAATTTCTCAGGACAGCACTTCGAAACGAAGTCGACATGGCTGGAACCATCGTTATCGACATCGTTAAGCCGGTGCCTCAGCCGGAATCGAACAATCATGAATCGAAACCGCATCCTCGACAGGCTACCAGTAACGTCTTCAGTCAAGCCGCCTTTGCCACCGCAGAACGAATACCTCAAGATTCACTTACGCCCGAAGAGTCAAACGTTGCGCCAGAAATACCAAACGAATACGTCGATTCGAAAACAGGACATATCTACATCCAAGGCGACGAACCAGACGCTCCGTCTTCGCATCCGAATATGGAACGTTTCAATCTTATGCTGCAAGAAACAGCATCGTCTTTGCGTTCTTTTGCGCTCTCACAAGCTCGTTGGATGAGAAAAATGCGAAAGCAAGGCATGATTGCTTTTGATACCATCTCGCAAGAAGCGAGTATCGCGACAAGAAAGACCTATCGATCGCTCCGGCAACAATGGGCCGAGCGGGCAGCTCAAATCAAAGAAACGAAACGTCGGGAAGCAGAGGAACGAGCCAAGGCGTCTGCTGAAGCGGCTCGTCAAGAAATGGAACGGCAAGCCGCCGAAAAATCGACTGCACAGACGATATCAACAACGCGCACTCCCGAACCGCCGAAGCCTGTCACCGATATTCCAACAC
>DBUA01000023.1 GCA_002307715.1 Candidatus Moranbacteria bacterium UBA1302
CCACCCTGGGCGACAGAGAGGGAAGAAGCTACACTCCAAACACCAGAAGAAACCAAAGGGATACCAGTTGATGAAACCGTATTAATACCCGTACCTCCACGAGAAGGAGACAAATATGCCTCAGATCCAAGCGAAGTAGTGCCGGCCCAATACGATACATAACCAGCCGTACCGGTACCTGTAAGTCCTGCAGCGAAGCTTGCACACTCCCATTCATGGGTCGTCCCATTCCATGCTATACCCTGTCCATTCGAACATCCCTGAATCAAAGCGATTTCGTTGGAACCAGCACCAGCGAACTCCAATCCAGAAGGTGACGATGTGAACCCTACGCCATCCACAGATGCTAAAAGATTGACAGAAACGATTGGTGTCGAACCTTCACCGGAGCCCGAAACGTTTATACCGCTGCCAGCAAGCACCGATGAAACATAATCCCCAACAGTATCCGTGCCAAGATTGATAAGATCCGTAAACGTTTGCGACGAAGCGAATGATATATCCCCAGTCATCGTACCGCCGGATAGCGGTAAGAACACACCGGCGCCAGTCGAGGCATTCAAATCAGTGAAAGTCGCACCATCATTTGAGAACTGCCAATGCCCGGTCGAACCATTGAAACGTAACGCCGGAGAATTATCAGCTGACGAAACATTCAAAAGGAAATCATTCGAAAGCGAAGCTCCATCGCCAAGCGTAAATATCGTTGAATCCGTACTGACATCGGTATTCTGCGCATGGATATCACTGAAACGACTATCATTCCCAAGCACAAGCTGGCTTTTCCCTTTTCCAGTAGGCAATTGTTTGATATTGATTTTCCCACCGCTTCCAAGCGTCAAGAGATCACCAGATTTCGTTCCTGCTTGCTTCCCTTGAAGAGATTGCGCGTTGAGAGCGCTCGGCACAGAACCAAGCTTTCTTCGAGGAACCATCTCAGAATCAGTACCTATCCGGATACCGATGTAATAATCACCGTTTTGAAAATTGAGGCTAGCCGGCAAGGGATTGACAGAGCCGAGAAACACGCGGAACATGCCATTCTTGACCGTAACATTTTGCGTTTCTTCCCATAACCGATTATCGGAATCAGAAGGATACGGATCGACATCAGAACGATCTTTCGAATAAATAGCGAAACGAATATCGTACGTGCCATTGGTAATGATCTTGTTTTCACTGTTAAAAAGCGACGCGGAAAGACCGATTTGGTTGATAGATGATTCAGCAGACTGCGCAAAAACAGGTCGTAGATTATACCACCCTATACACAGCACTCCTACTGCTATCGCAGAAACCAGGAGCTTGATTGTCTTTCCATGTTTATTTTTTACATATAACGGCATGTGATTCAATCCAATCGGAACAGGATTTATTCTTTAAAAGTATAGCATACTTTTTATCTCTACAATAGTCAGTTTTTATTGATAGCCCAGCCAAAAACTTCTCCTATCGCCCCAGCGATCAAATCAAAGAGTGAAACCGTCCTGGAGCCAGTGTATACTGCATGAGAATCACTCGTCACAACATTGCCAAAACGATCATTTGAAACGATCGTATACACATACGTCGAGGCCTGATCAAGACCGGCAATGACGACACTATGATTGAATCCGTAGTCGTCTTCCGAGACTGTTTTCGTATTCTGGCCAACACCTTTCGAATAGGCTATCTCTGATTTCGCCAATTTACTCGTTTTCCAACTGATCACTAGCTTCACTTCGGATTTATTCTTTTCTGTAAACGCTTCACCACGGATCGAACTGATTTCCAATGGACCGGAACCGTCTTCAGAAAGCAAAAACTCAGCTTCGCCACCTATCGCGACATCACCTATGTGAAAATGCTCGCTCTTGTAATTCGCATCATCAGAAAGCTGTATCGGGGCGGCAGGAGCTGACGCATTCGAGGCTGTATCAATCGCTATTTGAGCAGGCTGTGATGTTTCTGTTGCCGTTCCCGATGCCGTATCTGGTTGTGTCACATCTGATAACACTGGGGAAGAATGCTTATACAACGTGTATGCCATCACACCGAAAAGAACGGCCACAGCTATGGCCGCTATGATAATCAACTGTCGCTTTTTCCCTGTCAAAAACCCAGCGACACCCGACGCGGATTCGATTGGGAGCTCTTTTTCCGGCATATGAAGAAAACCTTACCCGAGCCGAAAAACGGCTATGTTTTCTATGCTTTACACTCTGTTCATCATAACATAAAAAAACGCCATCTTCCAATGGCGTGACAAAACGATTCTCAACATATGGCGTCATCACTCCTCAAGGCGTTTGAAAATATTATCAAGATCTTCCGAGGAATAATATTCGATAACGACACGTCCACCTTTCCCTGAGGGAGCTATCTTCACTTTCGTGCCAAGCACTTGCGAAAGATGTTCGGCATGAGAAACGATATCGGGATGGATAGCAATGGCGCTACGGACATGCGATTTCACGGCGACGTTTCTCACTTGCGCTTCCGTTTCACGCACCGTAAGCTCTTCTTTGATGATGAGATCAAAGACGGCACG
>DBUA01000053.1 GCA_002307715.1 Candidatus Moranbacteria bacterium UBA1302
TTGGGGAAAAACAATGATCCATTCAACTGATTCTGATTTTTTGAGATATCCTGCGAAACAACAATACTCACTACGGCAGGAGAATTCTTCTCGACAAGATCCATGATGACCTGGTCTTCAGATAATGCACGCTGTCCGTCTTTAATATTCGCTTCTCCTATCGCGAATCGACCATGCGTATCGGTATGCCATAAGGCAATCCGATCCCCATAAAATGCAAAGATGGCTATTGCAATTGATCCGCCGATGAACCCAGCGATAATCGCCATACCGAAAAGGACGAAACGAGTGGTAATCTTCAGCCTTGCTGCTGCGGGTACGCTTATCGAATGAACATCACGTTCTATTTGTCCAGAAACGGAAAGTGGATCTTGTACAGTTTCCATACCACGAGATATGAGAGATTATGCGATTACGAATATATGCGCAGCGGCTTCTCACAGAAATCCCATCCGTATCCATCAGAAAAAGAAGAGCGCATCGCCGCTTGTCTTCTTGTAAAGATCTTTCTCAAAGTCGCGCAATTCCTGACTCTTGAAATCTACGCGTGCCTCATCGGTATTCCAGTGATATTCCGGAGATAAGACCCATACTGAAAGCGATTTCATCTGGCTAGTCAACCAATCAGCGAATGCCACTTTTTTTGCAAAGATCTGACGTACGCGATAAAGCTGCCGATCATTTTCCTTCTTAAGCTCTTCAACGAGCACAATATGGTATCCGAGACTGCTTTCGATAATTCCTCCCGGCACGCCAACCTTCTGAGATGCCACTGACTGCCGCAGTTCCGGAGCCAAATCATCAGACGACAACCATCCAAGCTCGCCACCGTCCGCAGCTGTCTGACCATCAGAATACTGCTTTGCTACGTCAGAGAAATCACTGCCATTCCGCAAAGACTGTTGAGCCACATCGATCTTCTTTTGAGCGGCTGATGAAGTATCGATTTCTTTTTGGAAGCTCGCCATAAGCTTCTCTTTATACAGGCTTGGGACAACTATCTTCTCCTGGAAATCATCAAGCGTCCAACCATAAAGCCTCTCAAGATTCGAAGTGACTTCATCGGCACTTCCGTATTCTTCAAGCTGACGTCGGACGCTTTGCGCTGCGTCATCATCCGTCACTGTGAGCCCTCGTTTTTGTGCTAATCGGATAATGGCTGCATCTTCAATCATCTTGTTCAAGACCTCCTTTTCACGTACCTTAAAACGCTGCTGTCCTTCTTCGGTTGTAAAATCGACACGCAAACCCACCTGTGAAAAATCCTGTGATTCATAAAAACGTTTGATAGATGCCATATTCTGCGAAAGATCACGGAAAGCAATCACTTCGCGATGATCAACAACAACCAACGGATATGGAGAAGATTCAGCGAATGTTTGCAAAGCACCGATAGACCGCGGCAACGCATATATCGCCACTACGCTCGCCAAAAAGAAAACGATAGCGAGCGAAAACATCGCGTATATGATCGTGCTCCATCTGACTTTCTTCAGTTTTTTCTCTATTTTAAGCTTTGATATCGCTTTTACTATTTTTCGCATACATCTTATTGATATCGATTTTCTATTGGATATTTCCGAAAAAAAGATTCCACCACTTCCGATACGGCGGCAACGACACATCAGAATCAGATCGTTTCGGCGGCGACGCTATGGATGATGCCGTATCTTTCGATACGCTTTCGGCTTCTTGTTTAACGGCCACCACCTCCTCATTCGGCTTTTTCAGACCGAGCTTATCACGCGCTTCACGTTCTTTAAAATCATCCGATGACAGGTAATTTATCTTTTCACTCAAAGTCTCATTCTCTTGACGGATGCGATCAGCCTCGCTTTGAAGCGAATCTATATCCTGCGTAATACGCTGGCTGCGATCCATCTGTTTCAATGAGACGAAGAGAACTCGGCCGACGATGCCTATCACAACGATAATCACTACCGATATCAGCCATGTCTTTTTCTTCATAACATTTCTGCAGTATTTCCATGCGATTTTGCAGGCCGACAAACCAAACAGCCACACTAGTACATGAAAAACGGTGCCACAAGGAACGCTATCATCGATAACGCGACCAAGACGGATATCACTACCCATGCCGCATATGCCCGTTTATGCCATTTTTTGAAACTCATACGCAATCATTTTTTCTCTAAATCGGATTCTACCAAATAATACGGTGACCGGCAACCAGACGCACTAAGAATCGCTACGTTTCGCATCATCGATCAATGCTCGAACTTCATCGAGATCAATAGCAGCGACAGTCCGTTTCTCAGGCTTGAATTTCTTAGGTTCGATATGACGCACCTGAGCGAGCGATAGCGGAGTATCCTGAGAAGCATACGCTTTCGGACTTACGGAACGCGTATCTGCAGCAGGACGCTGACGTGACGGACTCTTCATGGAGTGACGCGAATGGTCAGAATCAGGTGATACAGAACGGCTTGATGCTTCGTTTTTCGCTTTCGCAACAGCGCGCTGATAATCACGTAAACAGTCCTTGCAAAACGTCGGGCGCTTCCCATCCGGTACGAACGGTACGTCGATATCGATACCACACGTCGCGCAATGCGTCGAATATATTTTTCGCGGCTCTTCCGATAATACGGGCGATTTTTCTGATGATGAAGCGATAACAGGCGCAATGTTTTTCACGACTTCTTTTTCTTCCGCAAGCGTGTCATCAGACTCGAAAACTTCCGCTTTTTCCACGAAAGGAGCACGTTTCGGTGCAAGCGGCGGCTCAAAAACAGCCGGCTGGGAAACCTGTACAGCAGTAGCATCCGAAGGCGGCGCTAGAGGTTGAGCCACTGACGGCGTCAAATTTTTTGCAGGAGCCGTCATAGACGGACGTGCAGACACC
>DBUA01000013.1:0-4959 GCA_002307715.1 Candidatus Moranbacteria bacterium UBA1302
CCTACTTTGTAAAAGAACGACAGCTAAAAATACCAGCTTCTCAGGTATCCGTCAAATCGAAAAGTTGTTTTTTTAAGCCATATATGACATAGTCAGAGCATGACCAACATAGCCACCAACAAGCGAGCAAGTTTCGATTACGCCCTTTCTGACCGGTTTGAGGCGGGAATTGTATTGACTGGATCAGAAGTAAAATCCGTCAAAACAGGCCATGCAAGCCTTAAAGGAGCTTTCGTCACTGCCAAAGGAAACGAATTATACCTTACAAACGCTCTGATTCCACGCTATCAGCATGCCCATAAAGATACTCGCCATGATGATACTAGATCACGTAAGCTTCTTTTACGCAAGAGAGAGATTCGTTCGTTGATAGGAAAATCACGCGCAGAAGGCTTGACATTAGTGCCTATTCGTCTGTATACTAAGAAACAACTCGTGAAGTTGGAATTTGCCATTGGAAAAGGTAAAAAAGCCTTTGATAAGCGGCATGATATCGGAAAAAGAGAGGTGAAACGCCGAATAGACCGGGCACTCAAACAGTAGACTACCGCGCACTGCGCATTTATTCGAAATGATCAGCGCGGGGTTGTCTAGATTCGACAGGTCGTACTTTCAAAATACGCAAGCCGACCTTGATGGCATGGTCGTAAAAATCGCCATCATGATGATAACTGCAAACTTCATCACTAAGGCCAAGAACGCATTCGCTTCAGCGTTTGCTCCTTCTTTCGCCCCTGCTCTCGCTTAATCGCCAGAGCCATCGGACCCCTCACTCCCGATATGGGTCATCCGGTGTCATAATTGTCGGGACAACTCGGGATTCTTCCTCTCCTTCATTTCCGAGATTTGTTGCAGAAGGTCCGACTAGCTAGGGATTTCGTTCGCTTCTACCCTTTCTTTTCATACTAAGCGGCACTAAGCTTGTAGACTATTTTGGAATGACATCTCTGGACATGGGTGCGATTCCCATCAACTCCACATAATCCAGCTCGAAAAGGCTGAAAAATACCAGGAAATTCCTGAATATTCCCCAGCTGCCGGGCTAAAAAGTTACCAATGAGACGAAGACGACACAATCGGCCAAAACCGAAAGTACAAGTGAAAGAACGCCTACGCGTCAATGAACAAATACTCGCTTCTGAAGTAGTGGTTATTGACATGGCTGGTGAAAATCACGGGATCATCGCCCTTGCTGATGCTTTAGCACTAGCTAAAGAGCAAGAGGCTGATCTTGTCGAAGTCTCTCCGCTTGCGAGTCCTCCGGTTTGCAAGATAACCGACTACGGCAAACTTCAGTATCGTCAAGCCAAACAGGAGCAGCAGCAAAAGGCTAAGCAAAAGAAAATCGAAATCAAAGGTATCCGTATCGGTTTCCGAACAGACCAGCACGATCTCCTCTTCAAAAAAACTCAGGCTGAAAAATTCCTTAAGAAGAGCAATAAAGTACGCGTTGAAATTGTCCTCCGTGGCCGCGAAAAAGCGATGCAAGACAAAGCCAAGGAAAACTTGGTGCAATTCATAGAAAGCATCACCGTACCGCATCGTTTCGAAGAGGAAGTAAAACGCGGACCGATGGGATTCAACGCCCTGATCGTCGCAGAATAAGCAAGCTTAATTTCTTACATCGATTATGAAGCAGAAAACTCGGAATTCGATCTCTAAAAAAGTGAAAGTCACCGGCAGCGGCAAACTCAAAGTTCGTTCTACTGGTAACAATCATTACAACACCCGTGATACCGGAAAAAAAGTACGCTCGAAGCGCCGTGATCAGGATGTTTATCCAGCTATCGAACGCAATATCAAGAAAGTCATCAATGCATAATTAACTAACGATCCGCAGCATACGAACTGCCCTGCTGATGAAGTATCAGTTGTAAGTTGCAAGCACATCATCCCCTATGTCCAGAGTCAAACGCGGCGTCATGACAAAGAAACGCCATAAGAACGTCCTGAAGGCTGCTAAAGGCTTCCGCTGGGGACGAAAAAACCTTTTCACTAAAGCCAAAGAAGCAGTCATCAAAGCCGGAAAATATGCGCATCGTGACCGTCGTTCCAAGAAGCGTTCATTTCGTCGCCTCTGGATTACCCGTCTCAACACAGCGCTCCGTCAGCACGATGTCCGTTACAGTGATTTCATAGCGATTGAAGAACGGAAGAATATCATGCTCGATCGAAAAGTGCTCTCGCAAATGGCCGTTGAGAATCCTAAGGTCTTCGAAAAATTCGTCGAATCGGTAAAATAATCCCTTTCACGATAGAAAAAACTCCCTTCATCGGGGAGTTTTTTCTTGTTCGCAGAAGAAAGATAACAAAGATGTTCAACGCTGTTTCTTCAAGAAGACGACATACCCAGCCATCAGAAAGATTCCGAAACTATCGATAAGCACATCGGTTACGCGTGAATAACGTCCGAAAACATACGCCTGATGGAATTCATCAGTACACGCATAGATAAATGCCATCAACACAGCGAAAAAAATCGTCTTACGCGATGGCACGCCGGGGACGATAGACTCAAAAAAACGACATGCGAGAAGCGTCAGGACAGCGAATTCAAAAACATGTGCTCCTTTGCGGATCAGCGTATACCAAATGGGAAGATGCGACCCATTTTCAGAACCTGGCATAGCCGATAACAAAAAAATAAGCGCCATCCAAAGTATGAATGCGCATCCTCTCCAAAAGACAATTATCGATCGCGAAAAACGTATCGTCATTTTTTTTCAGAACGTTCCGAAAATGCCTGAAGCAATATGAAGAATGCATAAAACGGCAGCCAAATCCACAGCGTTCTCTTCAGGAAATTGTCGATAAATTTATTCAAGTCCATATGGAAACTGCATACGCGATGAAACTATCCCTATCATACCACCTTCATGCGTTCCTGACATCTTGCAAATCCGTTTTCCCTTCATAACACGGCTGCATTCATATCAACGAAACGATTACGAAAATCGTTTTCAAAAGAAATATCGAACGAAATGAAAAATCCTGACATTATCTTGTCCAACATGAACGAAACCTGTCTTATCTCAAATCTTCGGGTCTGTGAAACATTCTGGTGTCATCTCATAGATAACATCCTTTTTCTCGACAACAACACGCCAGCCGCCGTCAACGGCTGCTGCCCGAAGGTTCTGATTCGGATTGAACGCTATCGGATGCTCGACCAGTTTCAAAAAGCTTATATCAGATTCGGTATCACCGATACCATACGATCCATCAAACGAAAGGGAATGCTCGTACATATACTGTTTGACAAGACGACCTTTATCCTTGGATGGCTCGAATGTCGCCTCGCCAGTATAGCGCCCGTGATTATCCACCTCATAAACGCTGCCGAACGCATAATCGAATCCAAGATACTGCGCATTATATTCTTCAACAATCTCCGAAGGAGAACCGGAAATGATGAGCATATGATACCCTTCGCTCTTCAGCTTCTTAATAAGCCGTTCAGCGAAAATATAGGTGCGACGGGCATGAAACGGTATGACTAACTTACTCGCCTTCAAAACATCATCACGCTTACACCCTCTGATATGTTTTGCATAAAGATCAACCAAAGCCTTCCGGTAATCCTCGTACGTGCCTTCGTGTTCAAGCCAGCCAGTGTAAAGGTCAGTCAACGTATTACGCACATCGACAGGAAAGACTTTCATCCAAGCGAGCTCATTGATAAGCTCAAAATGAAGATTCTTGCGGAAAATAGTCCCGTCGATATCGAATATGGCGATTTTATCTGTCTTTTTCATAATATCTTCAAAATCTGGCGATGATACCCTTATGATTTCATATTAGCAGCTATCGAATAGAGAGCAATACCGCCCGCTACCGAAACATTGAGCGAGTTCTTCATACCGAACATAGGTAATTCGATAATCACATGAGAACGCTTTAAAACGCTCTGACTAATACCGAGAACTTCATTCCCGACAATCAAAGCTACGCGGTCGGCTGGATGATATTCTTCATACCCGATGCTTCTTGCGTGCTGCTCG
This sequence comes from Candidatus Moranbacteria bacterium UBA1302, assembly GCA_002307715.1. Classification (GTDB taxonomy): domain Bacteria; phylum Patescibacteriota; class Minisyncoccia; order Moranbacterales; family UBA1568; genus UBA1568. The sequence goes on from DBUA01000013.1 coordinate 4,002, forward strand.
AGAGAAACGATTTCATATTCATCCGATACGAGTTGATTCAACACTCTACCGATAGACGCATATTTCTTCCATGATACCGATCGTTCCGCACCCAATGCCGTTTTTCTTATCGCTTTTTCAGCGTCTGTTACACGAATTGCACCATCAACCGGCGGAGCTGGCGTATAACCTGTCAAAAAGACATGACTCACCCCGGCTCCATCAGCGGTTCTCAAGAGCGATCCGACATTGTGGGCGCTCCGAACATTATGGATAACAAGCACGATATGCTTATCAGAAAAAATATGATTCTTCATGATGCATGACCAGAAAAAAGCTCTTTTCCAGCTTCCCAAACAGCCGGGTAATCCTTCTTCGTTTTCATCCAATACCACCATTCTCCGCCCCAAAGATATATCTCTGGAAAACCGACACGTTCAGCATATTCGACATTCGAACGAAGCTTATGTTCATCCATAGTGCGAAACTGCTCTTCAAGCGGCATATCAGCCACCCAACCGCTCGCCCATGGTTCTCCCTGAAGCTCAATGACCATGAGATGATATTGGTGAGCAAATGTTTTGACTATCCAAGCTTTAAAACGAAAAAAGTTCGGGCCGATAGGATACGTAAAATATCCTCCTACATGTTTGCTATAAATATCGCGATACATAGTCGTACCGAATTCATCGCCACGACTCGCCGCTCCATACCAAAGCGATAATTCTCCACTATCAGTCAGGAGTATCGGACGGGAAGGATCAAGTTCCTTTACGAAGGCCACTTCCTGATCAAGAAATCCGGAATCAAAAGACGGGCAGATACCGAATGCCAAAAATGGCTCATTTTCGACCTGCCACTTCACGACAGTCGTATCAGAACGGTATCGCTCCACAACTCGCCCCATAAAATGAAGCAGCGCTATGCGGCGTTTTTCGTCATCACCGGCTGCCCATGCCGGCATATGGCATTCCGGCCA
>DBUA01000013.1:5280-11583 GCA_002307715.1 Candidatus Moranbacteria bacterium UBA1302
GCTTCCGCAAGCTGCCAATCAAGATCATCCCAGTTATACTCTCCCTCAGTCGGCTCAACAAGATCCCAATAAACCGGCAATCGAAGCTTCCGGACTCCCACATCATCCAACAAAGCAAGGTAGGTTTCTTTCCAATCAAGCCCGAGATCAGAAGCGTAACGCGATGAAAACGTCATGCCGAGCTTTGCATCCGTTCTCGGCGCCGGTCCAGGCAAATTGAAATAGGCGAACAACGCGATGATACAGCCGAAAACAGAAAGCAAAATGATACCGAATACTTTGAGAATATGCTTCATAATGAATATAGCTACTTACATCAGCAACGTCACTCCATTCGCAGCAGCAATACCGAGACCGGCAGCGATAAATCCGATTGCCACGAATTTTTGAAACCAATCCCAAAAAAGCAACTTCTCATCATAAATTAACGGAAAACGGAAAGACAGCGGAAAAGCGAGCAGGAGCAAGAAAAAATACTGTGCCCCAGAAAGCGCCTGAACAAACGAAACTGGCCCAAGGAAAGCCGCATATGACACTAGAAACGTTCCAATACCAGCACATGTCTTATTCACTATGAAATATGCGCTCGTAGTGAATGATCGGTTCGATTGCGAAGATTCGGTTTCTTGATGGCTCTGAAGAATTTCTTTTCGATAACGCGGAATAATCAAGAGCGAAATGCCTCCAATGAACATGCCTATGCGCGACCACACGAGTCCGCTTATAAAATCACTCTCGATATATGCATACTTCAATAGCAACAGAGAACATCCCATACCAAGCCCGGCAAGCACTACGGATCCGAACGGGATGGATTCACCACGACGAAACGGAAGATCAAATGAAATCAGCAAACCGCCAGCAATCAGAAGGATTAACGCCAAAACAAGAACAACGTCAGGCAAAGAAGATTTCAACAATATTCCAGGAACAAGCGCAGCACCGAAAGCGACGACTGATGCCATCGTGCCGACAAGCGGAGATATGCGCGATACTTCATGATGTTGCACAGCTGAATATAGAGCGACAAGACCATACAAAAATAAAATACCGGAAAGAAGAGCAACAACTGTCGGAAACCATCCGAAAAATCCCGACCCGAACGGAAAGAACACTAACGCAAAAAGGCTGAAAAGCGATACGTAAAAAGCATACATCGCTGGCGTTTTTATACGTCCTGCTAACAAGAACTTATCCATCAACGCTGCGATGGCATTGAAAAAATATCCGGCAAGCGCCACGAAAATCCATGACATACGAAAAGTAAAACTCCTTACTACCTTTTATTATAACCGAAACATAATAAAAAAGCTTCTCCTTCGGAAAAGCCTCATCGTACCTGCCGCTAACTCTTCGCTATCTTCCTATAATAAAAATCAACATCACTAATCCATTTCAAGACACTCTCACGACTATGTGTCGCACAGCTTGATCCGCATTTCCAAACCGTTAAGCCGCTCGGCTCACTCGTCTGATGCTGTTGTACTAACTGTGTCAATCTATCACCCACTGCCTTCACAGCTTCCTCCGGAGTACCGAAACACCCGTGCCCCATAGCCATTCCTCTTGTTCCTGCGCCCTTCCATCCCCAATAATTGTAACAATCAGAGCCATCCGCAGCACGCGGTGAGTGCTTTCCCCAATCGCTTTCTTTCTTGGCGATACCGACAATGAGCGCTGCAACGCCCCGATCATAACGAGATATATCCGGTGCCATAGCTTCTATCGGATATCCTTGCGCTAACTCTCCGATCATCCGGCTCATCGTCCCATCAACAGCATCCGAACGGTCATCATCTGCGGATGATACCGATGACGACTGACATTCCGATTCATTTCGAAGAATTAACGTCCCATCATTCTGCAACACCGAAAAAACATCCCTATCTCTCTCCCATATACATCGTTCCTGAGCAGCATCTGAAACTTCAGATACATGTTCGGCTTCAGCGACCGGAATCGTTCCATCAGCCGCAAAAAGCGCGATACCCGAAGCGGTTATCGCAATAAATACAGCCGAAGCCGGCATAATCAGCCCTCTTCGTACCGTCAGGACAGTCCGCCAGTATCGCACCGGCTGAGAATGCCCTTGAAATTTTACCAGTCGTAGCAAGCCACCTCCCAAGCTTCCTCTACTCCCGTTATCCTTCATATCGTATCCGTCCCCCTCTTGCAACAAAGCCAGAACAACAAGCTTTCAAGCAACCCCTCCGGAACAGCATTTTAGTGAAACGTTCCATGAACCGGATTACCGGCATGTACGAAAAATCATTTCAGGAACGTAGGTATCATGGTAACAGTTTCTTCGGTTTTCGTCAATCTTATTATCCACTTTTTTTGAAGAAAATGGCTTAAACAAAGCAAAAGCCTTACAAAAAATATGCAAGGCTTCCAGCGCATGTTACCGGACACACTCATTCTTCCGTTCCCTCTTCATTCAACTGTTCAAAATACATATCAACATCGCTAATCCACTTCTTCACGCTCTCGCGGCTATGTCCATCACAGCTTGATCCGCATTTCCAAACAATCATTTTAGCGGGCGTATTAAGCTTTTCAGAATATACCAGCTTCTCAATACGTTTTGCGACCGTATCAATAGCATCCTTCCGACTATTAAAGCATGTATGTCCTCCTGTACCCATCATGCGGCGTACACCGCGGTACCCCCAATAATTGAAGCAATCCTGACCATCAAGTACCGGAACGCGCTTACCCCAATTGCTTTCCTTTTTAGCAATACCAATCAGGAACGCCGCTACCGTACGATCTTTTTCAAAAATATATGGCAGCATATCTTCGATAGGATAGCCTTTCACCATATCGCGAACGCTCTGTTCATACTGATCAGAAGCTTCTTCGCTGAAATATTGAAGAAACAGGTCGTCATTCTTATCATATGACGTCACTTCTTGATCTGTTTCTGCCTGATTCGAAATGGCCTGCACCGCTTGATTTTTTGAACTGCTTGCCGCAACACCATCATCCAGATAACGCTCCATAAACGCCATAGAAACCATGCCGAATGCAATACCTCCGACAAGCGATCCATAAAGCATTTTTCGAGGCGCTATATCAGGAATAAACCTCGATGCGATACGACGTGCTCGACGCGAATATATTTCTGTACGTCGCCAAAAACGCCACAAAGTATCCTTCAACGGTCGATGCTTGATCTCTTTGATCAACGTCCTACGATCAGGCTTCACGCCGTCAAGACTCTTCCGAGATGTGCAGGATGGACGGACAGGCGCTGCCGATTGTTTCCGCACTATGGCATTCTGGCGCGATACTCCGCGAACAGCCATATCAAGAACCGGCCGACGGGCTGGTCGCTGCATATCGAGAAGGGATTTTGGTGTTCGTAATTCCATGAAAATCATGTATCCGATTAAGCCACACTATTGACCAGAACTGGTGCTCTCTTGCGAGACAATAAGTCCAGCCTTCATACCGAAGAATTTCTTGACATCCGGTTCACCTATATAACATTTCCCGTCACCACCATAGACAAACGGTACACCAATCTGTTCAGGGTCGATACCACATGCCGCAGCCCTACGCTCCATTTCAGCAGCATTCTTCTGATCGTTCCACACTTCTTTCTTAATGAATGCGACAGTATCAGCGATATGATTCGATTCTAGAAATTCACTCACGACTTTGCAATGCGGACAGGTATCTCCATAATAATAGACGATCTGGGATTGATCATCCTGGATATTTTTGTCTGATTGTCCGCTTCTCACCCCCCACAAAACAAGCGCGACGATAAGAGCAATAGTTCCGATCAGAACATAGACTGCCTTCTTTTCTGACATAACAAGAAATCATCTAATGCTTCTCTGGTATTGTAACATTATTCTGCCTCGACAGCCATATGGAAAAAACAGCAACGATAATCGCTAAAACAGTAGAGCACCATTGGCCAAGCGACCACCCGAATAAAAGCACGCCGATCTGCGGATCCGGCTCGCGAAAATACTCAACGATAAATCGGATGCATGCGTATCCGCCAAGAAATACGACAGAAACAACCCCTGGCACAGAATAACGTCGTCTCACCGCAGCCACTACGATAAATAACAATCCACCCTCAAGTAAAGCTTCATATAACGTCGATGGATGACGAAGCGCCCATGCAGGCGGCGTTTGAGGAAACAACATGCCCCATGGGACGTCTGTCATTCGTCCAGGCAATTCATTATTGAGAAAATTCCCCAAACGACCGAAAAATAACGCTATTGGAACGACTAAAGCGAGCTCATCAGCGAGCTGGAGAAATGAGAGACGTCGCGAACGGGCAAATATCCAGAGCATAACGACTGCTCCAACAAGCCCGCCATGAAAACTCATGCCTGAAAATCCGACCCAGACACCGATCGACTTCTCGTACGGCCAGAACAACATCGATGGATGTTCGACAAAAAAAGGCAGGCCATACAATACGGCGTAACCGATACGCGCGCCGAGCAGCGATCCGAAGAAAACCCAGACGAATACTGTTTCGATACCTGCTTCATCAAGAACGTCACCAAGCCGCTGTCGCGATGATAAACGAAACGCGAAAAAAGCCGCTGCGAATCCAATCAAAAACATGAGAGCATACCAACGGACAGGTATCGCTCCAATCATGAAAGCAACCGGATCAAGATGACCAGGAAGATGCTGCCATACATCCATAGTACTGTATCAAAGCTTCATTATCTCACTCGAAATCCAAAAAACACACTAAGCATTATACGCTTTGAGTTGATCACGAAACTCAATACCGTAAATAGTTACAAGCGCCAAGAAAAGCGCCACGATAATAGGACCGATAATGAAACCTGAAAGTCCAAATAACGAAACACCACCTATTGTCGCGAAAAATACCATGAGAGGATGCATCTGCGTATCCTTACCAACGAGTTTTGGACGGAAAATATTATCAACGACTGAAATGATACCAGCGCCGAACGAAATGACGAAAAGTCCCTGCCACGTATCCCCGAGCAAAATAAGGATAATACCAGCCGGAAGCCATATGAGTGCCGATCCAGCAAGCGGGATGATTGAAAAAAGTACCATAACGACACCCCAAATAGCAGGCGATGGAATACCTGCGATCAAAAAAGCGAACGCTCCGAGCATTCCTTGTATGAATCCGAGAACGAGCGTCCCTTTTAAGGTCGCTCGACTGATCGAAACGAATTTCTTGACCAAGAGCGCATCATGCTCATCGCGAAGCGGAGAAAGCTCCATCAACCGCTTCAGCATCCGATCGCCATCAATAAGAAAATAGAAGAGCGTAAAAAACATCACAAAAACCCAAAAAACAAAATCCGTGATACCCTGATACGCAGCCTGGAGCAAGCCGAGGGCATTTTGGCTCAATTCGCGTATATCACTCATAATACGCTCCTGACTCAGCGTTTCGGTATCGAAAAAAAGACCAGCATGAGGCACATTTCTTAACCATTCAAGCCCGCCCTCTAGCATTCTTTCAAGCGACGATTCTTCACCTATAGCATGATAGAGCACTGTCGCCTCATTGATTGCCAGACTCAAAATAAGAAAAATCGGCGTAACGATGATGACAATAACGAGAATACATGTCATGAATGCGCTGGAAGCCTTATGCCCATGAAACCATTTCAAGAATCGTCTGTACGTTCCACGGAAAAGAGCTGTCAAAATAGCTGCTGCTACTACTGCCGTCAAAAACGGCTTAAACACGAAGAAAACAGCCAGACCAACCATGAAAAGCAGCAAAAAGAAGAATGCGACATTGAGGGATCTGAGCTGCATATCCTTAATTGCTTATGATTTACGGCCTTCAGCTTCTAAGATGATTCTATTATACCTCTCGACAGCGCTTTTCGGAAAGAGAGAGAATACCGGATTGCCAAGCAATATCTGCGCATTTACGAAAATCATCAACTGGCCGTGGACGATCTTTTTCTCATGCGGCGGACGGACCGCGAGCGTCAAACCATACTTCTCAAGGAAATATTTCTTGATACCGGCCCGCGTATTATAACCTTTCGGCAGTATGAACGGCTCATACGTTTTTTCATTCGCCGAAAAATACTTCTTATGATTCTCGTGTAGGAATACGGAAACAGCCGCTTCGCTCCAATCTCTTTGCGATTTTTTTTGAATTTTCTTTTTCGCTTCCTGCACTCCTTGCTCCTTATAATATCTACACCTTGTCTTCAAGGAACAGGCTTCACATTTCGGTCGAGAGACACAAAGACCGCTTCCGAAATCCATAAGCGCCGCGTTCATCTCTTTTTTCGGCATCGCAAACTTGTCTTCCCA
>DBUA01000013.1:11874-33640 GCA_002307715.1 Candidatus Moranbacteria bacterium UBA1302
CCATAAAAAAACCTACCAATAACACGATACAAATTCGTATCCCAAGCCAGGTGATTGTCGCCGTACGCGAAACTCATGATTGCTGCCGCCGTATACGGGCCGATACCAGGTATCTTTTCCAGGAGCTTCCGATCACGCGGAAACTTCCCATCATATCCATCCACGACCATCCGCGCCGCCTTGAGCATATTGCGCCCGCGGTTATAATATCCCAAGCCCTCATAATACGGCAGAAATTCTTCCCATGTCGCCCGCGCAAGCGCCTCGACGGTCGGAAACTTTTTCAGAAACTTCATATAGTACCCGATCACCCGCACCACCTGCGTCTGCTGAAGCATAATCTCCGAAACCCACACTTCATACGCTGTCATACGCTTCTTCCTCCACGGCAGATGCTCTCGCCCAGCCTTCTGGAAGAAGTCTGCTAGCCGCTCCTCAAACCACACGATTTTTTCTTTCCTAATTTTCATGAGAAATAAGATTGGAGGAAAATTGAATTTATAGAATTGTTCCTCCACCTAAACAATACTCCCCATCATAAAAAACAGCGAACTGGCCCGCGGCAACACCCGGGTCTTTTTCTTTGAGCGTGACCTCTACGTTTTCATCTTCCAAAAACTCGATCGTGGCTGGATACATCTTCGCCCCATGCCGCAGCTTAACCATGAGTTCTTTCTTTTCTGGTACAACACCCGCAATCCAATTCAATCCGCCCACCATGAAGCGATCACGCGCGAGAAGCTCATGATGCTCACCATGCGATATGAAGACTTCGTTCGTTTCCGGATCCTTCTTCACCACATACCACGGTCCGCCCGAGAGCCGGATGCCGCGCCGCTGGCCCACTGTATAATAGAAGAAACCGTCATGTTCGCCCATGACCTTGCCCGTCTCATATTCGATGAGCCGACCCAGCCGTTTGCCGAGATGATATTCCAAAAATTTGTCGAATGGGATCTTACCAAGAAAACAGATGCCCTGGCTATCCTTACGCTTGGCATTCGGGAGATCGAATTTTTCCGCTAAGGCGCGCACTTCATGCTTCTCGTATTTCCCGATCGGGAAGAGCGCCTTTGACACCTGCTCCTGCGAAAGCTGTGAGAGGAAATACGTCTGATCCTTGATCAGATCTGGAGACATCTTCAAAAGATATCTTTCATTCACTTTTTGATGAGCTGGAACATTTTTTTCTGCCTGCTGCCACTTGTCTGAAGCGGCGCTTTCGGATCGGAAAGTTTCCTGTGTCCCGCCGTCGAGTGAGGGGAACTTTTCGCTAGCCGAAAACGCCGATGAGTCCGGCAGCCAAGAAAAAAATCGTTCCGACTCATCAATTCTTTCCACTTGCGCATAATGCCCGGTTGCTACCTTGTCGAAATCCTTGCCGAACGCATCATAAAATGCGCCAAATTTGATCCGAGCATTACAGAGCATATCCGGATTGGGCGTACGGCCATGTTTCACCTCATCGATTGTATAGGCCACGACCCGTTCCCAATATTCCTTCTGAAACGGCACAACAGAAAGCGGCACACCTGCCTGTTCACACACGGCTCGCACGTATGACAAATCATCCTCCCACGGGCACTCGCCGAGAAAAGACAATTCGTCTTCTAGCCATATTTTGAGATAAAAGGCATGGAGCTCATGACCCTCTTCCTGAAGAAGCCGGAGCGCCACCGAGCTATCTACCCCACCTGATATCAATACCGCTATTTTCATATGATGTGCTGAGCGATATCGTCATGCTCCACTAAGAATTTCTTTATGCTCTGTTCAATATCAGAAACATCGTGACACTCCATGAGTTCGATACGCAATTCTTTCGCCAAAGAAAAATGATTCACATATGCCTGATAATGCTTTTTCATGAGCTCGAAACTCTTCGTATTCCCCCATGTTTCCTGAAAAAGCTTCGTGTGCTCGACCGCCGCTTCCAATCTTTCCCGCACTGTCACGCTCTGCTTCTCCTTATTGAACAGCCATGGATTACCAAAAACGGCCCGCCCGAGCATCACGCCGTCGCAGCCAGTCTCGCGAATCTTCTTTTCAGCATCAGCAATATCCTTCACATCACCATTCCCTATGATCAGCGTTCCTGATCCACGAGCTATTTCAACAGCCCGCTTTATACGCTCCCATCTCGCCGGAACTTTTGACATCTCTTTTTTTGTCCGCGCATGCACCGTGATAACGGCCGGCCCAGTTTCAAGCAAGGCTGGTAACCACTCCTCCAAAAAATCTTCATTGTATCCAAGCCGTGTCTTCACTGAAATAGGTATCTGTTTCCCGGCTGCTCTTACCCCTTCCTGCGCCGCACGAATAATCGCTTGCGCGAGTGTGGGATTTTTCATAAGCGTCGCTCCAGCGCCTTGTTTCATGACATTTTTGTCTGGACAGCCCATATTGATATCGATCCCGTCAAATCCAAGACTCGCCACGAACTTCGCTGCTTCGAACATCTTCTCCGGATGTGCTGTGAAAAGCTGCGTCACGATCGGCCGTTCGCCTTCGGTATACAAAAGATCACGGAGCAATGCCTCGCGCCCAACAGGATGACACAAACCATCTGCCGAGACGAATTCTGTCCATGTCACATCCGGTCTGCCATGCTCCGCGATAATACGTCGAAAAGGCGCATCAGTAACATTCGCCATCGGTGCCAAAACGAAGAATGGTTTCTTCAATTCTCCCCAAAATCCCAAATATGGCTGCATACTATCTCATCGATTACCCGCATTTAATCCAATCGGATGATACCAACCGGGCAGGCGGCGGCGGCTTGCTTGTTCAGATCATATTCGTCTTCATCAATCTTAGCCACGACGAACTCATCACCATGCCATTGTCCATCCTTCATATCCGCCTTACCATCTTGAATATTCATCGAAAAACGATCGGGGGAAAGCATCGCACACGATCCACATCCGATACAATCATTCCGCTTATGACAGAGGGTTATTTTCTTTGTTCCCATATGTATACTTTATCATTCACCCGCACTCGTTCCGCAACCGGAAACGTAACCGTCATCCCTTTTCCCGCCTTTTCCACGACCTGCTCATCAGCGTCGCGAAGCTCTGTTATCACGCCTTCATATACTCCTGTCGTCGAACCGATGATGAGGATATCTGCACCAGTCATTATCTCACCTGCCTCGACCAAAACTTCCGCCACGCCCGATTTGGCGAAATATTTCTGCACTGTCCCGATGAAACGCTTCTCTTTCGTCGCTTTTGATCCGTGCGCATCGCTGTAGGCTTCGAGCTCACGGCCAAGATAATAATTGCCGCGTGATAGTCCGCGATTGTATACCGTTTTCAATTCCTCATAATACCATTCGATCTTCTCTTTCGTATAGATCCCTTCCTCAATATCGCGAAGCGCCTGCTTATAGACACGTGTGACGATTTCTACATATTCCGGCGCCCGGCCCCGACCTTCGATCTTCATCACCTGTACGCCAGCCTGCAAAAGCTCATCAAGAAAATCGATCGTGCAGATATCCGCCGCACTCATCACATACTGATTATCAAGCACGAGTTCTTTGCCAGTCTCGATATCAGTCACCTTGTACTGCCTCCGGCAATTCTGCCGGCACGCGCCACGATTCGCTGAAGCATTATCAGTATAGACACTCATGAAACAGCGGCCTGACTGCGCCACGCAGAGCGCCCCATGGACGAATGCTTCGATTTCCATCAACCGCCCTTCATTGCCCATCAATTGCTCAGCCAAGATTTTCTCGTGTATCGCCCGGATCTGATCGATCGTCAGCTCACGCGCCAAGACGACACGGTTGGTAAGTTTCGCGAAGAATCTGAGCGACTCGTAATTAGAGACAGAAAACTGCACTGATACATGCACCGGAAAACCGATCTCGTTACAATACTGTATCGTCGCGAAATCAAAAGCGATGATAGCATCGATCTTGTTCGATTTGGCTGCATCCACGATCTTCCGCATGATAACCGTATCGTGGTCATAGAGGAGCGTATTGACGGCCAGATATGCCTTCACATCGTGCTTATGGCAAATGCGGGCGACTTCAGCAAGATCGGCAAGCGTAAGATTATCAGCCGACCGAGCCCGCATATTAAGCTGTGTCACGCCAAAATAGACGCTGTCACACCCGCCTTTGATCGCTGCTGCCAGACTTTCGAAGCTTCCGGCTGGCGCCATGATTTCTGCTTCATTCGCTTTTATCATACCGTAAAAAGGCTTATTCTCAGAAAATATCGTTTAAGAAACATACCATGAAGCAACGACAAAAGCAATCATCGATTTCGGATGATGCATATTGACATGACACATCAACAATGATACTTTCAAATCAGACAAAAAAAGTCTGATTTCTATGAAAATATCCAAGAAAGCCTATTACGGATTACGAGCTGTTATCGCCCTCGGACGATTATCAGAGCCTGCTTCGATACGCTCTATCGCTGAAACGGAACACTTGCCGGAAGATTATCTCGAAAAGATCCTGCAAGCTTTGCGGCGTGTCGGTATCGTCGAAGCGAAAAAAGGTGCTGATGGAGGATATTCGCTTGCTCGTCCAGCTCGGGAAATATCAGTCTGGGACATCCTCAAAGAGCTCGACAGCCCGCTTAGATCATTCTCCACTCCGATCAAAGGAACACTTCCCTGTCTCCAGCCTGGCCACTGCCAAACAAACGAGGTCTGGAGAATACTGGAAAAAGAAATTGAGAAAACTCTCTCAAGCATCTCCATTGATGACCTCCTTCCAAAAGACGCTCGTCAAAAACACGCTTTCTAAGACTACCTCCTATGCTTACTCTCAACAATCTTTCCGTTTCTATCGGAAACAAACAGATTCTCCATGGAATATCGTTTCATTTCGAAACAGGAAAAACATATGCCATCATGGGTCCGAACGGTTCTGGAAAATCCACGCTTGCAAGCGCTGTTATGGGACATCCCGACTTTTCCATACATCCGGAATCATCGATAAACATGGAGAATGACCCGCTTATCGGAAGCGCTCCTCATGAACGAGCCAAAAAAGGCCTCGCACTTTCTTTCCAGGCACCCCTCGCTTTGCCTGGTATCACCCTCTTCGATCTCATGCGCGTCGCACTCGAAGGAAAAGCTGACCCAGTCGATCTCCATCAAAAAATAGACGCTTACGCTCGAGAACTCGATATCAATGAAGAGCTTCTCAAACGGTCGCTCAATGAAGGATTCTCTGGCGGTGAACGCAAAAAATTTGAAACGCTCCAAATCGCATTGCTCGATCCGAAGGTCGCCATCTTCGATGAGATAGATACCGGCGTCGATGTGGATGCTCTTCGCACCATTACCGCGTTCCTCGCAACACATCTTTCAGAAAAAACCACGAAAATATTCATCACGCATTCCGCCAAACTTCTCAAGGCCATAACCCCCGATGAGATTCTCGTCATTAAAAACGGACATCTCGTTGCCACCGGCGGAGATGAACTCGCACACTCGATAGAAACATCCGGTTTTGACCGATTCTGAATACCACATCATACAGGCGAACATCCATGAACGATACGCATGACAACCTGATAGACGATTACCGTTACGGCTTCTCCATGCCAGAAACATCAGTCCATAAGACCGGAACCGGATTGGATGCGAGTGTCGTTAATGAAATATCAGCGATCAAACATGAGCCGGATTGGATGTGCCAATTCCGGCTGAATGCGTATGATATCTTCCAATCGAAACCACTACCAAAATGGGGAGCCGACCTTTCTGCTATCGATTTCGATTCCATCACTTACTATCTCAAAGCGACCGAAGGGCAAGCGAAAAGCTGGAACGACCTTCCAAAAGAAATCAAAGAAACATATGATCGCATCGGCGTACCAGAAGCTGAGCGCGGATTCTTAGCTGGCGTCTCAGCACAATACGAATCCGAAGTCGTCTATGAAAGTATCAACCGCGAACTTGACCGGCAAGGAGTCATATTTTGCGATATGGATACAGCACTCAAAAAATATCCGGAAAAAGTCCGCGAGTATTTCGGGACGCTCATACCGCCCCATGATAACAAATTCGCCGCGCTCAATTCCGCTGTCTGGTCGGGCGGTTCATTCGTATATATTCCCAAAGGAGTCCATGTGCACCTGCCACTTCAAGCGTATTTTCGTATCAACGCAGAAGCCTTCGGACAATTCGAACGCACGCTCATCATCGCCGACGAAGGCAGCTTCGTCCACTACACTGAAGGCTGCACAGCTCCCATTTATCGCTCATCTTCCCTTCATTCTGCAGTCGTTGAAATCTTCGCCAAAAAAGGCGCCCGTGTTCGCTATACTACCGTCCAAAACTGGAGCAAAAACATCTACAATCTCGTCACCAAACGCGCTCGAGCAGATGAGGATGCTATCGTCGAATGGGTGGATTGCAATATCGGCTCCGGCATCACAATGAAATATCCGGCCGTCTACTTGGCTGGACGTGGTGCTCGAGGTGAGGTTCTTTCCATCGCATATGCCGGACGGGAACAGCATCAAGACACTGGTGCAAAAATGGTCCATCTTGCTCCGGATACTTCATCACGCGTCATCTCAAAATCAATCTCGAAAGACGGCGGACAAACATCATATCGCGGACTCATCCACATCGCCAAAGGCGCCGAAAATGCCAGAGCGTCTGTTGTCTGCGACGCTCTTCTCATCGGTCAAGCATCGCGTTCTGACACCTATCCGTCTATGGACTCGAAAAATGCGTCCGCCTCCATCGGTCATGAAGCCACCGTAGAAAAAATCGGCACCGAAAAACTGCTGTATCTTATGTCGCGCGGTCTCTCGCAATCCGATGCGGAAGGTCTGCTCGTCAACGGATTTATCGAACCAGTCGCTAAAGAAATCCCTTTTGAATACGCCATCGAATTGAACCGACTCATCAATCTTGAGATGGAAGGAAGCGTAGGATAGATCATAAAAATCAAAAGATACTGCAATACAAGTTTTTCAACATCTATACATGAATAAGCACACTCTTTTCAGGGATATCTCTCGCGATACAAAAAACTCCTACGCCTTAAAAAGAAATGAGCGCATCGTTTTCTTCATGCAAGACCGTTCGGGAGAACTCGTTTTCCATATGGATGCTCCTGGTGCCGAAGCCTACGTATTCGCCATACTTTCCGGCAGCGGAACGAGTGTCTCTTCACTCCGCATAACCAGCATCCATTCTGCTCCTGACACCTTTTCTCGAGCCATAATCCGCGGCATAGCCGACGATGTATCAGCAATCACTTACAACGGACTGATCCGCATCGAACCAGGAGCTGTCCGGTCAGATGCTTCACAAGAAATACGCTCACTCATCCTTTCTCCCGAAGCTTCCGTTTCATCGCAACCAGCCCTTGAAATACTCGAAGAAGACGTCCATTGCAATCACTCCGCAACACTATCACCATTAAATGATGCCGAACGTTTTTTCATTGAAACACGCGGCGTATCCGAAAACCAAGCGAAACAACTTCTTATCAAAGGATTCATTAACGATATATTTTTCCAAATTTCCGATATAGCAAGCCCGGATGCCATCAAAACACTCGGACATGTCACATCAGCCAACTAAAAGAAAAGGCTCTACAACTTTGTAGAGCCTTGTTTCTGAAGCGCATAATTACACTTCAGGAATCAGGAATGCGAACCCGCGGTACCTTTCGAACAGAAAATGGTTCGCATTGATTGTTGCAAAAACCATATTCTTCTCATCGACACCGTAACCGAAACTCAGCAGGACGCCTTGATCGAATTCGCCCACCACAACTGGCTTATGCATGGTTGTGACGAACGCCAGACCAGACGCCTCGAGTGTCTCGTCCGACACGGACAAACGTAAAAGTCGATTCACGAACATGGGAGCTTCAACCCAACCACGCCGTGTCGCTTCCATTCGAACATTCTCCAATGTCCGGCTACCATCAGGAACTTCATTCCCGTGGATGATCCCCATACGATATCGCTTCCCCAGAACAGGCGGTTCTGAAGAAGGATGGTACATGGCTTCAATAGCCACATTCCCAACTTTGATACCCGCAAAGACCAGGTCATCAACAGCTTCATGCTGATGATAGCCATCGTATACCACTGTCACGATACGCTCATTTGACCACATGGTTCTCTCCTAAAAAAACATTTCACCTGGAAACGTCCAGATACGATTCTCATGTTAAAAAACTATAACATTCTATTATATCATTTTTATATGAATATGTCAATATTATACAAACAAAAAAGAGTGCACAAACGATGCTGTGCACTCCCAGGTTGATAACGTCACGAATCGTGTCAAGCTTTGAAAATGAAATGCACCGGATGACCATGCTGAAGCACATCGCTTATCTTGAAACGTTCCACTCGAAACGCTCCATCAAATGCACGCGATACTACGACAGCATATGGCATCGAACCATGGGTGTCTTGCACTAAAAACACGATCCGGCTACCGGAGCACCATTCGCCTTTGATAATCTTATCGACGAGTATCCGGGCCTGAAGCGGTGATAAACAGAAACCGGTAATTGAAACGTGATCGAAATACCGATAACAATCACGGATCAGCACCGTCTCATATCCGTTTTTCGCCAAACGAACAAGTGTTTTGACTGAGCACAGCACATCCTGCACTGGCGCATAAAAAAGCTCCTGCAAAGCGCTATCAAAACCTGCGCGAAATGCGATTTCTTCAGCTTCGGGAAAGCCTTGCGCCAGATTGTCTCCAGCGCTCAACACCAGTTCCACTGCGGGTTCCCAAACAATAGATGGGGGATGGAATCGTTCCGATGATACATCAGCCAGTGCTGACTGGATAGCCTGTTGGATTGATGCCGGATCCAACTCCGAAAAATCATGTCCCGCATGAATCAACTCGATAATCGCCGCCGTAAAAGCTTCCTCCACGGCGTTAAGCTCAAGATGTGACATATTATCCTTCTCCTTGCAAAGAACAACTCTTTCCGTTTTCACCCGGAAACAAAACCGCTGCGATACCGCCCAAAGCAATGTCCAGCGATTCTTCTTCATATCACTTCCGAAGAAGAACGTCAACTGAACGTACTCTTGCTATTCTCTCTCATCCATGCTATAAAGAAACATATAAATCAGACTTATTTAGTCTGTTTTTTTAGAAGCATCATCATATGGAACTTCCAGATACATTCAAAAAATACTTTCCTTTTTTCGGCCATAATCCACATATAATCTACCTGGATTCGGCCGCAACAACGCTCAAACCATCCTCCGTAATCAAATCGGAGCAGGAATATCTTGAGCGTCTTTCCTCTAACGTCGGGCGAGGACTTTACCCTCTTGCTGAAACAACGACAAGCGTCTTTGAAGATGCCCGCTCAACCATCGCGCATTTCATCGGAGCCAAAAACGAAGAAATCATCTTCACAGCCGGAACAACCGATAGTATCAACATGGCTGCAAGACTTATCGAACCCCTCCTTTCTGAAAAACATACCATCATAACGACCGAGCTCGAACATCATTCGAACTTCCTTCCTTGGAAAGAACTCGCCCGACGTACCGAGGCACGATGTATCATCTCACCGATAACATCCGAAGGAATGATTGACACCGAAGCGCTCGCGCATCTCGCTGCTGCATGTCCCGCTATCATCGCTTTCACCGCCGTATCCAATGTGACCGGAGCTATCAATCCGGTTGCGGACATCATCAAATGTGTACGGACACGATGTCCTGGAGCTATCATCCTCGTCGATGCCGCTCAAGCGATTGGACATATGCCGATCGATGCGAAAGCATGGGATGCTGATTTCATCGCTTTCTCCGGACATAAAATATTCGCTCCGACCGGCATTGGAATACTCTATGGGCGAAAAGCGCTTCTAGAAAGTCTTTCTCCGTGCCGTTTCGGTGGCGGTATGGTACTGGATGCCGTTGCCGATATGCCGGAATACAAAAACGCGCCGGAACGTTTCGAAGCCGGTACGCCGAACATAGGTGGCGGTATAGCGCTCGCTGCTGCCATACGTTTCGTAGAAAGTATCGGTTTTGCAGCTATCCGTAACCACGAACAACGTCTTACCGCATATGCTCTCCATGAATTGAAATCCGCGCTAGGGGCCGCTATCCGTATCATCGGACCGGACAGTATCGATCAACGCGGAAACATCATCTCCTTCGAAATAGATGGCATTCATCCGCATGATATCGCCCATCTGCTCGGTGAAAACGGCATCTGCGTTCGAGCTGGCGAGCACTGCGCCGCACCGCTCCATCGTGCGCTCGGACTGACTGCCACTACCCGCCTATCATTCTCAATATACAACACCGAAGAAGATATCGATCAACTTGTCCGACGACTCAAAGAAATAAGGAAGATACTAACCTAAAAAACGCGCATCCGTCAACCTACAATCCAGATTCAACTCTCGCATTATGTCCATCTACCAAGATCTTATTCTCGACCATTATCGGAATCCGAGAAATCAAAAACCGGTCATCGCTCCGACACATCAAGCAGTAGCCCATAATCCGACATGCGGCGATAAACTCGGCATGGAGCTTCGCATCGAAGACAATATCATACGTGAGATAGGATTCATCGGGTCCGGCTGCGCCATATCGCAAGCGAGTGCATCGCTTCTTACGGAACATACAAAAGGCATGCTCGTCGAAGAAGCGCTCGCTCTCGACCCTGAAAAAACACTACAATTACTGGGTGTAACACTCTCGCCTGCACGTCTCAAGTGCGCACTTCTCTCGTTAGAAACGCTAAAAAAAGCTTTACATCAGCATAAAAACCCACCAGAAAATCTATCCACATCCCAACTACCGAAAAAATGATTGGGTGGTTACCTCAACGTTAGATACCAAAACCGGAAAATCTGGTACACTTATATTAAAGATTGATAAACAATAATACACACCCCTATGGCATGGAAAGACGAAGCGAAGACGGCAGGACCAATAAAACTCAAGAACGGATGGACAGTCGAAGTCGATCATACTGTTTGCATTGGTGCTGCTCCATGCACCGCCATCGCTCCGAATGCGTTCGCTCTCGACTCTAACGGAAAGGCGAGTATCCTCTCCACTGTCGATGAAGACGACATGGAGACCGTATTGAACGCTGCACGGGCTTGCCCGGTCGCCGCTATCATTATCAAGGATGAAACCGGTAAAGTCATATTTCCAGCCTGAACCGATTCCGCTACATATCAGATATGACATCCTCGACGCATACGCCATCTGAAACTCTATCTGCTGCCGTGACAAAACAGCTAGCAAAAGTGCTCGACCCCGAACTCGGCGTTTCAATCACGGATCTCGGCCTGATTTATGGTGTTGAAATATCAAATACTGGCGTTTGTGTCATAACCATGACACTCACGACAATCGGCTGCCCGCTTTTCGGATCGATTCAAAAAGAAATCGAGGACCGTGTCATGGAGCTCGAAGGCATCGAAGACATAAAGATAGATCTGGTTTTCGAACCAACTTGGACACCAGAACGCATGACCAAAGAAACCCGCATCCGACTTGGCTTGGATTGAGTCAGAAACGATCAAAAAAACAGGCTCTTCACACGAGGAGCCTGTTTGCATTTTCTATGAGTCGCTCTCTGCCGAATCATCATGTAAAAACTCTTACAAACCCGCAAGGCCAATACCTTCTAAAAAAGCTTTCTTCGCAGGCCCTTTAAGCAAACGGGCGTTTCCAGGTTTCAATGAGCCGAGATGCACTCCCATAATACGGGTCCGTACGAGTTTTTCAACAGTCAAACGCGCTTCTGACAACATACGACGAATCTGATGTTTCTTGCCTTCAGTCAGCACTATCGACATCGTATGCGTTCCGGTAATCATCACTTTCTTCGCTTTAAGCCATTCGCCATCGCTTCTCACACCGCCTTCAAGCACTCGTTTTGCGAGTGGAGGAATATCCTCGCGGACCGTCACTTCATATTCTTTCTCGTGAGCGAATCTCGGATGCAGCAACCGTTCTGTAATACGCCCATCATCAGTCAAAATAATCAGACCCTCCGAATCCTTATCGAGTCGCCCGACTGGGAACATGCCAGGAAGACCGGCGACATCCTCTATGGAACGCTCATGTTCAGTCGGCGAATGAGTAATGATGCCGCGCGGCTTATAATATGCGACATACGAAAAACTCTCAGCGAGCGCTCGTTGATCCTGGATAAGCTCGACGATATCAGTACTTTCCACACGGCTTCCCAGTGAGGCTTTCTTCCCATTGATAAACACCTTCCCTTCTTCGATAAGAGCATCCGCTCCTCGACGAGTCGCAAAGCCTTTCCATGCGAGATATCGATTGATACGAACAGGAAATATCAGTTCATCTTCCATAACGATATGCATAAAAATTCATAAGCGATTCCGATACGCCTCACTTCGCTGCTCTGCATTTCTCACATCGGCAGCCACCCGAATCCTTGAGAAACGCGAAATAATCCTTCCCGTAACCATATGTCAATTCTTCGCCTGCTTGGATATTTTTCCGCGCAACGATGAAAATTCGGCCGCGGCGATTTATAGCTTCGCAATTCGGACGACACGAATGGTTTATATAACGTGCCGTATTCCAACGCGGGCTGCCATCGATATCCCAACGTGAATTGACATTGAATATATAGAGATTCTTCGCTGTCTCCATGGTTCGAACCCGATGACCGATATATTCTATGACAGTCACTCCCTTCCGTATCGGCACCTCCGTAAAAAGTCCGAGTCCGGCGTACGATCGGGCTACGCGAAGATGCTCTGGTTTCTTATGCTCCATATTTTCCGATATGCCGATAAAAAAATCGCCTAACTAGCGGGCAATCCGTTCCTGTCCACCCTATCAGAATACCCAGGAAAAATCAATCTTTCCGTATCAACGTAATGACTACTATTTCGGAATCAGTACCGATACGCATCGTAGGCCCCCAAGTTCCGGCGCCGCTTGTCGTATAGATCGAATATGATCCAAACTGATGCAAACCATAATCAAGGCCATGATATATCATGGCAGTCACCAGATTGAATGGGAATTCTTGGCCACGATGCGTATGTCCCGAAAGCTGCAATCCGATGCCGGCTGATCGAAAATCCTCCGTATGCGTCGGCGAGTGAAAAAGGAGGATATTCGGGTAACCGGAAAACTCCGACGATACGCTTTGAAGCGTTTCCAGAACAGTATCAGCAGTGCCACGTTCTGGATAACCGATACCGATAAGCTTCAGGCCATCAAGGTCAGCCACCTCTCCATCCAATACGCGGATACCAACAGCTGTTACGGCTGAAATCGCTCGTGCCACGCCAAGATATGTTTCATGATTTCCTGTCACGAAAAATGTCCCGTACGGCGCGCGTATGCCGGAAAACGGAACGACAAGTCCATCAACATGTTCATCAGCTCCATCGAACAAGTCTCCTGTAATGACTACCGCTTCCGGATGGATGCTATTGATCTGATCAACGATTGATTGCGAAAAATCGGAACGATATACGGCACCGAGATGGACATCAGATATCTGGACAATACGCTTCCCTTGCCATTGTTCGGGCAATCCTTCAATGCTAGCTGTCACTTCTCGGATCTTCGGATGAAATGCCTTCCAAACACCGATCATTACTACGGCAGCAGCTATCATCAAAAGCGCTGCCGGAAAAACCGACGACGAAAAAGCCGAGGATATGCGCCGCATTCCCAAGGCAATCGTAAGCGCCACAATGCATGGTACGATCGCCCCCAGCCATAAACCTGCACAAAAATACATAGCTCGAGTCATCATGCTCTCTGAAAGATGCATCATGATAGAAGCGACCGGAAAAGAAAACGCGAGAAAAATCAGTAGCCCCGAAACGGATACCGCATATTCCGCACACAAAGGAAACAGCCGGATAAGCGCGATTGCAATATACGCGTGCGCCGCAAAGAACACAGTAATACCTATCACTATGACAGCCACAAATGCCAATGACATACGTTTTTTCTTATCAACTCTATCGTAGCATGTTCAGGACGACGAAGAAACATATTACACCGTTCTTGACATGCTCTGTTAATACTATATAATATATAGTAAGTATATAAAATATACCATAACTATGACGGAAATCCACACAGGAAAAAGCTGCCCTATCGAACGGACGCTTGCGGTCATCGGACAAAAATGGTCCGTACTCATCATCCGTGATCTCCTTTCTGGGAAGAAGCGATTCTGCGAATTGCTTGATTCGCTCACAGGTATCAGCCCGCGGATGCTTTCGATGCGTCTCAGCAGCCTCGAATCGGATGCTCTCATCACAAAACGATCCTACACAGAATCACCTCCACGCGTTGAATACGCACTCACCAAACGCGGACGCGATCTCCATAGCATCATAAAAAAGATGGCTCAATGGGGTGATCAACACACCTAACAGACATCATTAGCACCAGCCAAATTTCTCTTCACTACATAATATAAGCACATCCTATGCAACAAAGTTTCATTTCACAACTCAAATGGCGTTTTGCAACCAAGAAATTCGACGCATCAAAACAAATACCTTCTGAAGACTTAGAAAAAATATCTGACGCCATCCGTCTCGCACCGACATCATTTGGCATCCAGCCATTTCATGTCTACGATGTCGCCAGCTCAGAAACTCGTTCATTGCTACGCGAAGCGGCTTTTGGACAGCCACAAGTAACAGAAGCCTCGCACCTCTTTGTCTTTGCTGCACGCACTGATATCCAAGAACGCATCAACTCCTACATCGATATCATGAGCGATAATGATATCGCACGAAAAAAGAGCCTTGATCCACTCAAAAAAACAATAGAAAACTTCGTTCATGCTAAGGATATCTCCGTTATACCGCATTGGGCAACTCATCAAACCTATATCGCTTTAGGATTCGCGCTCGCAGCATGCGCCGAACTCAATATTGATTCATGTCCGATGGAAGGCTTTATGCCTGATCAATTCGCTCAAATACTCGGACTTCCGGAACATATCAAACCAGTAGCATTGCTTGCGCTTGGCTACCGTTCGGAAGAACCGTCATTCCCGAAAACACGTTTTCCGAAAGAAGAACTCTTCTCCAAGAAATAAGCAGAAACGAAACGCTTAAGCCGATAGCATATCCGCTATCGGCTTTTCTGATGAACGCTATCAAGAGGCTGTCCTGCGACACGAAAATTCATATGGAGATTCAGGAAATAATTCCAAAGACCGGCGAACGCTCCAATCACGATGCGAGCGAAAAGATAATTCCAATGCCACAATCCTACCAGAAAATACATCGCCATTTCTACGATACCAAGACCTGACAACGCAATAATGAGAAAATAAGCATATCCGAAATGAAGCGTCCGCGTGCTTCCCGAAAAAACATATCGACGGCTTATCGCATAATTCACGGAAAGAGCAATGAAAAAACTTGTTCCCGTTGCAAGAAGATAATCGACATGCAGCCGATTGACCAACGTGAACAGAAACGCCAAATCAAAAAGGAACGTCGAGCCGCCGACGCAAAGATACCGAAAAAAACGCTGTGAGATGCGGAGAAATCCTACTGTCAAAATGCTGTTCTGCATAAAATTCAAGCCTTATGCTCATACGGACAATCCTATGAACGGCATCTTTTTCAACGGAAACATGGGGAAACGAAACGGCGGATTCCGATCATACCCGCAAAGATTGACGCGTTGATCATCACAACCGTAGCACCGGCAGGAAGATCGGCAAAAAACGATACGGTAACACCCACCAGTACGGAAACGACAGCGAAGATTCCGGCATACCAGAATGCTTTGGAAAACCCTGATGCTATCTGAAGTGCTGAAACTGCAGGAAGGATCAGCAATGCCGAAACAAGCATGACACCGACAACCTTCACGGCCAAAACGACGACGACTGCTGTCAGAACTGTGAGAAGCGTATTGATAGTCTCAGTTTTTATGCCAGACACTTTCGCATACTCTTCATCGAATGTCACCGAGAAAAGATCCCAATACGAAAGGAAAAGCAGAAGAAGCACTACAACAGAAAGAATCGCAGAAAGCCAGACTTCACTCCAGCTTACAGCAAGGATGCTTCCAAAAAGATAACTCAAGAGATCGACATTGAAACCATGCGACAAACTCGCCAAGATAACTCCTGAAGCGATGGCAACAGATGAAACGATGCCGATAGCGGTATCGCTATAAACACCCGTCTTTTGTGCGATCTTCAAAATAAGATATGAACCGACAATCACGACCGGCAGTGCGACATAAGAAGGAGAAACTCCCATAAATAGCCCGAGCGCGATAGCACCGAAACTCACATGTGAAAGACCATCGCCGATCAGCGACATATTACGCAACACCAAAAACAATCCGAGCGCTGAACACGTAAGCGCCGTGAATGATCCAGCGACGAACGCCTTCTGCATGAATCCATACTGGAGAAGCTGCGCGAATGAGAAATCCATAAAAAAGAATCCAATCAATGACGGCAAGTTTCACAGACATCGGCTTCTGGAAGCGCACCATGTATCGCAGCATGCGGGAAATTTTCCGTAGCTCCGTAATAGAGTATTTTGCGATCGATATAGAGAAGCTTATTGGCATAACGGCTGATATACTCGATATCATGAGTAATCAGAAGGATAGTGATACCCTTATGGGCATTGATATGCCTCAACTGACGGAAAAGCGACTCCCGAGCTTCTGGGTCAAGCCCCGTCGTCGGCTCATCGAGTATGAGCAGTTGCGGCTTGCGTACCAATGCCCGAGCCAACATCACTCTCTGATATTGCCCGCCGGAAAGCTTTGAAACGCTCTTCATGGACAGGTCTGCGATACCGAGCTCCTCAAGAGCCTCATGAGCAGCGTGTCGATCCTGGGCATTAACACGTCGTGGCCAATGCTTATCCGATAAAAGTCCAAGCAATACCGCCTCTTCAACTGTCGCCGGCAGAAGAAGATTATAACCGGATTGTTTTTGCGGAAGATAGCCAATATTCCGATATGCTGAAAATGATTCGATCGGCTGCCCAAGAATACGAATACTCTCGGTTGAGGCGGGAATAAGACCCAAAAGCGCTTTGACAAGCGTTGATTTCCCTGCTCCATTCGGCCCAGCAATACCAACAAAGTCGCCAGATGCCACTTCGAAAGTCACCCCCTCAAGCACGGAGCTATTTCCGAACGATACCGACAGATTCGATGTCTCTATGATTCCCATGTGGCTAGATTATCGGCATCCAAGACCGACTTTCAAATTAACGAGGTTCTTCTCCATTATACCAAGGAATGTCACACCTTGAATATAGTCATCCTGAGCAATATTATGCGCCGCATTGAGTTCGAGCAGCTGTGCTCCCGTCTCAGACGATAATGTTTCAGCTATCTTCGGACTCGTTAATTCCTCATAAAAAACATATTTGATGCTATCCTGCTTCACCTGCGCGACAAGATCGGCGATATCCTTCGCACTCGGTTCGGCATCCGGAGCGATACCTTGAGCGGCAGCATATTCCAAGCCATACCGCTTCGCAAGATAACCGAATGCATAATGTCCACCGTAAACGATCTGATGTGTCGAACAAGCCGAAAAGCTTTGGCGATATTCTCCATCAAGAGCCGACAATTTCGCACGATAATCCGCGGCATTCGCACGATACGCTTCAGCATGCGCTGGATCACGATTCTCAAACGCTTTCTCGATCGTCGATACCATTACGGCGGCATTATCAAAATCAAGCCATATATGCGGATCCATCGAACCGACCGGCTCATCGTCATCATGAAAAACTGCTTCTATCAGACTGATACCTTGGCTAGCATCCACTGTCTCGACTGAACTCGGAAATCCGGATCGCATATCTTCAGCCCATGGCTCCATGGCCTTACCGGTGTATACGAACACATCAGCCTGATTGATACGCACGATATCGCTCGGTGTCGGCTCAAACGAATGCGGTTCAACCCCTGGCGGCAGAATCAACGTCACATCAGCATATGCGCCTCCGACCGCTTTCGCGAAATCGTATAACGGAAACAGCGTCGTCACAACCGATAGTTTTTTATCCTGACGAGCACCATCCGATTGCGCGGACTTCATAGACATCGCATTCCATACGATGATACCGATTATCACCGCTAGCAATGCTCCGATCACGACCGCTATAATACTGTTATTCTTCATATTTTTCATATATTTCCTATCAATAATAATGCAAAGACTGTCCGATTATCTGCATTGCCCGCATACTCCGAAGAACTCAAGCGAATGATCGATAATCTTGAATCCCTGTTTCCGAATCGACCCTGCGCACGGCCATTCAGCCGGCTCATGAACATCAATATGCCGTATATCGCCGCATGAAATGCAAACAATATGATGATGATGACTTCCAACCAGCTCATAGAGCGCCCTATCATTCCTCAAGAACACCTCTTTGATCTTTCCTGTTTTTTTCAACGTCTCCAATTCGCGATAAACGGTCGTCTTATTGCAAGCATTGCCCTTTTTGGCCAACATGCCGATTATATCAGCAGCTGATATCGGACGATCGCTTGATGCTATGGAGGCAAGAATCATCTCACGCAAAGCGGATTTTCTAAAACCACATTTCAAAATATCCTCAAGAGCATGATCGATTTTTTTATTTGGCATAGTTGCTTTCTGATATACGAATATGATATGATTTCATCATAATGCAACTAAGTTGCATCTGTCAAGAGAACCTACTAACGGACAACACCTATGAATGAGACGCCCTCACCTTTCGAAAAAGATCCCGTCGCATGCGCCACATCTCCCACAAAAACTCCGGCATCGGAAACAGTTCCGGCCTATCGCCAACCGATACGATTTTGGAAACGCCTCTACCGCAGTATCGAAACCGCTCTC
This sequence comes from Candidatus Moranbacteria bacterium UBA1302, assembly GCA_002307715.1. Taxonomy (GTDB): domain Bacteria; phylum Patescibacteriota; class Minisyncoccia; order Moranbacterales; family UBA1568; genus UBA1568. Next base: position 30,751 of record DBUA01000013.1, read on the forward strand.
GCTCGCATATCGGGCAAACCGGATCCGCATCGCATAGTGCCAGTCACTGTCCTGACCGGATTTCTCGGCGCCGGAAAAACGACGCTTATCATCAGCTTGATGAAACAACTCCCGCCCGAGTACCGGGTCGCTTGGCTCAAGAATGAATTCGGCAGTACGGCTGTTGATTCCGAACTCGCAAGTGACAATAACATATCCACCGTAAAAGAAATGCTTCAGGGCTGCATCTGCCATGTCCTGATCGGTCAACTCGGACAAGCCCTCGATGAAATGCTCGCCAGCAATCCCGACAGAATCATCATTGAAACGTCAGGATCCGCTGCGCCCGCTCCTATCGTCTGGGAAATCAGAAAACATCCTCGACTTATCGTCGATGGTGTCATCACTGTCATTGATGCCATAAACTTTCCAGGCTACAAAGACAAAAGCTACACCGCCAAACTCCAAGCTGAATATACGGACCTCATACTCATCAACAAGCACGAAGGACTCTCTGAAACGGAACTCGACCGTGTCTTGGACGATGTCTATGAACTCAATCCTAACGCTCCGAAATTCAAGACCGATCATAGCCGTATCAGTCCGGATATCGTTTTCGGACTTGACAGCAGACTTTTCGAAACCCAGATGGAAGTCACCGAAGAAGAATCCCATATCGATAGCCATCATCAGGAACTCGAAGTCGACATCATGGAAATATCATCCCTACGACGATTCACTCATGCAGAGCTGAAGACGGCGTTAGAAACATTTCCCAAAGAGCATTTTTATCGCATCAAAGGCGTACTGAACGTTGACGACAAAACTCAAGTCCTCAACTGGGCATTCGGCTCATTCCAACTCATGCCTATACGAAAACATCTCGTTCTATCGAGGATTGTCTTCATGGGAACGGACATCCGACCATTCCAAGAGAATATCCGCAAGTTCTTCTCACTCGAAGGAGACTCGATTTCCTTCACTCCTGCGAGGCATCATCACGGCCATCACAACTGATTTCCAGCAAGCATACCGCCATATTTCGTTGTATACTGAAAAAGATCGCGGATTCGCTTGATTTTTCCTATTCAGTCACTATGATATCGCATCCGATGCGGGTAGTCCGCATAGCTCTCTTCTTTTTGCTCACATCATACGCACTCTATGGTTCATCCATATGGAATGGCTTTGTCTTCGATGATAACGGACAAATAGTCGAAAACGGTTGGATACGCTCTTTTCAGAATCTTCCGACTGTATTTTCATCTGGGGTCTGGAATTTCCGTGAGTTCCACGGAGCAGAAGGATATTGGTATCGTCCGATGATGCATGCGATCTTCATGCTCGAATACCATATGTTCAGATTGAACCCTGCCGGCTATCATGCCGTAAACATAGCATTACACACCTTGAATGCGCTACTCATATCCGCAAGCATCCTAGCATTCCTCCGAACAAATAACGGCGCCCACAACACAGCGCAGCACCTCTGGGGTGGACAATGGGCATTCGCCATCCTAACCGCTTTCATTTTTGTCATCCATCCGGCAAACAGCGAGACCGTAGAGTGGATATCGGCCATTCCGGAACTCTCGTATACTTTCTTCTTTCTTCTTGCCATCCTTTTTTTCATTCTCTCGGAAAATGAAAAGTCCTTGCGTTTCATTTCCATGGCCTGTTTTGCGATTGCTCTATGCTGCAAAGAAACCGCCGTTATGCTTCCGATATTCCTCGGTGCATATGTTTTTTTCTTTCAAGGTGTCCCTGCCAACAATGCCGGGTGGCGTTCGCGATCCATAGCAAGCTTACGATCCATATCGCCCTATCTCCCCTTGCTCTTGGTCTATCTCATCATCCGATGGAATGTGCTTGATAGCGGATCAGGTCTTTCCATACTCTGGACGAAACCGATCGCTTTCATACTCATATCGATCTTCCTAGCCGCCGAACTTCTCGCTGAAAATATCCTCACGCTACTCTATCCCTACCATCTCAGCATTTTCCATATCCAAAACGGAAAGATATTCCTCGGATCTTCACTCTTCATACTCTTGCCGCTCATACTCTTCATCCATGCTCATTTCCGAAACATCTGGAAAAACGGCTGGAAAAACGGATTACGTCCGAACGACATCGTCCTCTTCGGAGGATTGATGTTCCTCATACCCATACTGCCAGCATTGAATTTCTTCTTCCTTGGTGATTTCGCGCTCTCAGAAAGATATCTTTATCTTCCTTCGGCAGGATTTTCCATGATTATCGCATTCATCACGCTCAAGATTCTCGGGCTAATCCATCAGATAAACCTGCGAGTATTCGTCGCGATTCTGCTTGCAACATTTTCTATCGGAACGGCCTATTTGATACTACGTGAACGGACATCCGTCTGGCATGATGACATATCGCTTTTTTCCGACGCCGTAAAAAAATCCCCTGGAAGCGGACTCGCTAAAATCAAACTCGCCGAAGCATACTGCCTGTCAGGCGACGTCGAACAATGCGACGAACAATACACTGCCTACTGCGAACTCACAAACGCGATACCATCAGAAAAGGCTTCCTGCAAGAAACATCTCGGCGGTTACCATAGGAATATCGGCAATGCCTATTACATTCGTGGCGATTTTTCTGCTGCCGCTCTCCATTATGCGATGGATTTAAAATCGTCAGACGGTCCATCAGCTGAAACAAGCATGGACCTCGGTCTCGCGTATTATCATATTGGCCAAATGAAGCTTTCCGAACGTTACCTCGAAGATGCCGTCGATATGGATGCTTCGAGTTCTCAAGCAAAACAGAACCTTAAAGCCTTCCGATGCCTACAAAATCCCGCAGCATCCGTTCAAGACTGCCCAGCCTTCACGAAATAAGCCCAAAAGAAAAAGTAGGAAACCACTACAAGCAGAAAAGG
>DBUA01000059.1:0-1511 GCA_002307715.1 Candidatus Moranbacteria bacterium UBA1302
AAGCGGCTCAAATTGGCGACGCTTGCAGTGGAAGTCGAAGGAATGTCGATTGATGATTTTGTTTGTCTGTCGGTCGACGCGTTCTTAGCGACGCTTCGGCCGTTGCGTGAGAAGCTTATTGTGCACGATGGACGAGGCATGGCTGAGGCATTATTCCGTGAAATGGAAGTACGTCTTTTGGCGGTGGAAAAAGTCGGACTCGGTTATCTTGAGCTTGCACGCGGTGCCGATACGCTTTCAGGAGGCGAGGCACAGCGTATCCGTCTATCGGTTCAGATGAAGTCGGGACTTTCAGGAATCGTTTACGTGCTTGATGAACCGTCTGTCGGACTGCATAGTCGCGATACGGAAAGACTCATCAATGCGTTGGGAGATTTGCGTGCCGCCAATAATTCCTTGGTAGTCGTCGAACATGATGTCGCTATCATGCGTCAGGCTGATTACATCATCGATATGGGGCCGGGAGCCGGAAGTGAAGGCGGCGAAGTCGTTTTTGCCGGCACGCCTGAGAAGCTCATGAAATCCGATTTACTCACAGGCCAATATCTGGCTGGCAAAAGGAAAGTATCTGAGAAGGTCGGATATCGGAAAGGGAATGGTGATACTATTACTATCATCGGTGCGACAGAACATAATCTTAAGGGTGGTGATATCAGTATTCCGCTCGGGATGCTCGTAGCAGTAGCAGGTGTTTCCGGTTCTGGAAAATCTAGTTTGGTGCATGATATTTTGGTACGAGCCCTGTCGAAGCATTTTTATCGTGCTAAGGCTGAACCTGGAGCACACAAGAAGATCGAGGGAATCGGCAATATCGATAAGGTGATTTCGGTGACGCAAGACCCGATCGGACGGACACCACGTTCTAATGCTGCGACATATACGGGCGTCTTCAATCTGATCCGCGACTTGTTTGCTTCGACACCGGAAGCGGTGCGTGACGGATATTCCGCGAGCTATTTCAGTTTCAATATGCGCGGCGGACGCTGTGAAGCTTGCCAAGGAGGAGGGCTCAAAAAAATCGAGATGTATCTCCTTCCGGATGTGTATGTCCCGTGCGAAGTATGCCAAGGAACGCGTTATAACTTGAAAACGCTGGCCATAGAATATCGAGGAAAGAATATCGCCCAAGTGCTCCGTATGACAGTCATTGAGGCGCGCCGTTTCTTCCTTGATCAGCCGATGATCGAAGAGAAGCTCCGCGTGCTTGAAGAAGTCGGCTTGGGTTATCTCGTGCTTGGACAGAGCGCCACGAATCTTTCAGGAGGTGAAGCACAACGTATCAAACTGGCAACTGAGCTTGCGCGTAAGTCGACTGGTAAGACGTTGTATGTCCTCGATGAGCCGACTATCGGATTGCACTTCGAGGATGTCCGCCGGTTGCTCGGCGTGCTTGAGGCGCTTGTTGAAAAGGGGAACTCCGTACTGGTTGTCGAACACAATATCGATGTCATCGCGGCAGCTGATTGGGTGCTGGAGCTTGGTCCGGACGGCGGAGAGAAAGGTGGCGAAGT
>DBUA01000059.1:1852-4944 GCA_002307715.1 Candidatus Moranbacteria bacterium UBA1302
CTTTTGTTTCAGAACATCGGAATCCGCATAATTCGTTTTTTGGCCATGTCGTATCGGCTTTCAAAGAATATTGTCGCTACCGTCGCTTATTACGACGTGTTTCAGCGTCCTTTGACGGCGTTTGAGATATGGAAGCACTTGATCGCTCATGATCGAGATACTTCGCATGAATCGTGTCGATTTTCCGATATTCTCAAAGCGCTTTCATCGGAAAATATTATTGGCAAGCTTTCTGAACAGAACGGCATGTATGTTTTGAACGGTCGGGAATCTCTCATTCAGGAGCGCATCAAAGCTGAGAAATGTTCGGTCGCAAAAATGCGCCGTCTTAAGCGTTTGGCCCGGCTCATTGCCTGGGTACCATATGTGCGCATGGTCGGCGCGACAGGGAGTCTTGCTATGAAACAGGCAGAATCGGGAAGCGACTGGGATCTTTTCGTGGTGCTTCGTTCCGGAAAGATATGGATTGGTCGGACGCTTTTGACGGGATTTCTTCATATGATCGGCAAGCGTCGGCATGGCCGGAAAGTGAATGACCGCGCCTGTCTCAATTATTTTGTGACAGATGACAATCTGCGTATCGAAACGCAAGATCTTTTTTCATCGCATGAATATCGTTTTCTTGTGCCGCTTATCAATTTCAAACTGTTTCAGATATTTGAATTGAAGAATGGTTGGATCCGCGAGTATCGGCCGAATTTTTTTCTGACGGAAATCCAGAGCTTCTGGACATTGCCAGAAAGCCGTGTTGCGGGACAATTCAAAATGATAATGGAACGGCTGTTTGACCGCTTTGATCTTGAACGTTGGCTTTCGTCATGGCAAAAGCGTAAGATAGAGCAGAATCCGAATACATCCCTTCAAGGCAGTTTTATCAGAGCTGATGATCGATCGCTTGTTTTTCTGCCGCGACCACGTGGTCCGCAAGTTTTTGAGAAATTCAAGGAACGATTGGGCGTCTGAAAGTGTGGATTTTAAAAAGACCAGTAGGTCTTTTTCTTTTGATACACATGAGAGGTTGTATCCGATATGATTTTGCTGGAGTGAAATCCGTACCTGGTCATAGGGCCTGTTTTTCAGAATTTATGGTATAATCCTGTTAGAAAAACTAAAGTAGATTAGGTTTGTTATGCCGAAATTTATCTATACTGCGAAGCGTGTTTCAACTGGAGAGACACTGGGTGGCGAAGTTGAAGCGAAGGATGAGCGTTCACTCGCGCAAGACCTCCGTTCTCAAGGATTGCTTTTGACATCACATCGAAAATCCGATGAGACACCGACCATCCAAGTCAGGCTGTTCGATCGGTTTAAGAGGGTTCCTTTGAAGGAGAAGATGAGTTTCACACGGAATCTTTCCGTTATGGTAGCATCCGGCCTGACGATTTCTCGAGCTGTCAAGAATCTGTCTCTTCAGACTCAGAATGCGACGTTCAAGACAATCTTGGATGACGTGTATGAGGATCTGCAAGCTGGAAAAACATTGTCAGACGGATTATCAAAATACCCGAACGTTTTTGATGAATTGTTCGTAAGCATGGTATATGTCGGCGAGGTAGGAGGTAGTCTTGAGCAAGTGCTTGATATCTTGGCGCTGCAGCTTGAAAAAGAAAACGAGCTTTCTTCCAAGGTGCGAGGCGCACTCATTTATCCGGCAGTGATCCTGTCGGCTATGGCAGGTATCGGCGTTCTCATGCTGACGTATATCCTCCCTAAGATTACAGGGGTTTTCAAGGATATGAATGTCGAGTTGCCGCAGTCGACGCTTTTCATCATGTCCATGAGTGATTTCCTGCGGGATCATTGGATCATCTCGTTTGTTCTTGTGGTTGGGATCGTGGTTGGAGTGAAGTCATTTTATGGCACCGTTATGGGCCGTCATTTTTTTGATGGAATATTCGTGCGGCTTCCGATTATCGGCAATATTGTTATGAAGGTAAACTGTGCACGGTTCGCGCGCGTGTATGGATCATTGCTCGGTAGCGGTGTTTCCGTGGTGAACGCACTTTCTATCGTGTCACGGACACTTGGCAATGTCCTGTATCGCGATGCTATCATGGCGGCAGTCGGTGATGTCCAAAAAGGCGTCGAATTGTCTCAAGCGATTGGACAGTATCCGCTCATCTTTCCGGTTCTTGTGCCGCAGATTATCGAAGTAGGCGAAGAGACCGGTAAGACGGAAATCGTACTCGGACATCTAGCAAGCTATTACGAAGATGAAGTCTCACAGATTACGAAGAATATGTCATCGATTATCGAACCGATTCTTATGCTTGTTATCGGCGTCGGCGTCGGATTTTTTGCCATTGCCATGCTTCAGCCGATTTATAGCGTGATGGATAGCATCCAATGATGCGGAGCGTTCCGATATGCTTTCATAATATGCGACACACGAAAGGATTCACAATCATAGAAGCGTTAGCATTCCTTTTTCTTTTTTCGCTCGTCTCGGCGGTTTTTTTGCAGACGTATTCCATCGGAACACATGCGATCATCGAATCGAAGATACGGCTTGGCGCCATTGAGCTTGCCAATGATAAGATGGAGGCTGTTCATGGGCTTGCTTATGATGACATAGGTACAGAGAGCGGTATTCCTGCTGGGACGCTTAAGGAATATGAGACGGTATCATCCAGTGGACATGGATATACGGTCCATACGACAGTCCAGTATGCTGATGACCCCTTCGATGGCACCAGTCCGGATGATGCCATACCGAACGATTATAAGCGTGTCAGGATAGAGGTGTCTTGGGGCGAGAGCGATGATGCTACGATGGTCGCGCTTTCAACGAATATCGTACCAGCGGGAGTGGAGAGTGAAGGAACGGGAGGTGTCTTGTCTATCAACATTCTCGATCCTTCCGGTGCGGGCGTTGCGGGAGCGAAAGTGCGAGTCGTCAATTCGGATGTAGGCGTTGATGCGACATTAAGGACCGATAGTGCAGGAAATATCTTTTTGCCGGATGCACCGGCCGGAATCCAGAATTATCATCTTATCGTATCAAAGGATAGTTATTATGGTGTTGAGACATATGCACCATATCCGACCTCGGATTATTATCCGGTAGATGTGCATGCGACGGTCGTAGCGGG
>DBUA01000059.1:5357-9262 GCA_002307715.1 Candidatus Moranbacteria bacterium UBA1302
TGATAAGTATAGTTGCGACGAAACATTGCTTTCAACGGGTAGTGATGGCCGAAAAGAACTTCTCGGGCAGAGTTATGGAGAATATACGCTAGCTGCTTTGCCATCGGAAGGATATGATTTTTTGAACATATCGACCACATCGTCAGGCGCATCTATGAACAAGTTTCTTGTCACTGCTGGCGTGACAGAAGAGGTGGATATTAATCTTCTTAAAAGATCCGTCGCCTCCTTGAAGGTTTTCGTGACTGAATATGATGGTACCGCGATAAAAGGAGCGGTAGTGAATGTCACGAATGCCGACCTTGGTTATGATGTCTCGAAAGAAACGGACCAGTATGGATATGCCGTCTTTCCGGATGATGCGTCATCGCCGCTCGCATCGGGCCAGTATTCCGTATCAGCGCAAGCTTCAAACCATAAGCCTGATACAACATCCGTCGATATCGACGGTTCCTCAAAGATGATCCGTCTCATACTTGAATCATGATATGCTGGAAAGAAGATTGAAAGGCATGACGATCATCGAGATGATGGTGGCGATAGCTATCCTGGCTATCGGTATGAGCGCGTTTTCCTTTCTTTTGTCTCGGAGTGTCGATGAAAATCGGTCGATCCTTTCAGAAGGTGCCGCTGCGACACAGGCATCGCATGTCGTGAATAGGATTGTTTCGGATATCCGAAGGGTGCAACAGGCCGACAATGGCGATTTTCCGATCGAGTCAGCGGATGATTTCGATTTCGTCATGTATGCTGATATCGATGAGGATGGATCCGTCGAACGCATCCATTACTATCTTGATCTTCCATCGGATCGACTGTATCAGGGCATCACGAAACCGACAGCGACCGTCCCGATTACGTATCCGTCGGCCGATGGAAATGTGTCCGTTTTGGCTGAGCATGTCGTTAACTCGTCTTCTCAGCCGATATTTTCTTATTATGCCCGAAGTTATTCATCGGATGCCGATACGCTTGATACTCCTGCGGATATCGGTTACATACGCTTTGTTCGTATTCGATTGCTCGTGGATATCGATCCATCAAGCGGGCCAGATAGCATCACTATAGAATCGTTTGCGAATATGAGGAATCTCAATGCGTATGATGAATGAAGCCAGCATGAGGAAAAGCAGAGCTGCATATCGCGGGTCGGTGATCGCCTATGGGCTTGTCATCATGGCCTTTGTCACCGTGTTGCTGACGGCAGCGGTCGGTTTCATCGTGTCGCATATCCGTTATTCTTCACAGTTCGTCCAACGTGAAGAAGCGTTTCAAATAGCCGAATCCGGCGTTGATTTCTACCAGTGGTATCTGGCGCATAGTACAGATGGATTGACGGCAGCACAGGTTGAAGCGTTTTGGACTACTTCTCATCCCTATGGAGTCGATGAGCCTTACGAAGCAGCGTATAGTGACCCAGGACTTGGTGAGATAGGGAAGTATCGCATTGAGGTGATTCCTCCAGAAACAGGTTCGACGATTGTTACGATACGATCAACCGGTTGGACATATAAGGATCCAAATATCATGCGGACGCTTGAAGTGCGTTTTCGGCGACCGTCTTGGAGCGAGGACGTTATGCTTTCAAATGCCACAGTCAGATTTGGAGAAGGAACGGAAACGTACGGGAAAATACATGCGAATGGCGGCGTACGATTCGATGGCATCGCGCATAATCTCGTGTCGAGCTCGGTAGCGAGTTATGATGATCCGGATCATAGCGATACCTATGTAGAATTCGGTGTCCATACGCATGTGAATGCGCCTCCGGCAACGGGAACGAGTAGCAGTTACCATTTAGCAGAAACTCCTCCGAATAGTGTCCCGAGCCGCTCCGATGTGTTTGAGGCTGGCCGGGTTTTTCCGGTAGCATCTGTCGATTTCAATGGCGTATTGAGTGATCTCGGAGGTATGAAATCGACTGCCGAATCAGGCACAAACGGCAGTGTGTATTTCAGCAATGGATCGAACGATGTCGGTCGAAGGATTATCTTGAAGACGGACGGTACGTTCGATACATGTCGAGTAAGTTCGGCTGGAATGGGAACGAAATCGAGCACCCTGACGTATGAAATATCGCAGTATAGGAATGTTTCCGGATCGGGTACATGTACGTCGTGTAGCGGAAGTTGCTTGGAAAATTATACTATACCGGATGGAGGCGTTATTTTCGTTGAGGATAATGTATGGTTATCCGGGCAGATCGATGGGAAGCACGTGACAGTGGTTGCGGCGGATATGACAAGCACAGCGGCTCCATCTGTCTATATTTCGAACGATATCAAATATACGTCTTATGATGGTTCTGATATTATCGGCATCATCGGTCAGAATGATGTCAGCACGACAAAAGATAGCGAGACAGATCTGCGGATTGATGCAGCGCTTTTGGCTCAGCAAGGACGGGTTGGCCGGCCTGATTTTGGAGTGGCTGACCATAAGGACACGATTACGGTTTATGGCGCTATTGCGAGTAATGAACGGTACGGTTTTTCGTGGACGAATAATGTTGTAGGATCTTCTTGGGGGTATACAGACCGTAATTTGTATTATGATAATAACCTCTTGTACTATCCGCCGCCGTATTTTCCAACCGGAACGTCCTATGAAATGGATTTATGGAAAGAGGTCAGCGCAGAATAAAGGATGCTTTGTAGGGATCAGTGTGGTATACTGAATGAAAAGAGAAAAATAAAATGAGCTTTTTGCAGAAAAAGATATTTGATTTGTTCCCGAGTTCTTTCGGGCTTGATTTGTCTGACTTGTCTATCAAAGCGGTCTGGCTTGAGCGTGAGAAAGATCGGGATTTTATTTCGAGCTTCGGAAGTGTTCCGTTGCCTCCCGGGAGCGTCGTTGATGGTGAGATTATCGAACCAGCTATTGTGCGTGACGCTATCGTGCGCCTTCTTGAGAAATGCGGACCAAAAAAATTGAAAACGCGGCGCGTGATCGGGTCATTGCCGGAGACGAAGGCGTTCTTACGGATTATCACGTTGCCGAAGATGGACCATGCAGAAGCGAAAGAAGCTATACAATGGGAGATTGAGGCGAATATTCCATTGACGCTTGACCAGGTATATTACGATTGGCAAGTGCTTGATGCGAATCTGATAGCTGAGAGCGGAAAGATGAATGTTCTGGTGGTTGCCGTTGCTCGGACTATGGTGGATCAGTTTCAATCAGTTCTTGAGGATGCTGGGCTTGAAGTACTAGGCTTGGAAACAGAATCGGTTGCTCAAGCACGGAGCCTTTTGCCGGATGCGGCAGAAAAGCAGACGACACTCATCGTCGATATCGGTGATCGTCGGACAAGCTTTCTTATTTCTGTCGGCGCAACGCCATGTTTCACTTCAAGTGTGCCGCTTTCTTCACAGATGATCACTGATGCCATCGCTAAATCGATGCAGATATCTTTTGAAGAAGCGGAATCCATAAAGATCAAGCATGGGCTTGGATCGCTTGCATTGGGAAGTCCCGTGTTTAAAGCAGCTAAGCCAGTATTGGAGAATATGGCAACAGAGATTGAACGCTCCATAGATTTTTATATGGAAAATCTGAGATATTCCGATTCGATTGATTCAATCGTCTTGTGCGGTGGCGGTTCGAATATGCATGGGCTCGTGTCGTATATGACGCGCCGTCTTGGGCGGCCAGTTGAAACAGGAAATCCGTGGGTGAATATTCGTCTTGGACGTGACATTCCGCTTATCGATAAAGGACATTCTGTCCAGTATTCTACCGCTATCGGATTAGCATTGAGAGGTATCGATGAATATGAAGATTTTGCTTAACCTGCTTCCTGAAGAGAAGAAATCGCTGATTCAGCGGAGGCTTCGGACACGCTTCCTCATTTGGCAGCTGTTTTTACTTTTCATCATTGAAGTGTTCGTTTTGACAGTCATGGG
>DBUA01000041.1:0-17396 GCA_002307715.1 Candidatus Moranbacteria bacterium UBA1302
AAGAGTACAATGCGAAGTTCGATGCAAGGTTCGATGAGCTAACTCGTCGCTTAGTCGACCTGGAAAGCGATTTCGGCCGCCTTAATCACACCGTTAAGTCCATCGAGCTTTCCCCGACCCCCTACGGCAAGCCGAAGACGTTTCATTCAGCAACCGAATACCATTCGGTTCGCGAGCCGATCCGTCGTAAACTCGGATGCATGGGCTAATCAATAGCCCAGCCCGAAAATTATTTTAAACCGCAACAATGAGAGCGGTTTTTTCTTTGGTTGATTTTTATGCTATAATACAAATATTCTTACTAAGATTACTTCGTATGGTTACACCTACTGGTCTTTCGTTTGTTGACCCGGCCACTGTTGTCGGGCAGTTACCGGTTAAGCCAGGTGATATCGTTGCCGATTTCGGTTGTGGCGCCGGTTATTTTTCTTTTGAATTTGCCAAACGTGTCGGTTCAGAAGGAACAGTATATTCTTTCGATATCCTCCCGGCCGCTCTTGAAGCAGTCAATAGTCGAGCAAAAACGCTTGGGTTGAGCAATCTCATCGTAAAGCGTGTCAATCTTGAACTCGAAAATGGATCGACTCTCGGCAGAGAGAGCGTTGATTGGGTTGTCCTGAAAGATATGCTGTTCCAGAACAAGCATAAAGACGCCATACTTCGCGAAGCGGCTCGCGTGCTCCGTTCTGGCGGACATGCGCTCATCATGGAGTGGAGCCCGAACCAATCGTTTGTCGGTCCTGACCAAGAGCTCCGTATCAGCCCGGATCAGATGCGTGATTTGGTTATCCAGGCAGGATTAGCCGTTGAAAAAGAATTGAATGTCGGAGGATTCCATTATGCGTTTTTGATCAAAGAGTAAGAGAAATACGTCGTTGACAGGGCATCGTTATGGGAAAAACAAAAAGATGGCTTTCCGTTATCGGTATAGCGCTTTCCGCAGTTTCTCTTTCTGGCTGCGGTTTCAAGACGACCACACCGGCATCATACAGCATCGATCTTGAAGTATGGGGTGTTTTTGATGATAGCGATGCGTATACTCAGGTTTTTGCCGAATATAAGAAAATCAATCCATACGTTAGGAATATCACGTACCGCAAACTGGATGCCAATACGTATAAGGAAGATTTGTTGAATGCTTTAGCTGCTGGCAATGGGCCGGATATCTTCATGATACGCAATTCTTGGCGTGGCTCTTTCCAGGATAAAAGCGCTCCGGCACCAGATACGATGATCACTGAACAGGCCTATCGTTCAGCGCTGGTTGATGTTGCCGCGGACGATTTTATCGGCAGTGATGGGAAAATATACGGCATACCGCTTTCGGTCGATTCGCTCGCGCTTTATTATAACAAAGACCTTTTCAATGCTGCTGGCATTACTCAGCCGCCGACGACTTGGGATGAATTGGCTGAAGACGCCAAGAGACTCACTCGCATCGATCAGAGCGGCAATATTACCCAGTCCGGTGTCGCGATGGGGACAGCATATAACATCAATCGATCGACAGACATCCTGACAGCGCTCATGTTCCAGAAGGGCTCGAATATCATTGAAAAGAACCAATCGGGACGGGTGAATTTTACCGACGATCAAAGCCGATCAGCCTTCGATTTTTATACGCAATTTGCTCATGCCGGCTCTGGCTATTATGTCTGGAATCCGCAGCTTCATTATTCCATTGATGCTTTTTATGAAGGAACGGTCGGAATGATGATCAATTATTCCTGGCAGTATGCCACCATCAAGCAAAAAAATGCGAAGCTGAATATAGGGATCGCTGCTTTGCCTCAGTTCGATAGCCTCCATGCCAAGAACGTTGCTAATTATTGGGGGTATGCTGTTTCTAAATCGAAATCGTATCCTTCCGATTCGTCAGCGCAGACAGCTTCCGGTATCAATGTCACTGCCTGGAATGCTGCTCGGACGCATGAAGCGTGGCAACTCCTCAAGTTTATGGGGCTCCCGATACAGAATAATTCCGTTACGCTTCAGAATGCGATTGCTGGCACGACAAAGACATTCACGGTTTCTGTTGATCCGACGGAGCTTTATCTTGCTCAGACCGGCAAACCAGCCGCTCGACGCGATCTTATAGACAAAGAGAAGAGCGATATCGTTTTTGGTCCGTTTGTGACGGGAAATCTTATCGCTGAGAATTGGTATCAGGGGAATACCGAAGCCATGGAATCGGCCATGGCTGAGATGATCGATTCGGTGAATACTGGAGCAAAGAATACATACGATGCACTTTCCACAGCTGTCAATCGCATCAATGTTCTTAAGTAATAAGCTTCCTGATTGACAGGATGCGGAAAAGAGCGTACAATATAGATGTTCAGAAAGGCGTGGACGCGCCTTTTTTCGATGGAAAATAATCAGGCAGTAAAAGGAATATTTTATGGAAATTCGCAATATCGCTATCATAGCGCACGTCGATCATGGCAAGACGACTTTGACTGACGCCATGATGCGTCAGACTGGCATGGTGACTGAAGCTGGAGCTTCTATGGACTCCAATACGCTCGAGCGCGAGCGTGGCATCACGATTTATGCCAAGAATGCCGCTCTTCTTTGGAAAGATACGAAAATCAATATTGTCGACACTCCCGGTCATGCGGATTTCGGTTCCGAAGTGGAACGCGTACTTCGTTCTATTGATAGCGTCGTATTGGTCGTTGATGCTCAAGAAGGCCCGATGCCTCAGACGCGCTTCGTATTAAAGAAATCGCTCGAACTCGGACTTAAGCCGATTGTCGTTCTCAATAAGATCGATAAGCCGGCCGCGAGACCGAAAGAAGTGGAAGAGATGGTCTATGAGCTTTTCCTTGATTTAGGTGCCACTGATGATCAGCTTGATTTCAAGGTGGTGTATGCTATCGCCCGTGATGGAGTGGCTTCTCTTTCCCTGGATGAGCCAGGCAAGGATCTTTCACCGCTTCTTGATACGATTCTTGAACGTGTTCCGGCAGCTGGACATGATATTGAAAGTCCGCTTCGTGCCCAGCCATTCAATCTCGGTTATGACAATTTCGTCGGGCGGTTGGCTATCGCGCGGCTTTACGAGGGGAAACTCCGCGTGAATGACCAGGTGTTAGTCCGAAATATCGAAGGCAAGAATGAAACTGGAAGAATCGTGAAGCTCTTCACGTTCCGCGGTATGAGCCGTGTCGAAGTGAATGAAGTTGAAGCGGGTGACATTGCCATGATTGCCGGACTTCCGAATGTTGATATCGGAGATACGCTTTGTGTGACGACAGATCAGGAGTTGCTGCCTGCTATCGCGATTGACGAACCGACTATCTCTTTGAGTTTTCTTGTTAATGATTCGCCATTTGCTGGTCGTGAAGGAAAATTCGTCACGAACAAACAGCTTCGTGAGCGCCTTGAAAAAGAGTTGGAAATCAACGTCGGTTTAAAAATAGATTTTACTGATGATAGCTATAAAGTATATGGCCGCGGTGAGCTGCATGTCGCGATTCTGCTTGAGAATATGCGTCGTGAGGGATATGAAGTCCAAGTGTCACAGCCACAAGTCATCATCAAGGATGTTGACGGCGTGCGCTCCGAACCGTTTGAAGAAGTGACGGTAGAATGTCCGATGGAGGCTTCCGGCACCGTGATCGAGAAACTCGGCAAGCGCAAAGGTGTCATGATGGAGATGAAAGAAGGATCCGGCGGCTATTCTCGCCTTATTTTTGAAGTGCCGACCCGCGGATTACTCGGTTATCGCGGCGAATTCATGATTGATACGCGCGGCGAGGGTACGCTTTATTCGCGTGTTATCGGATTTAAGCCGTATGCAGGCGAAATCAAGAAGCGTGATGAGGGCTCGATGGTATCGATGGTGACTGGTAAAGCGCTGGCTTTTTCGCTCAATAATCTTCAGGATCGTGGAGTGCTTTATATAGGGGCCGCAACAGAAGTTTATGAAGGTATGGTCGTTGGAAATGTAGCTAAGGGCACTGATATGGCTGTTAACCCGATCAAAGGGAAAAATCTTACGAACATGCGTGCTTCCGGTTCTGATGATGCGATTAAGCTGACACCGGCTTGGGAGCTTTCAATCGAACGTGGACTTGAAATCATGTCTGATGACGAATATCTTGAAATCACGCCGAAAAGCGTTCGTCTTCGCAAGCAATATCTCACTGAGACGGATCGCGTTCGTATGGGTCGGAAAAAATAAGCGGCGCATCGGAAGCATCATGAAGAACCGCTCCTTGTCTGGGCGGTTCTTTTGATTTCTGACTTGTGGTATTATGGAAGTGATATGAGTCGCTATCATTATTTTCCTATGATGCATCTTTCTCAAAAACTCAGGATTCCTGTGAGCGCGATTCTCTTGTTTGTGACTGTCGTGGCGTGTTTGCCGTCGCCTGTTGATGCTGCGCTTGTACCGTGCGGCCGTTCGAGCGGTACAGCAGCGGAAATGGCACCATGCACAGTGTGTCATATTATCGTTGGCGCCAAGACAGTTATTGATTGGGGGATGGGTATCATGACATATGTCGCATTGGCTGTCATTGTCGCTATGGCTATCATGTACATCGTTTCAGCGGGCGATCAAACAATGATGGGCCGAGCGAAAGAAGGCATCAAAGCGTCGCTAGTCGGATTCGCTATCATGCTGCTGGCTTGGCTGATGGTGAATGTTACGATCAATCTTCTGTCGGCTACTATCGATGGTCTGACAGTATCAAGCAGCGGCTTCACATTTTCGTGCGATACTTCATCCAATGCCAGTACTGGCAGTTGAGCAGACGAGAGATATTATGATGCTTCCCGTTCTTATTCATGCAGCACATGCCGGAGTCATCAGCGATGCTACTCCAGTGTCGACGATATTGGCGAAAATTCTCAATTTCGTATTGTCAATCGTTGGCGTGCTTGCTATAATCGGATTGGTAGCGGCCGGGATGATGTATCTCACCGCCGCTGGAGATATGCGTCGGATTGCGACAGCAAAAAATGTTGCGCTCGCCGCTGTCATAGGCATAGCCATCGCACTTGGCGCATTGGTGATTGTCGGACAAATAGCAGAGTTCTTCTCGTGAAGAACAGCAACGCAGTAAAAAGAAAAAAGACGCCTTTGGGCGCAACGAAAGGGGGTGAGAAGTATGAAACAGGTCAAACAGGCAGTATATGCCGCTTTTTCGGTTGCTCTTGCTTTGGCTCCGGCTGCTGCGAGTGCTCAGTGGTCATCGGGTCTATCAAACGCTTCCAGTTCTGGTCTTCCTGAGACGACTATTTATAGTCTTATCTCTCGTACCATGAACTGGCTTCTGGCCATCCTTGGTTTCCTCGGGATTATCGGATTCGTCATTGCTGGTATCCTTTATCTCACCGCCGCTGGCGATGAAGGTCAGATTGATAAGGCTAAGAATGCCATGATGTACTCCATTATCGGTGTTATCGTCGCTCTTATCGGTTTTGTCGTCATCCAGGCCGTGGAGGGATGGTTGACATCAGGAAATACGAGTTTTTAGTTCGCAGCATTCTATGGATATCCGCTTCAGGTTTTCTGTTTCGTACAGATGCTTGGGCGGATTTCTGTTTTATGGGGCTTTCTTCTTAGGAGATGCGTATTGTCTTTTCGTGGAGGAAAAGATACAATGGCATCAGGATTCCTCATCATGATGAATCGGATATCTGTGGGGCATCTTTTTAATAAAAAAGATATGTTGATTGCTCGAAATTTTATACAAGCGTTTTGTCGGCCAGTTTCTCGGGTGTTGTCCGTAGTGATTATGGCTAGCTGTCTCTTTGTTGGTTTTGCTATCCAATCTTCAGCGGCTTCGACATCTTCGACATCTTCAACAACATCATCTTCTTCAACAGCTTCTTGTACGGGCACTATCAAGGCTGGAGTCTGTATCCCTTCCGGTACTGGCCTTTCATCTGATTCTGTTCTAGCGCTTTTGACATCATTTATGTATTGGCTTTTGGGTATCTTCGGCATGCTCGGTATCATCGCGTTCGTTATTTCGGGAGTGCAATATCTTGCTGCTACTGCTGATGAGAAAATGGCTGAAGAAGCCAAACGAAATATGCGATATTCCGCGATCGGCATTATTGTCGCCTTGTCTGCTTTTATCATCATCACCGCTATTGATCAGGCCTTATTAGGCAGCACTTATTTCTAATAATCTGAATGAGTATGTCTTTTTCCGCACTTGTCCGTTCTAGTAGGGTCACATTGGCCGTAGTGGCTCTTATCGCTGGATTAGCTGCCGTTCCGATGGTAGCATCGGCCGACACGACGACAATCAGCTTTTCCAATCCACTCTCGTTTTCAACGGTCGAAGGTCTGCTGAGCAGTGTGTTAGCAGCCTTGCAAGGCATTATCGTTACGCTCTCGCTCGTGTTCATCGTTTTCGGAGCTGTTATGTACGTCCTTTCAGCTGGCGATGACGGCCGTATGAAGACGGCTAAATCGGCCATTACTGCCGCGCTCATCGGTCTCGCGCTTGGCTTAGCAGCCCCATCGTTCCTGAAGGAAATCGGAACGGTGTTGGGTTGGAGTGATACGACCACTTCAAGCGCGCTTTCCCTGACGACCATAGCTACGAATGTCCTTAACTTCTTCCTTTCCATCATCGGCATCTTGGCGATTATCATGATGGTGGTCGGCGGAACCATGTATCTCACGGCGGCTGGTGATGAGGATCGCATTGATGAAGGAAAGAAGATCGTGAAATATTCCATCATCGGCATAGCGATCGCTTTGGCAGCGTTGGTTATCGTGACACAGGTAGTCGATTTCTTCGCTTGAGGCTTGTTCGACGCATAAGAGAAAAGGGCGTACAAGAGAAATCTCGTACGCCCTGTTTTTTAGTGGATGAAAGCGATCTCCACTTCGATTTGCTTGAACATCGCATCCACGTAAGGGGAGGTTTCCCCGACAATGAATGAGACTTCGACACAGCCTTGCTTCGGACGGAACGTCTGCCCCGGTTTCTTGCCATCGATGTCGATGATTCCGCCGATGTCAATCTTGGTGCCGTCTTCCATGACGGCTTTCGGCGCTGACACCATGTAGGCAACCGGGCTATTTCCGATGCCACACAGGCGTTTGTTCTCGAAGCTGTTGATGTTCAGCTTCTTGACGACATCGCGAGGAGCGTTTTTCTTCGTCTCGATCTTCTGCGTTGCCGATGGTGTCGAAGCAGCTTGTGGCGCCGCAGACGAGGAAGGTTGTGAGCGATACAAAGAGTATCCGCCCATTCCGACGAGAACAGCTATCGCAAGAGCGATCCCTGCGTTCAGCAGTTTGTTGCCCATATCCATATCGTTGGCCATGATGCCCTCCGGTTGAAATTTGAAATGTACGGTAGAGAGTGTTGCAGAACTAAGATATCAATCCTGTAACTCTCGATTATACTCTTTTTTGATAAAAAAGTCAAGAGTAATGATGAAGGTATGCCGTATATTTTGGCTTATATGAAATAAATAATCGGCACAAGCGGTTATTGACGGAAGAGTATATTTTTGCTATACTAGAAGAGCAGTATGGATGGTAGGGAGTTCGCTTGGATGCGGACTTTTTTCATTCCATACCACCCCCAATATTTATAATCAACGTAAGGTGAAATACGGCTATGCCGAAGAAGCAAGTGATTATCGAAGAAGAAGACACATCAACAGGCGAAAGCCTTTCTGGGCGTTTGGGCGAATTCGGCAGTGCTGTGATGCAGATAGCCGAAGAAAAGAATCTTTCTAAAGAGAAGGTGCTTGAAGTCGTTGAGGCGGCTTTGGCAGCGGCGTATAAGAAGGATTATGGGAAGAAAGGCCAAGTCATCCGCGCGAAATTTGATGAAGTAGCGAAGAGCGCCGAGTATTTTTTGGAAAAAGAAGTCGTCGATGAAACAGTGCGTGAATTCATCGAAGAGAGTGAAGATGAATCTGAAGAGGGTGCGTTGATGCCTGAGATATCCGAAGAAGATGTTGATGGCCGTTTGCCGCGCTATAATGTCGAGCGCGATATGACGATTGATGACGCCAAGCAGATCAAGAAAGATGCCAAAGTAGGCGATATTATCGAACTCCCGCTTGAAATGCATGATGAGTTCGGTCGCGTGGCTGCTCAAACAGCGAAGCAGGTGATTATCCAACGTATCCGTGAGGCGGAACGCGAGATGATGTATACCGAGTACAAAGAGAAGGAAGGCCAAGTCGTGAATGGCCAAGTCCAGCGTGTCGAGGGCCGCAATGTCTTCATCGACCTTGGAAAATCTATCGGCATACTTTTTCCGTCTGAACAGATTGAAGGTGAGAATTATCGCGTCGGCCAGCATGTGAAAGTGTATTTGGCGCGTGTCGAATCTGACACCAAGGGTCCTGGACTGCTTCTGTCGCGCACGCATCCGGAGATGGTCCGGCATCTTTTTGCGCTCGAAGTGCCTGAAATATTCACTGGCACTGTTGAGATTAAAGCGATTGCTCGTGAAGCAGGTTCTCGTACCAAGATCGCCGTTTTTTCGGCCGAGGAAGGCGTTGATCCAATTGGATCATGTGTCGGACAGAAGGGTACTCGCGTCCAGGCCATCATCGATGAGTTGGGTGGTGAGAAAGTCGATATCATCGAATGGAAGGAAGATTCCGAGCAGTTTATCAGCGCAGCGCTTTCACCAGCTAAGGTGCTCTCCGTCGAGCTTTTTAGTGAAGAGAAACGTGCTGTCGCCAAGGTACCGCAAGATCAGCTTTCGCTCGCCATCGGTAAGCGTGGACAGAATGTCCGTCTCGCAGCCAAACTGACAGGCTGGAAGATCGATGTGATAGCGGACGAAGCCTTTCCGACCGATGAATCGGCCGAGAAAAATGTTGAGACTCCTCAGGAACTGGCAGCATAACCGGCAGTGATCGCCGGTTAGCGTTCGATGTAATCAAATATGTGATACACGTCCTATGAACATGTGGCATGATATCCCCGCTGGGGAAGACGCTCCGAATACCATCAATATGA
Organism: Candidatus Moranbacteria bacterium UBA1302; assembly: GCA_002307715.1. Classification (GTDB taxonomy): domain Bacteria; phylum Patescibacteriota; class Minisyncoccia; order Moranbacterales; family UBA1568; genus UBA1568. Next base: position 8,966 of record DBUA01000041.1, read on the forward strand.
TCGTTGAGATCCCGAAGGGTTCGAAGAATAAGTATGAGATCGATAAGGAAACAGGTCTTATCAAGCTGGATCGAGCCATGCGTACTGCCCAGGATTACCCGTTTGATTACGGATTCGTCCCGCAGAGCCTCTGGGAAGATAATGATCCGCTCGATGTCGTGCTGTTGACGACTTATCCGCTTCATCCTGGCATTTTGGTCGAAGCTCGTCCGATCGCTATCATGAATATGATCGATGGTGGCGAAGGAGACGATAAGATTATCGCTGTGCCGAAACACGACCCGCGTTTTGAAGGGGTGAAGAATCTCACGGATATCAATCCTCATACGCTGAAGGAAATCCGCCATTTCTTCGAAACCTATAAGGCTATCGACAATAAGAAGGTATCTGTCGGCGGTTTTCAGAAGAAAGCCGAAGCTTTGGCAGCTGTAAAGAAGGGTCTCAAGCTTTATCGGGAGAAGTACGCTCATTAATTTCATTACGCGGGCCACGATCGTTCTGGTGCTGCCCAGCAGGAAGGACGACTGTGGATTCCGTGATCAGGATTTTCATTATGGATGTCGCTGTCAAAAAATTGAAGGATTCGAAGGTCGAAATGAAGGTCATTCTGCCGTGGGAGGAATGGAAGGGTGAAATCGATCATGCGGCTGAGGAACTTTCGAAGGGAACGAAAATAGCTGGATTCCGTCCAGGGAAAGCGCCGCGCGATGTTATTGAGAAGCGTTTTGGCAAGGGGGCTGTTTTGGCAGAAGCCGCTGAACACGCTGTCGGACATTCATATGCCAAAGCGCTCGCGCAGGAAAAAGTAGAAGCGATCGGCCATCCGGAAGTGGAGATTGGTAAGTTGGCTGAAGGGGAAGCTATCGAATATACCGCTATCGCTTCAGTCATGCCTGAAGTGAAGATACGGTCTTCCTGGAAAGACGCTGCGAAAAAGATCAATGCTGATTTTGCAAAGCGTAAGGAAGGTATCGATGAGCAAGAGGTTGATAATGAGATACAGAGGATAGCTGAAATGCGCGCCCCGCTTGTCGCGGTCGACCGCGAAGCGAAGATGGGAGATAACGTCCGGATTGATTTTATTGTTAAGCAGGATGGCGTTGTTATCGAGGGCGGAAAGAGCGATGATCATGCTCTCGTTCTTGGTAAGGGTGTTTTTATCCCGGGTTTCGAAGAGGAAATCGTCGGATTGAAGGCAGGAGACGAGAAAACGTTCACACTGGTTTTCCCGAAGGAATATCATGCAGCTCATCTGGCTGGTCGTGAAGCTGAATTTTCCGTGAAAGTGCGAGCTGTTGAAGAGCGCGTATTGCCTGTTATCGACGATACGTTTGCACGAACACTCGGTTCGTTCGATTCGCTTGAAAAAGTGAAAGAGAATATCCGCAAGGGAATGCTTCAAGAAAGTAAGGCGAAAAAAGCCGAAGAACATCGGACAGCCTTGCTTGATGCGCTTGTGGAACGTGCCGAACTTGAATATCCCCAGATTCTTGTTGATGAGGAGGCATCACGTATGGTGCGGGAGTTTGAATCGCAAGTACAGGGCATGGGATTACAGTTCCAAGAATATCTTTCGCAATCCAATAAGACAGAGGATGATCTTCGAAAAGAATGGGAGCCACAGGCGAAGAAGCGTTTGGCTGCTCACCTTGTCATTGATGCCATAGCGAAGGAAGAGGATATTGACGCTGATTCTGAAGCTATCGAAGCCGAGATGAATGTAGCGCTTCAGTATTTTAAGAACGTCAAGGATGCGGAGAAGAACATCGATATGGCTCAGCTGTATGGAGCCGTTCGTGGACAGATCCGGAGTCGGAAAGCATTCGAGTTTCTTGAGAAGTTTTGACGTTGTCTTGAAAGAGGGTAATCCGATGTAAGCTGAATCGTATGGAGAGCCAGTATCTTGTTCCGATGGTCGTAGAAAAAGGAACATTCGGTGAGCGGGCGTATGATATCTATTCCCGCCTCCTGAAGGACCGCATCGTTTTTATCGGGTCGCCAATTGATGATGATGTTGCGAACGCCGTGATAGCGCAGTTGCTCTTTTTGGAATCGCAAAATCCGAAGGAGGATATCCGGATGTATATCAATTCACCTGGCGGATCGGTGACATCAGCGCTTGCTATCTATGATACGATGCAGTATGTCAAACCGGAAGTACAAACCATCTGTATCGGTTCGGCAGCGAGTGCAGCAGCGCTTCTACTCGCATCGGGGAAGAAGGGAAAGCGTATGGCACTTCCGAATAGCGAGGTGATGATACATCAGGTATTGGGAGGGGCTCAGGGGCAGGCGACTGATGTAGATATCCATGCGCGGCATATATTGCGGACACGTGATCGTTTGAATCGGATTTTAGCGCATCACACCGGGCAGAAGCTTGCAAAAATAGCAAAAGATACGGAGAGAGATTATTTTATGTCAGCGGAAGAAGCAATGACATATGGTATCGTTGATAAGGTGATCCAATAGCAGCATATATCTAAAAAACGCCCATCCAAGGGCGTTTTTAGTATGTTATGGTTACTTTTTATTGCAACGTAGGAAGAAGCGATGTGCCATTCATTTCGACCGGCTTCTCGAGACCTATGATATCGAGTACGGTCGGAGCGACATCAGAAAGGAGTCCGTTCACTTGATTTTGTTCTCGCATCATCTGTTCGGCGCTTTTTTCACGGTGATTATCAGGAGTGATATACCAGAGCGGTATCGGATTGGTTGAATGTTCCGTATCAATTTCACCACTGGATGGACGTTTGAGCTCCTCGGCATTTCCATGGTCGGCTGTAATCAGAATAGCTCCGCCAGCTTTCAGAACGGCTGGGACGAGTATGGAAAGGCTTTTATCGGTAGCTTCGACCGCTTTGATAGTAGCCTCCTCATTTCCGGTGTGGGCTACCATATCCGGATTGGCATAATTGACGAGAATGAAATCGTAGTTTTCTTCATTGATAGCGTCAATAAGACGTTCGGTGATTTGCGGAGAGCTCATCTCAGGGATTTCATCGAAACGTGCGACAGTAGGGGACGGAATAAGGACACGGTCTTCACCTGGGAACGCTTTTTCCTTTCCTCCGTTGAAGAAGTAAGTGACATGAGCGTATTTTTCCGTTTCTGCTAAGCGTAACTGTTTCTTATTTCCTAGGCTTAAGACTTCGCCGAGGCTCTTTTCGATATCTTCTGGCGGGAAAGCGACATGGAGTGGCAGATCCCGTTCGTATTCGGTGAGCGTTACGAAAAAGAGATCAAGAAGTTTTCTTTCGAAGCCGTCAAATTCCGGTACAACGAACGCTTTTGCGAGTTCGCGAGCACGATCTTCGCGGAAGTTAAAGAAGATGACGGAATCTTTGTCTTGGATAAGAGCGATGGGCTGGTTATTTTCAGTGATGACGGTCGGCTCGATGAATTCATCAGTGATGTTTTTGGCGTAAGACTGTTCAAAGACGAGCAGGGGATCGGAAGCGGTGTTGCCGGTTCCTTCAGTTAGCATGCGATAGCTTTTTTCGATGCGGTCCCAGTTATTGTTGCGATCCATCGAGAAATTCCGTCCGGAAAGACTGGCGATTTTTCCGATGCCGATAAGCTGTATCTCACGTTGGAATTCTTTGGCTTGCTGGATCCCAGAAGTCGGTGCGCTATCACGGCCATCGGTGAAAATATGGACATAGACTTGGTCAAGACCTTCGTTTTTAGCGAGTCGAAGAAGCGCGAGGAGATGATCTTTGTGGGAATGGACGGAACCGCTGCTCAAGAGGCCCATATAATGGAGCTTCCCCCCGTTTTCTTTCGCTGCGTTTACAGCGCCGAGCAGAGCTTCGTTATGGAAAAAACTGCCATCTTGGATAGAAAGCGAAATACGCGGCATGTTCTGATAGATGACCCGACCGGCGCCCATGGTCATATGTCCGACTTCGCTGTTACCAGCCGTATTCCAAGGAAGACCGACAGAAATGCCGGAAGCTTGGAGCGTTGTCATGGGGTAGAAACGATTGAGTTTGTCGAATGTAGGAAGCTTGGCTTCGCGTATCGGATTTCCTGCTACGCTATTGCTGATGCCCCATCCATCGAGAACGACGAGAACGAGCGGTTTGTACATGTGTTTATTTTTTTGGGCTGGAATTCAGGGGAAATTCTTCTAAAATCTTGATTGCTTTCTTTCATGATACCACTCTTCGTTCTTTGACAAAAGGCATTTTCAGGATTATGATTGTTGTGCAGGCAGTAAACAGTGAAACCTTTCCAGAAATCGACAATAGCGTATCAGAACGTATCTATCATGTTAGACTTTTTTCCAAACACAGCTTTTCTCTTGGAAATACGACGGTCCTGAGTTGGCCGGCGCTTTTTGATGTTCTGAATCGCATTATCGGTTGCAAGGAAGCATATCGATATGTTTAGCGTATTATTTTTCTTTTTGGCAGCAGCATTGTTGGCAGGCGGAACCGTCCTCGGATACTATATCCGTCAGAATATGGCGAAGAATCAGCTGTCGACCGCCGAAGGTCAGGCCGCGAAGATGTTGGATGAAGCGAAGACAAAGGCACAGGTAATCACGTTGGAAGCTAAAGATAAGGCGGTAAGCATCTTGGAAGAAGCAAAGAAAAGCGAACAGATGCGTGAAGAGAAGCTGGTTACTCAAGAAAAGCGCATTGAAAAGCGTGAGGAACAAACGGAACGGTTGGCGCAGGAGGTTGAAGACGAGAAACGCAAGCTTCTTTCAAAAGCTGATGAAGTGCGTACTCTTCGTGAAGAGGCGGAGAAGATCCGTTCTGAAGAGGCGAGGCGTTTGGAGTCTATAGCTCAATTTTCACGCGAAGAAGCCAAAGAACACCTGTTGCAATTAGCAGAAGAGGAGAGTAAGGAATCGTTAGTGAAGCGCATGACCAAGCTTGAGCGCGAGTCTCATGAAGAGCTCGAGAAGCGTTCATTGAATATCATGGCGACTATTATCCAGAAATATTCCCGCTCGCACGTATCTGAATTCACTACTACGACTGTCCAGATCCCATCCGATGAAATTAAAGGCAAAATCATAGGTAAGGAGGGGCGCAATATCCGTGCGCTTGAAAAAGAAACGGGTGTCGAGCTTATCGTTGATGATACGCCGGAATCCGTCGTTATTTCAGGATTCGATCCGGTTCGTCGTGAAGTGGCGAGGATCGCGCTTGAGAAACTTATTGAAGATGGACGTATCCATCCGGCGCGTATTGAAGAGGCTGTTGAAGAGGCTAAGAAAGAAATCGATAGCAAGATCAAAGAAGCGGGTGAAGCTGCGGCATATGATGCTGGAATTGCCGGTCTCCATCCGAAACTACTCTATATACTCGGGCGACTCAGGTATCGTTACAGCTATAAGCAGAATGTGTTACTTCATTCGCTTGAAGTGTCATATCTTGCAGGTGCGTTGGCAGCTGAACTGGGCTGTGATGTCGCATGCGCGAAAAAGGCAGGATTACTCCATGATATCGGTAAGGCAGTCGATCATGAGATCGAAGGCACACACGTCAAGATCGGCATGCGCATACTTGAGAAATTCGGTTTGGGCCAGAATGTTATTGATGCCATGAAGTGCCATCATGACGAGTATCCGCACCAGACGATTGAATCGTTCATTGTGACGGCAGCCGATGCCATCTCAGCATCGCGTCCAGGCGCTCGCAAAGAGACGGCTGAGAAATATATCAAGCGATTGGAAGAGCTTGAAGCGCTTATCAATTCGTTTCCAGAAGTTGAAAAATCATATGCTATCCAGGCCGGACGAGAAGTGCGTATTTTCGTCAATCCAGAGAAGACTGATGATTTGGGAGCAATGAAGCTCGCGCGTGATATCGCCAAGCGCATTGAAGAGGAACTCAAGTATCCAGGAGAAATTAAAGTGAATGTTTTCCGTGAGACGAGAGCGGTAGAATATGCTCGATAGTAGGAAAATGTTTTTGAGAAGAATAAAACATGGCTCTAATGAGCCATGTTTTAAAATAATGGCTTAGCTATTGCATAGTTTGGAAAAGTGGCTTATTATAGCGGACAGGAGGTAATCATCTCGCATTCTCGTCCTCCGACCCTTTTCAGGGAACGAACGGGAGTCTAAACTAGGAAGGCAGGTGAGAAGTATGAAGAACATAAATAAGGATACGCTCGTACACTCGATCGTCGAGAAGACTGAGCTTTCCAAGAAAGATGTTGAAGCAGTGCTTGAATCATTCATTGATGAAGTGACTGCAGAGCTCAGCAAGGGCAACAAGGTGACTCTCACCGGTTTTGGTACCTTCAAGGTTTCGAAGCGTGCTGCTCGCGAGGGCATCAACCCGCAGACGAAGGCTAAGATCACTATTCCGGCCATGACAGTTCCGAAATTTACTGCTGGAAAGACTCTTAAGGAAGCCGTAAAATAGTTTCCGCTGTGCCGGTTTATCCGGACGGAAAACAAAAAGATAGATTCATGACCCCAGACAAATGGGGTCATGGCTACGGGGCATAGTATAGTGGCAGTACGAGTGGTTTGGGACCATTTAGTCTCGGTTCGATTCCGAGTGCCCCGACTTATAACATATAAGAAAAAAACATATGGAACACACCAACGAAGAATTGAATAAAATCGTGCTTGATTTTTTGAACGGCCATCGTAAGGCGCTGCTTGCCGTCGTTTCACCGGATGGTAAGCCGAAGGTATCGCTCATGCTGTATGCGGTTGATGAGAATTTTCATTTCTATTTTGGCACTCGTAAGGCATTTCAGAAATACGGTTGGATGAAGGAGAATGTACATGTGTCGCTCGCAGTCGCCGAAGAAGCTCTTGATCCGCTCCGTGTCGTTGAAGTGCAAGGAACAGCGCATTTCATCCGTGAAGACCGTACAGCTGACGTGCTCGCTTATTTTGAATCGAAGAATCCGAGCAAATATTATGTGAAGGGCGCGGAAGATTTTGTGATGTTCCGTATAGAGCCTGACCATGTCCGTTGGTTGGATGCGACATCCGGAGAACTGACGATGACTGATATCGAACTTGTGCTGCCTGATCATAAGCATGAAGATGACGCTGGCGCTTCTCAAGCCTGATTTTTTGGTATGGCTGTTCCGACAAGGAAGGTCGTGACAATCGGCGGAGGAACAGGAAGTTTTATGCTCCTTTCCGGACTGAAAAGATATCCGGTTGAATTGTCAGCTATCGTTTCTATGGCTGATGATGGCGGGTCAACGGGAGTGCTTCGCGATGAGCTGGGTGTTTTGCCCCCAGGGGACGTACGCCAATGCCTAGTGGCGCTTTCGGATTCGTCTGAAAAGCTGCGGGAACTCATGAATTATCGTTTTGAAGAAGGAGGGTTGTCCGGACACAGTTTCGGCAACCTTTTTCTTTCTGCACTTGAGAAGATTGAAGGCGGGTTTATTGAAGGAGTTTCGGAGGCAGCCAAGATACTGAATGTCAAAGGAACAGTCATTCCTGTGACTGGAACTGATACCGGTCTTAAGATGGCGTTGAATAACGGGCACATACTGTCTGGAGAGCATGAGATCAATATGGATGCGACTCTCGGCGAAGTCGGTGTGGAGCGCATATTCCTTGAACCTCATGCTCAAGCGAATCCAGAAGCGCTTGAGAAGATTGCCGGAGCTGATCTTATTGTTATCGGTCCAGGGAATCATTATTGCAGTATTATCCCGAATCTTCTCGTTGATGGCGTTTCTCAGGCTATTCGAGAATCATCAGCGACGGTCGTGTATAATTGCAATCTTGTGAATAAGCCGGGGCATACTGACGGTTATACGCTTGATGAATATGTTGATGAATTAGAGCATTTCATCGGTGCTCAATGTATTGATTACGTGACTTTCAATACGCGCATGCCGTCAAAAGCCCTTTTGGAACGATATAATCGTGAGCGAGGTGAGTTGGTGAGTTTCTATCCTGAAGCACGGAAAAATCGACAATATCGAGTAGTTCGTGCCGATTTTCTTTCGCGGAAAAGCGTTGTGTATGGAAAGTCTGACCATATATCGAATCTTCGCTCCTATATCCGGCATGATACCGATAAGCTTGCTAAGGTGCTCATGATGCTTCTTGAAATAGGCGAATATGAAAGCATACTGAACGATATCGTTTGAGAGTTTCTTCATTGAATGCGGCTATTGATTCTGATATACTGTCACTATAAGATTTAAATGCCTGTATCCTTATGGACATCATAGAGAAGACTGAACAGCAATTGGTACAAAAGGTATCAGATAAGCGTTTCGGTATGGACGCTCTTCTTATCGCTGGGGCTATCGTTTTCGGGAGTCTTATTGTAGCGGTGTCAGTTTTTTCGCTTCAGCCGAAGACAGCGATTAAAACGAATGATGTGAAAGCGACCGATACGAAAGCGACGAATGACCAGGATACTGCAAAGCAGGGCGCTTCTGTCACGATGGATCAAGTGAAGGCGCTTTTCGATGG
>DBUA01000041.1:17731-36725 GCA_002307715.1 Candidatus Moranbacteria bacterium UBA1302
AGTTGTCCGTATTGCAATTTGGCAGCCGGAAAGAATCCGAGTTTGAATAAGCAAGCTGGCAGCCAATTCACTATGGCGCAAGATGGAGGATCGTACATTCCTCCGATTCCTGAGATGAAGAAGCTGGTTGACGCCGGTAAAGCTGCTTATGTCTGGCTCTATGCGAATGGCCATGGAAATGGGGAGTTAGGAGCGAAAGCTTTGTACTGTGCTCACGAGCAAGGGAAATTTTGGGCGGTTCATGATCTGCTTATGAGCGCCGAAGGCTATGCGCTCATGAATAATGATGTGAAAAATGATATGTCGAAGGTAGGGAAGCTTGCTGCTTTTCTTAAGGGTGCTGCTGACCAGACAAAGCTTCAATCATGTCTTGAAAGCGGAAAGTATGATAGCCAATTGACGGCTGACGAATCGGTCGCGGAACAGTTTGGATTTTCTGGAACACCGAGTTTCTTTGTGAATACGGAGAATCTCACTGGAGCGCATAGTTTTAAGGATTTTCAGCCGCTTGTTGAAAAATATTCGGGGAAATAACCGAGAAGGCTGTTCTAGGAAGCCCTCGTATGGAACGGGGGCTTTTCTGTTTTTTTATGGAATACGTATCCGAATGGGAGATTCACCGGTATAATGGAATCATATGGATCAAGAACTTCTTTCATTGTTGCGGCAATGGCGTGATAGACAGGCTCGCACCGAAGGTGTCGAGGTTTTTCGGGTATTTCCGAATGCTGTCTTAGATACTGTTGCAAGAACATTGCCGCGAACGCGCGACGACCTCCTTGCTATCAAAGGCATTAAGGAAGCAAAATATGCGAAATATGGTGCCACACTTTTAGCTCTTGTACGTGAAAGGATTTCAGAAACAGAAAGTGAGAATGTCGGAATATTCCCAGAGACATGTGTCGATGCGATGGCAGTGGAGCCGATAGTCGATGAAACCATGACTGTCTCGCAGTTTCTTGATGGGCTCAATACGGAATTATCCGGTATGGCAGCGAGAATACGTGGAGAAATATCCAGTGTCGATGAGCGTGAACGTGTCGTGTATTTTTCTTTGAAGGATAGTCTTGATGAAGGCATGATACAGTGTCTCATATTCCGATATGCGTATGAAGTTTCGGGTGTGAAACTTTCGGTTGGTGATGAAGTGATTATCGAGGGTGTCCCTGAAATCTATAAACCGAATGGTCGGATGAGTTTCAAAGCTGGCATCATAGAATTGGCCGGTGAAGGGGCGCTAAAAAAAGCTTATGATGCCTTGAAGGCGAAGCTTGAGAGTGAAGGTGTCTTCGCTCCAGAACACAAGCGTGAATTGCCGGATTTTCCTAAGCGAGTTGCGTTGATTACGTCACACGATGGCGCGGCTATCGGCGACTTCACTATGAATCTCGGATCGCAGGGTCTTTCAGTACATTTTTTTCCGGTATCTGTCGAAGGGAAACGAGCGGTTTTTGAAATGGTCGCCGCCCTCCGTTTTTTTCAGCGGCATGCTGAAGAGTATGATATGTTGGTCATTATCCGTGGTGGTGGATCATTTGAAAGTCTGCAGGCATTCAATAACGAAACGCTTATCCGTGAAATAGCTGGATCGGCCATACCAACGCTGCTTGGTGTTGGCCACGAGAAAGATGTAACGTTGGCAGCGCTGGCTGCTGATATGATGGTTTCGACACCGACGGCAGCAGCACGGACGATTCGCGAACCGTTCGATCGAGCGCGCCAATCGGTCGGATATGCTCAAACGTTGATAGTCGAGCGTTTTTCCCGATCGCTTTCCCGATCAGATTTTTTGATATCACGAATGAAAGATGTTGTAGCATCAGTTTTTCCGAAAATAACAGGACGGTTTGCGACAGCGGAACGCGGTTTAGGTTATTTGCTCGAGCAGGTCAGATCTTCCGTGCGTTCCATCGAGGAACGCTATAAAGATCGGGAAAAAAGGATGCAACGTGGCTTTATGCTGGTTTTTGAGTCCTGCAAGCGGGATGTAGGACGTTTTGAGGAAAAACTGCGAGAGTATGATCCGTATCGTGCTTTGAACCTCGGATATGGTCTCGTTCGGAGTCAGAAGAAATTGATCAGGAAGATCGCAGATGTGCAGATCGGAGCACATCTGGATATTCAAGTCGGAGATGGTATAATCGGAGCGGAGGTTAAGGGGATTAAACGGCTGTAATTATGAAGTCTATGGCACGAACATCATTATCTGAATCGCTTAAGAAGCTTGAGGAGATCACGGAATGGTTTGAACATCAGGATGAGATTGATGTTGAGAAAGCGCTTGAAAAAGTGAAAGAGGGTGTTGTCCTTATCAAAGAGAGTAAAACACGCTTGAAAGAAGTTGAAAATGAATTCGAGATTGTAAAGAAAGAGTTGGAGCAGGAATAGTCCTTTTCAGCTCCCGTGTTATAATAGCGGTGTCAGTCTAGAAATACACAAGAAATTCTTTATGAGAAGATTTACGGAGGGCGTCTCTATCGTTTTGGGCGGTTCAGCTGGACAAGGCATACAGACTGTTGAGGGGATGCTTGTTTCGGTATTGAAACGAGAAGGGTATCGTGTTTTTGCGTGTAAAGAATATATGTCGCGTATTCGTGGCGGATCGAATTCGACTGAAATCCGCATTGGAAATGACGCTCCATCTGCCTATGTGAAGCGCATCGATTTCCTATTTGCACTTGATGGCGATATTTTGAAACACCTGGAAAGCCGCTTAGATGATGATACGATAGTCCTGGGCGAGCGTGAGCGTGTCTGTCATGATGCGAAGCGTTGCCCAGTCATAGATGTGCCTTTTGGACGTTTTGCTACTGAGCTTGGAAATCCGATCTATACCAGTACGGTGGCGGTTGGTATCGTATTGGGGCTTTTGGGTATCGGTAAAGAGGTTCTTGGGGAGTATATTCGTGAGCATTTTAGTAGAAAAGGAGAAGATATCGTTGCAAAAAATATCGAGGCGGCTGGAAAAGGGTATGATTTCGGGAAACACATGGCATATGACGAAGGAGTGGAAGTATCTTTTGGACGTGATGAGTCCGTGAAAGAAGCGCTGCTTCTCTCTGGTGACCAAGCGCTTGGACTCGGTGCACTTGCGGCTGGTTGTGATTATATATCATCATATCCTATGTCTCCTGGCACGGGCTTACTCGCTTTTCTTGCCCAATACGGTAAGGATTTCGGTGTTGTCGTCGATCAAGCAGAAGATGAAATCGCTGCTATCAATCATGCTCTTGGCGCTTGGTATGCTGGAGCTCGTGCGATAGTGACGACGTCGGGCGGCGGATTTGATCTCATGACAGAAGCGGTGAGTCTTGCGGGTATGATTGAGACGCCGATCGTCGTTCATATCGGCCAGCGGCCGGGGCCGTCAACCGGTTTGCCGACACGCACGGAACAAGCCGATCTCAATCTAGCACTGTATGCCGGTCACGGCGAGTTTCCTCGGGCGATATTCGCACCTGGAACCGGTCAGGAGGCATTCATGCTGATGCAGCAAGCCTTCGATATAGCTGACCGTTATCAAGTGCCAGTTTTTATTCTTTCCGATCAATATTTTCTTGATTCGCTCACGTCCCTCTCAGAAAACTCGCTGGAGATCCGTCCGGTAGAGCGCCATATCGTAGAGACGGAGCCTGAATATAAGCGCTATGCCCTTACTGAGAGCGGAATATCGCCACGTGGCATCCCGGGCTATGGCACGGGCCTTGTTGGAGTCGATAGCGATGAGCATGATGAGACAGCGCATATCACCGAAGATGCCGCAGTCCGTGTCACAATGCACGAAAAACGTCTTCGGAAGATAATCGGTTTGCGTACTGACGCTATCAAACCTTCCGTTTTCGGTGATATATCACGAGCGGAGACTGTTGTTGTCTCTTGGGGATCGAATCGGGGCGTTCTTGAAGAATCGCTTCGTATCTTAGGTCATGAAGATGTGGCAGGACTCCATTTTTCACAGGTCTATCCGCTTGCGAAGCAAGGATTGAAGCTGCTTTCCGGTAAACACGTCATCGTACTTGAGAACAATGCTGGAGGGCAATTCGCACAAGTGCTTAAATCGGAATATGGCCTGTCGGCCGTCGATACGATTCTTCAGTATGATGGATCACCGTTTGCTATTGAAGATGTCGTCACCAATATTAAGGATATGCTCATATGATCGATACGCATCGTTATGATATGCCGAATGGGACGGACATCGCTTGGTGTCCAGCTTGCGGGAATTACCCTATTCTGACCATCGTGAAACAGGCGTTCGCCGAGCTTGGCATCAGTCCAGATCGAGCTGTCATGTGTTCTGGAATCGGGCAGGCGGCTAAGATGCCTCAGTATCTTCGTATCAATTATTTCAACGGACTTCATGGAAGAGCTTTGCCTCCTGCGGTCGCTATCAAGGTGGCTAATCCTGAGCTCACTGTCATTGCAGAGTCCGGTGATGGCGATACGTATGGCGAAGGAGGAAACCATTTTCTCCATACTATTCGGCGCAATCCCGATATCACGAATATCGTCCATGACAATATGATCTATGGTTTGACAAAGGGTCAGGCTTCTCCGACATCAAGCAAGGGAATGAAGAATCCGATCCAGCCGAACGGCGTTGTTGTCGAGCCGTTCAATCCGATTGCCCTCGCCATAGCGAACGGCGCAACGTTTGTAGCGCGTGCGAATGCAGGGGATATCAAGGAATCTAAAGAGATTGTGAAGTCAGCTATTCTGCATAAGGGCTATGCCTTAGTGGATATTCTCCAGCCATGCGTTATCTTCAATAAGATCAATACGTACCAATGGTTCAAAGAGCATACATATTATCTTGATGAAAATTACAGAAGTCATGATCGCATGGAAGCGCTCCGTATCGCATTCGATCTCGATAGATTGGCACTCGGCATTATCTATCAGCAGGCCGGAGCACCCACGTATGAAACACTTGTCCGCGAAGGAAATGATCCGCTTCACACTCGCCATTTTGAAGTGGAAAAGTTGCGAAAACTCATAACGTCATTTCGTTAGAAGTCCAATGCGACGTAATAAAAAAGCCCCAGCACATGCCGGGGCTTTAATTTTCAGGTTTTAGAGGAGACCGACCTGCCCAAGGAATGTGAGGGTAATCACTGGTACGAGGGCAAGCAGAAACGCGAACCCCGCCTCTTCATTTTTCTGGGCTTCAGCGGCTGCTTTAACGCATGTCGGGCAAACACCGTCCTGGCATTCTGCCTCATTCTCCATTTTGATCTCTGTCATATGGTTTTTTTGTTTTGACTTATTTACATTGCCCGATTCGACTTTCGAGCAGTGGAGAAAGAAAAAACGAGTAGACGGTTTCTGGCCGTTTACCCGTTTTTTCAACTCTCAACAACTTCATTATAGCGCGAAATGATTCAAAAGTCAAGCGTTTAGGAGTATTTTCGATGTAGTACGGATATGGTATCATGCTCTATGTCATCAAACTTTGCTATTTATGCATATGGTTAAAAGAATGGTTTGGGTGCTTTTCGGAGCCATCACTCTTTCCGGATGCGCATCTCCAGAATCAGCGACACGTACAGAAGGATTCGATGTCGGTAATCAGACGGTTGAACCATCAGACTCTGCATCATCCGTAGCAAGCGCTTCGCCCGTTAATAATACTGTAACAGCACGAAAGATGTATACCTCACAACCAGCGATGTCTATCGACAAGAAGAAATCTTATACGGCGAAATTGAAGACAAGTGTCGGCGATATCGTCATTGCGCTTGACGCTGCGTCAACACCGATTACGGTGAATAATTTCGTCTTTTTGGCAAAAGATCATTTTTATGATGGCACGATCTTCCATCGGACTATCAAGGATTTCATGATACAGGGAGGTGATCCTCAGGGGACGGGAATGGGAGGCCCTGGCTATCGGTTTGATGATGAGCCGTTCAATGGAGAGTATGTGCGTGGGACAGTTGCTATGGCAAATGCCGGATCCAATACGAATGGTAGCCAGTTCTTCATTATGCATAAAGATGTCCCGTTACCGAAGAACTATGTCATTTTCGGACATGTCATATCCGGTCTTGAAACGATTGATGCGATTGCGACAGCGCCGGTCAAGATGAGCGCTTCAGGGGAACAATCTTCGCCGGTCACACCGGTCACTATCGAAACGATCGAAATAACAGAACAATAAAAAAGAGCGGTCCGATAGCCTGGGCCGCTTTTTTCATGGTACAATATGGCATATGGAAACAAAAAAGAATCGTCATAGTGTCATGATGCTACGCCAGGCCTGTTGTGCTTTTTGCGTCGTTGTTTTGGTGTCTGTCACACCGATAGCAGCGGCAGAAAATATTACTTTGTCTCAAGAAGCTCTTGCCGATTCTGTAAAGCCATCGGTGGTGCGTATCGCAGAACACGTATCTGGAACAGCTCGTATCGCAGCTATTAAAGTGGATATCAAGCAGCATGTGGTGGCGGAGATTCCTGATACATATACGGATGTTCCTGTTGATGAGTATCTTTCTGGTAGTGGTTTTATCATCCATCCGGATGGCTATATCGCGACGAATGCCCATGTGGTTTCCCAAGAGACCGTCAAGCGTTCTCTTGCTTCGGAGAGTGCTTTATCAGCGATGTTCTCAGACGCATTATTCTTGAGTGATCAAGAAATGCAGGATTTTATCGGTTCGGATGACGGGGGGCGTTTCAGGAAAGAAGTGCTTCAATATGTCATTGATCATAGTATTTTCAATTTGTCGAGCGATGTCGTTGTTCTGCGTCCGAATGCATCAGAAACGAAGATTAGCGATCTTATAGCGCAAGGATTTCCAGCCCAAGTTGTCACGCTAAATGATCAGTTTGCAGATGATGAACGGGATGTTGCGATTATCAAGATAGATGCATCCGGTTTGCCGGCGATTGCGCTTGATTCATCAGACGGGCTTGCTGTTGGAAAAAAAGCTTTCATAATGGGATTTCCTGCAACGGCAGAAGTGAATCAGAACGATCCTGTCGAAGCGACATTCACGCAAGGCGTTGTTAGCGCAATCAAACAGTCATCTGATAAAAGTTTCAGTATTTTCCAGACAGACGCTAAAGTATCTGAAGGGTCCAGCGGCGGACCGCTTTTCAATGATCAGGGAGAAGTTGTCGGCATCATCACGTTTCAGACCGATCAAATCGATCGGGTAGCAGGTGATAATTTTGCGTTCGCATTGCCAATCGGACTCGTCAGGCAGGCAGCAGATGCAGCGCGTATCTTACCGGAGCAGGGACAATATGGCATAATATTTCGAACTGGTTTCGAACAACTATCAAAAAAGCATTGTGTCAAAGCTATCAGCATATTTTCTTCTCTCAGCGATATGGGAGGAGATTTCAGTGCTGGACATTCTCTTGGACGGTATATCGGTGAATGCCAAGATTTGATTGATTCGGGGAAGTCCCTCGATACGAGATTCGACGAAGTACGAGCTGAAGTGGACGATCTCAAGAGTCCGGCAGCGTATCTTATTGGAGCGGGCCTTATCGTGTTTGGAGTTTTAAGCATGGCTGTATTTTGGCTCTTGAGGCAAGTGAAACGTGAAGAGCGTGAAATAGCGGTATTGGAACGCCGTCTCAATTCGGATGAGCGTCGTATCAGGGCATGTGTGGCACCAGTTTCTGTGAATGCTTCAAAAAAACGTATCATCTGATTTCTCAAGAATTAAGGGGAGGTATATGGGAATGTCGCTTGCTACAAAGAAGATTGCCGTGCTTGATATTATCATGAGTCGAGAATTCAGGCTGCCAGTGGCGCTTCTCGTAATCATTATCATCGCTGTCGTTTTCCGTTGGCCGTCTGCGTACGGAATAGCTATTGTTGCCGGTATCGTAGAATTAGCATTGGAATCGTGGCAACGTATCCGTATTGGGAAATGGAATCTTGATTATTTAGCGCTCATTACCCTCATTACGGCATTCGTTATCGGGCAATTGCTGGCAGGAGCTGTTATCGCGCTTATGGTGTCTATAAGCACTGCGCTTGAACAGTATGGCACTGCACAGGCCGAGAAGACACTGCGGGGTCTTTTTGAGATGATTCCAAAATCCGTTTTGGTTCGTTTAAAAGATGGAAATACGATTGAAAAACCGATTCAAGAAGCGCAGGCGGGAGACATCATCATCATTCGACCGAATGAAATGCTTCCTATCGACGGATATCTTGTTTCATCGAGAGCGTTGTTCAATGAATCGAATCTGACAGGCGAGATAGAGCCGGCAGATTATGTTGAGGGTGCGCTCATAAAAAGCGGTCTCGTGAATGTCGGTGAAACTATCGAAATAAAAGCACAGGGCGATTTGGAGCATTCAAGTTATCGGAAGATACTTGATCTCGTAGAAGAAGGGAAAACTCATCCAGCGCCTGCTATCCGCTTAGCAGAGCGATATAATGTCTATTTTACGATTTTTTCGCTCACGCTCGCTTTCTCGGCATATTTTTTTTCTGGTGATTGGGAGCGATTTTTAGCTGTTTTGGTCATAGCAACTCCATGCCCGCTCCTGATTGCGGCTCCGATAAGCTTCATAGGTGGTCTCAATAAGGCAGCGCGTCGGAATATCATAGTGAAAAGCCCGTTTGTTCTTGAATTGCTAGCGAAGACAAAAGTGCTTTTTTTTGATAAAACCGGAACGTTGACGCTTGGCGAACCGAAACTTAAACGCATCGAATTGTTTGACGAGCACCTTGATCGTGATGCGGCTCTTTCGATCGCAGCGGCTATCGAATGGCATTCATTTCATCCGATAGCGAAGTCGTTTGTCAAAGCGCATACTGAACATGGAGAGGAGCGTTTTTTTGCAACGGAAGTCGAAGAAAGGATTGGCGAAGGCATATTCGGCACTATCGAAGGGGAGCGTTATGGCATTGTAAAATCGCAGGCGAAAGGCATATCAGGCATCGCTGTTGATCTGACATGGCGTAATCGGTCGATTGCCCGATTCTTTTTTGATGATGAGCTGAAATCTGATGTTGGGGCGGTATTCGATTATTTGCGTGAACGCGGGTATAACCTTGGCATTATCACGGGAGACAAGAAACAGAATGCCGAGCGGCTTTTCGGCCATTTCAAGCTTCCGATATATGCAGGCGCTTCTCCTGAGACGAAGGCGGAATTGATACGAAAGTATCAGCGTCGTAATGATTTGGTGGGGATGGTTGGTGATGGCATGAACGATGCTCCGGCGCTTGCTTTGGCAGATATCGGCATCGTTTTTTCGGGGACAGAAAATAGCGCGTCTATCGAAGCGGCTGATGTCGCCATACTTGGCCGTGATGCGTGGCTTATCCGCGATGCTGTACATATCGGAAGACGGTCATATAGCGTAGCTCTTCAGAGTATTCTCATCGGTATCGGGCTTTCAGCGGGATGCATGATATGCGCTTCTTTCGGTTTCATAGCTCCTGTGTACGGCGCTATTCTTCAAGAGCTGATCGACGCGATTGTCATAGTGAATGCGCTCCGTTCGACATATTGACAGTGCCGTTATAGGCAGTTCCGTGGTATACTGGCAGCATACAAATAATATTGCAATCATATGTTCAAGCGATTGGAAAAAATGTTCCCTCGAAAAGGGTCAGTGCTTGTTTTTTCTATCATCATCTTATCGGTCATGCTCGTATCAGCGCTTTCGATTGCGACTGTTTCGGTTATGGATCGCCAGAACTCATTTAATACCGAGAAGTCATCCCGTTCATTTCAAGTCGCTGATTCCGGTGTTGAAGTCATCTTGCATGAGATTTACTCGGGTCATTTCAATACACTTAACGGTTTGGCAAGTGATCTTGGAACGACATGTAATGCTGATGGACAAATCGAAGCATCAACAGACACCGGAAAATATGCCATTTCATTTTATGACGATTTTGGGGAGAAGTTCACTTCTGATGATTGTTCCGCAACGGATTGGCGTGATCGAATTGCGAAGATAAAGAGCGAAGGCGTATCCGGCACGACAACGCGAGCTGTCGAGGTGGCGGTAGCAGCTACGGCGATGGAGTTCGGAGGAATTTACCAGACGTATTATTCCGATAGCGATTGCCTGACTGAAAATCCGTTTACGGCAGATTGTACCTGTCCTACAGGGTATACCGCTTCCATGTTTAATGAATTTAAGGATGGAGATTCTGATTATTACGATGGAAAAGGCATGAAACAATATTTCTGTTACGAAAAGAATTAGAGGTACCGCTGATTCTGCAGCAGCAATGAGATAGATAGCATACAGCCGGAGAAATTCCCGGCTGTATTTTTTGATAATAATTGTCGTTTCTGGTCGTTCTCTCGGGGTAATATACAAAAAACAACATCCATGATCCCACCGGCGCCGCAGAAATCGAACTGCTTACCGCAGCTGGTTTCTGGATCGGCGATTACGCTAAGTCGATGTTCATCAGCACCAACTCCGATTCTCCTATAAGGGGCGTCTTATTTGTAGCGTAAAGCTTCGAGTGCATCTATGCGAGAAGCGGTGCGAGCTGGAAAGACTCCGGTCATGAATCCGACGAAGGCACCGAATCCGATAACCATGAGAATGAACCAGACTGGGCTATAAAAGAGACTGACAGACTCTCCTCCAAAACGAGTCGCGATGGCATTGATAAGTATGTTGAGTATTTGCCCTCCAAGGATACCTATCATGACGCCGCCTACCGATCCGAGAAATCCCATGAGTGTCGATTCCATGATGAACATGAGTGAAATACTATTGCGTGATGCCCCGATAGCTTTCATGATGCCGATTTCTTCTGTGCGTTCAAGCAGGGCGATGGTCATAGTATTGAACATGCCGATTGCTGAAACGATAAGTGCAATCATACCGAAAGTCATAAGCACGATTTGGACCACACTGAAGACTTTGTTGGCTTGGTCGATAGTCTCTGAAATCGAAGAAGCAATGAAACCGCGATCCTCCAATGTTTGGCGCGTCTGGTTAAGTACAGCAGTAGAGAGACATTTCACCTTGAGTTTCGTATAGTTTGTTATGGTGAAGCCGGCAAGAGAGCTGATCGGCAGATAAACAATGTTTTCATCGCCTGTGACGACGCCGACGATTGTATAGGGGGTTTCCGGCGTAAATGAAGCACCATGATCCGATTGTCCGGTTGCATCGTTTGGAAAGAGCGTGAGAGTGACGGTCTGGCCAATCATTTTATCTGGTGTCGTATTGAAGACTTGGGCTACGGCAGCCGTAATGACAATATCATGCGATTCATCGCGTTCAAAAAGTCGTCCTTGTTCGATTTTGAGACCTTCGGTTTTAAGAAGTGATGCGTCTGAGCTTACCGTGTTGACATCGAGAAGTATATTTCCGAATTTGCCTTGCCCGGATTGTTCAAGAACCGGTATGACATCGACGATATCTGGTATGGATTTGATGTCATCGATAGTCTGTCCGTTGAGGATGGTTGCACCACCTTCTTTGCCGGTAGTGACATCAAGACTGACCAGCGCATCTGATGTCGTGATTTTTTGAAGCAGCGTCCGCTGGAGTCCGTAGCCGAAGGATACGAGAAAGATAATCGCAGCAATACCGACTGACATGCCGAGAATAGTAAGCAGTGTCCGCATCGTCCTGGCTTTGAACATGCGGAGCGAAAGTTTGAGGATATCGAAGAAACGCATAGACTTCAGGAATATTTGAGGAGCATGATTATTTCGATCTCGCGAACGGCTTTTTCGGCGGTCGTCTTATAAAGACCGATACCGCCGCGGCTGACAGGCGTATCGAGGCGCTTCATAAGCTCGGTTTGTCCAATCTGACTATCGATGCGCAAACGGATGGCAGCTTTCAAACGGAGCGATTGCTCATCGGAAAGTTTGAGATGGAACTGTTCTGTGAGATAACGTTCCAAACTGAGCGCAGATTCGTTCGGATTCGATTTGATGTTCTCGGCTTGTTCCATGATGGCGCCAGCACGATGAGAGAATGATCCGGCGCGGACTTTGTTCCAGCCGGCGCCGCCTTCCTCAAGGTCAAGATCGAGACGTTCAGAGAAGAGCGGAATGTCGATGTTCTTGAAAAGAAGCTCTCGCAGTAACGCTTCAGCGACGTTGATTTGTTCTTCGTTGAGTTCTGAAAGGATATGGGAAAGAAGTTGCTTCGCTTTGAATGGGACTAAGAGAACATTCGCCTGTTGCGGGAGGAGATTTTTGAATGAATGCATGAGCATCTTGAGTTCAGGGTTCTCTTCCTCCGGCTCTTTTTCGATTTCTTTCTTCCGTTCTTGGATCGGGCGTTTTTCCTTGTTGATTTCTTCCTTGATGACACGGCCGTCTTTCATGTGGATGATGCGATCGGCATAGACGAGGTGGTCCGGATTGTGCGTCACCATGATAATGGTTTTTCGATCGATCTCGTTGAGTTCTTTGAGGATCTTAAGCACGTTTTCCGCGCTTTCGCTATCGAGGTTACCGACAGGTTCATCGGCGAGGATGATTTCTGGGTTGTTGACGAGTGATCGGGCGATAGCGACGCGTTGTTTCTGTCCACCGGAGAGTTGACTGGGGAATTTATCGGCATGTTCTACGATGCCGAAACGGCGCAGAAGACTGATTCCGGTCTGCTTGCGTTCATGAGGGCTTTCACCGCGGAAGACTTTCGGTAGACAGATGTTGTCGAGAATGTTCAGTGAAGAGATGAGGTAAAAAGCCTGAAACACCATGCCAATCTTTGTTTGGTGTAATTCAAGCTCTTCTTTACGTGTCATTTTGGCGATGGAAGTGCCTTGGATGAGCACATCGCCGTATGTCGGTGACTGGAGTCCTGAAATGGAATAAAGCAGAGTCGATTTTCCGCAGCCGGAAGGGCCGAAGATAATGACGTACTCTTGAGGATAGATTTTGAGATTGGTCTCTTCGAGCGCGCGCGTCTCGTTGCTTTTTCCTTGGTTGTAGATGATGCGCAGCTTGTCGACGACGATAATCGGTTCGTTCATGGAAGTAGCAATTGTATCGCTTCTATGATAGCATACTTTCGGCTGTGATGGGACTTTTTTCGGTATTTCGCAAAACATATGGAATATTCGCTATGAATCCGCAAGCTTTTATCCTTGTCGGTATTATCGAGGGGATTATCATTACGGCGATCGGAGTATTTTTCTTGTATCGTTGAAAACTCCTAGAGGCTTTGACAGTCTTTTTTTTGGACGGTACAATGGAATGGTTCATGATAGCGTTTTTTGAGGAATCTTAGCCTATATATTCTATGATGAAATACGATATTCTCTTGAAAGAAGTGCGTGATGTTGCTGATGGAACTCGGCTATTCTTATTTGCTCGCCCGGATGAGTATGTTTTCAAGGCGGGCCAATATGCGGCGCTTATACTGCAAAAGCCGGAAGGGTTCGAAGTTGATAATCGCGGGCTGGTGCGTCCGCTTTCCATAGCTTCAGCGCCTTATGAGAATACGATTTGTTTCGCTATGCGTCAGGGAGAAAGTTCTTTCAAGCAGCTTATGTGGAGTCTTCGTCCGGGCGATAGTGCGATGCTTATGTCGCCAGTGGGAGCATTTACTGTTCCAGATAATGATGATCGGCCGATAGTGTTCATGGTTGGCGGTATCGGTATCACTCCGGCATGGTCGATTCTTCGGCAGGCGGAGCATGAACGATCTGCTCGTTCGTTTACATTGTTCTATGCGAATCGTTTCCAAAAAGATGCGGCTTATGATGAGGAACTTCGAAAGCTCACTCTTTCTGATTTCCGTTATGTGCAAGTGTTGAGCCGTTCCGATGAACCGTGTCAACCTGAAAATGATGAACGCGGGTATGTTGATGAGTCAATGATACGGAAATATGTTGCCAATCCGGCTGATTGCCTGTATTATCTGGTGGGATCCCCTCAGGTCGTCGAGTCGTTCGAATCAATACTTGATAGTATCGGGGTATCTAAAGAACAGCGTATCAAAGATCCTTTTTCGGGTATGGCATCGCAATCAGCACAGCAGAAATAAGAACCCTCGAGATGAGGGGAATGCGGGCGTCGTATAGTGGCTATTATATCAGCCTTCCAAGCTGAGGATGCCGGTTCGATTCCGGTCGCCCGCTCCAATAGTATGGGAAATCCCTTTGTGGGGATTTTTTCTTTTCTGATGGCAGAAGTGTTATAATACAGCCTTTTCTAGAGCCGAAAACCATTTTCGTATCGTAGTATCTCTTGTCGAAAGGGTATATAATGAGGCGTACTATTATGATTCCGTATTTCCATTATCATCCGGAACGTCAGAAACGCTCCTATCGAAAGCGGTATTTTTTCGGGGCTTCGATTGCGCTTCTTTTTTTGGGGAGCACGTATTATCTTTTTCCGATTTCGTTTTTTGATAAACAGCAGACGGTTGCGACTGTTCAAAGCGGAGATACGTCTGTTCAAGATTCTGCGACGCTTTCTGATTGGGTGTCAAATGACCCGTCTTTTGACACGTCAACCGATATTTCTGATGAGAATGCTGAGGACGAGGAATTTCCGGTCTTATCTCCGCCGCCGGCGCCATCTATGGATCTTATGAAAAAACGCGGCTGTGTCGCTGATGGTTTTTTGTCGGGTTATGGCGACGATATCAACAGTTCCATAGCTATGATAAATCGGTCGCAATGCTACTATTTGCATCGCGCCCTTGAAACATGGCTTAAGCCGCCGGATTTTAAATTAGCACGGAAGATAAAAGCAAAAGTAACAAAACCGAATACGGTGTATGGGATGTTTATCGCTGAAGCGATTGATACGAAAGAAGAATATTGGTATCCCCAGGAAAACCGTTATTTCAATTTTAGTGAGATGTGTCGTCCAGGCAGTAAGAATGCTTGGGGGGAACATACTTGCAAGCCGACGCTTGCAAGCGAGGAATATCGAAAATATGTTGAATATATCACTGAACAAGCCATGAATATGGGTGTACAGAGTTTCATGTTCGGACAGGTGTTCTATCAAGATGCTACGGATATCGATGATTCATTTATGCTTGAAGTCATGGGTGAAATGCATTCGCATGCGGATTTCATCGGCTTGAAGATTTTTATCGGAGCGCAGACGAATGATATCGATAATGAGCAGTATCTCAGACTCTTTGATTATATCGAAGGCGGTATCGGTTTGGCAGCTGATGGCAGTGTCGAGGATGGTCCATGTTTCTCGCGTTGGTGGAAACAGGAGGGTGATTGGTGTTGGGCACTCCTTTGGAATAGCCGTTTCGCAGACAAAGCGAACAATGTGTTTCTCCATCTTGATTGGAGCGGTACGTTGGGCGATGATATGGATACGTTTACGAAGATGGATAAGGATATGCGTACGGTAACGCTTAAGAATCTGCATAGTCGCTTCACGTCGCAAGGTTTCGGATTTTTGATGCCGATGCTGGCGACTCTCCATAAGGATGATATTGGCTGTCGTGGACCGAAAAAGCGTTTTTATTCAGCAAGTCGAAAGTATACGTGTCAGGATGAAGATGCGATAAATGCTATTCTTTCTGGCGGATGATGTGAACTTCCTTAGCGTACATGAGTCTGGTATAATTGAACTGTATCTATACTTGATTTACCATGTCTGAACGTTTGTTCCAGAGAAAACAGGAGGATTTCAAATGTGGCCATTGCGACGCTATCGTCCAAGGGAATGGCTATACGAATCATTGTCCGCATTGTCTCTGGAGCTGCCATGTGGATGTCCATCCTGGAGATCGGTCAGCTGCATGCGGGGGGCTTATGGAGCCGGTCAATATTGAAGCAGCGGATCGCGGCGCTTGGAAGATTACGCATCGATGCAAGATGTGCGGATATGAAAAACGTAATAGGACGGCATCGGATGATAGTTTTGATGAGATTCTTGCGTTGAGTCGAAAATGTTCGGAAAAACTTTGAGGGGCAGAAAGAAGAAGAGATTCTTGAAAAAAAACAAAACAACAAATAAATAAGCATATGAAATGGAGCACGTTTGCATTATATGATGAAGCTCAGGCGTTTGCTGAGCTTGGCAGTTCGGCAAACGGCCTGACGGAAGCGAAGGCGGAGCAGCGGATACTGGAAAATCAAGCGTTCCGCATAGAAGAGGATCGTTTATCGATTTTTAAGATACTCGTACGCCAACTGCGTTCATCTTTCGTATATTTGCTTCTCGTGGCGGCAATACTCTCGCTCTTTTTTGGTGAGCGTTTCGAAGCGCTTCTTATTTTTGTTTTTATTAGCATTAACGCCATCCTTCAGACGTATCAAGAGTATCATTCCGAGAAATCCGTACGCTTGCTTAAGCGGTATCTTACATTCCATAGCCGGGTACGTCGGGGAGGCGTTGTCGTGACGATCGAGAGCGACCAGACCGTGCCTGGTGACGTGGTGTTATTTTCGGCAGGGGACCGTCTACCGGCAGATGTCCGCTTCACGAGTGTGAATGGATTAGAAATCGATGAGAGTGTTATTACAGGAGAATCGATAGCTGTTGAGAAGCGTTCTTCAGTGATGGCGGTCATGCCATCGGAAATGTACGAAGCTTCCAATATCGGTTTTGCAGGAACGATCGTAACGGCTGGACGTGGAGAGGGCGTCGTTTTTGCTGTCGGTAAGGAGACTTCGCTTGGCAGTATGTCGCGTCTTGTTGAAGAACCGGTTCCTGAGACATCGTTTGAATATGGTATTCGGGAATTTAGCCAGTTCATATTGAAATTGGTTTTTTTTACTATTGCCATCATCTTTGTAGCCAATGTGCTTATCAAAGGCAGTCAAGTCGATATTTCAGAGCTTCTTGTCTTTTCTCTTGTGCTCGCCGTTTCGGTTGTTCCAGAAGCCTTGCCGGCAGTCTTGACTGTTTCGCTTTCGCGCGGATCGATGAAGCTTGCACAAAAGAAAGTAGTTGTGAAACGTCTTTCTTCGATTGAGGATTTGGGAAGCATCGAAGTCCTCTGTACGGATAAGACGGGTACTATCACAGAAAATATCCTTTCAGTATCATCTGTTTCATCTGCTCATGAACGCGTCTGTCTCTCTTTAGCTTTTTCTGCCTGCCTTGAAGAGCCTAAAGAAGAGCATGTCCTTCACGACGCATTCGATATCGCTTTATGGCGTGCGCTTTCTGAGAAAGAGCGTGTTGAGGCGCTTCACCGACATCGTCTTGACAGCATACCGTTTGATCCGGACCGTCGAAGGAATAGTGTTCTTATACATTCTGACGCTGGCCGTGAAATCATTGTCCGAGGAGCGCCGGAAGAAATTCTAAAACGGTCATCGGATGTTGATCAGTTCGCTTTGAAAAGATCATCTGAATTTGTCGCGGAAGCCGGCCGTCGCGGTGAGCGTGTTATCGCAGTGGCTCGACGCGCCTTTCCTGAAGATCGCGAGTATAATTCTTATGAGGAGCAGCAATTATCTTTTGTCGGGCTTATTGCATTTGCGGATACTATCAAAGATACTGCCCAGAATACTATTGAGCGTGCAAAAGCGCTTCATGTAGAAGTCAAGATCATAACGGGTGATAGCCGCGAAGTGGCTGGTTCGGTAGGGTATGCTATCGGTCTGTTGAGCGATCCTCTCCAAGTGGTGACTGGAAAAGAGCTTGATGCCTTATCGTATGATGAGCGGCGCGCTATCGTGGCATCGAATGCTGTTTTTGCACGTATTTCTCCGAAGCAGAAACATGATATCATACGGATTCTTCAGGAAAAACGTATTGTGGGTTTCTTAGGGGAAGGAATAAACGATGCGCCGGCGCTTCGATTGGCGAATGTCGGCATTGTCGTGAATGGTGCGACTGATATCGCACGCGAAGCAGCGGATATCGTGCTATTGGAAAAGAATCTCGGAACGGTCATTGATGGAATCAAGGAGGGTCGCGTCATATTCGCGAATATCCTGAAATATCTCCGTATCACACTGACATCAAATTTCGGGAATTTTTATTCCGTCGCTGTCGCATCGCTCTTTATACCATTTGTGCCGCTCTTACCTGCTCAGGTTCTTTTGATTGATTTGCTTTCGGATTTTCCGATGCTTGCTATTGCCACTGATCGTGTTGATAGTGAGGAGCTTGAGAATCCGAAGCGTTATGATGTCAAAGATGTCGTATTAACAGGCACAATCCTTGGCGCTGTAAGCTCTGTCTTCGACTTTATCGTTTTTGGAATGTATGCGCACGTTTCTCCGGGTGCGCTCCAGACAGCGTGGTTTTTCTTGAGTGCGTTTACTGAGATCATACTTATTTTCTCATTGCGATCGAAGCATCCATTTTTCCGTATGGCAAGGCCCGCCACTATGCTTATAGTGCTCGCTATGATTGTTACGGCTATTGTTGCGGTGCTTCCGTTCATCGGTATGGCGCGTGAAGCATTCTCATTCATATATCCGCCGACGTTTATGTTACCGACCATTATCGGTATATCGATAGCGTATTTCTTCGCCACAGAAGCAATGAAACGTTTGTACTATCGCCATACTCATTTGGTAAAGGCTTCTGCTCTGAAAGCGTGAGAAAAATATATGTCGCGTCGACGATTATTTTTTCTGACTATCACGTTTGTAGCTGTATCTTTTACATTCGTAGTATCTGCGGAACGGACAGATGTATCTGTCAAAGGATTGTTCCAGAAGCTATCGACCATTTTTTATTTCGATGATGCCTCCGACGTTTCTCAATGGGAGACTGATTGGCAGACAGCCACTGTCTTTTCTGTTATTGATGGTGATACGATAGAGCTTTCGAATGGCGATCGCGTGCGTTATATCGGTATCGATACTCCAGAACGTATGAAACCTAGTGTCCCGGCGCAATGTTTTGCAGAGGAGGCATCCGTATTCAACTCGCATTTAGTTGAGGGGAAAACCGTCCGTTTGGGGCGAGATATTTCCGATCGTGACCGTTATGGACGTTTACTTCGATATGTTTTTGTCGATGATATTTTTGTGAATGCCGAACTCGTGCGTGCCGGTTATGCATTCGCAGCGAATTTTCCACCGGATATTTCGAAGCAGGAATTATTCCGTTCGCTTGAACATGAAGCTCGGGCT
>DBUA01000041.1:37152-38577 GCA_002307715.1 Candidatus Moranbacteria bacterium UBA1302
ATGACTTGCTGGTTTGCTGTTTCGTTCTTTGAGACGGACATCGAAAGAACAGACTTTACAGTGACAGCCGTTCAACTCAGGCGGCGATGTCTCAGTGGTAGAGGTATCGTGAGCGGTGTCGAAATCGTAGCACTCAGGAAGAGGCTCTTCCAAGCATTCACAGCCACTACTTTCTTTTTCCATCAGTAAATCTTCTGGAGAAGGAGCGAAGGCCGTTAGGAACATCGGGTAATTTGGGCCGTGTGGCTCCGGGGTAGGGAGTGCCAAATAACCATCACAATCGAGCCAGTGTTGCAGATGGGGATTGCCATCCAATGCCATCCCATCTTCACAGGGAAAACCGCCGCAACGCCCCCCGCCTTTTTTTTCTGGAAATACAAGGAAGGGAGCTTCTTTTTTCGGATCCAGAACGATGTTTCCGTGGCTATCGTAAACTCCTGAATTGCGTGGGAGTACTCGCTTTTTTGTCATTGCAAAATCTCCGATTTCATTTGATGGAAAGAACTGTTGGATTACCAGAACCGTTCATTCTGGAACGCCTATTCAAGCTACTCCTGATGGACGGAAAAATCAAGGGAAAAAGAAAACGGAGGAGCACCTCCGTTTTGAACATTTTTAGTGGTGATAAATGTTTTCAGCTTCAAAGCGGGCAATGATCTGTGTAATCGGCAAAGCACCGATTTTACCTTCACGACCCTCTAGGGTGACAGTCCCTGTTTCCTTTTCTTGGTCACCGATGATAAGAAGATATGGGATTTTTGCTATTTTGGCATTACGGATGCGTTTGCCGAGCGATTCGTCATTAGCATCGAGTTTAACCCGAACACCTGCTTTTTTAAGCAGCACTTTTACATTTTCAGCGATCGGTCGATGAGCTTCTCCAATCGGTAATACGACAGTCTGAATCGGCGCGAGCCAGAATGGGAAAGCGCCGGAATAGTGTTCAATCAAGATACCCATGAAGCGTTCAAGCGATCCGGAAATGGCTCGATGAATGACAACAGGCCGCTCTTGTTCTCCTTGCTCATTCGTAAATGACAAGTCAAACCGTTCGGGGAGATTGAAATCGCATTGGATCGTTGCGAGCTGCCATTGTCGACCGATGGCATCTTTGAACATGAAATCAAGTTTTGGCCCATAGAAAGCCGCTTCACCTTCGACACGCCGATAATTGAGGCTATTTTCTTGGGCTGCTTTTTCGAGAGCATGTTCGGCCGTATCCCATATGGCATCCGTACCGAGGTATTTGCTTTTGTCTTCGCCGCGTACGGAAAGCGATACCCAGTAACCTTCCATCATGCCAAATATGGTATAAAATTCTTTGATAATGGAGACGATGGATGAGACTTCCATTTCGATTTGTGATGTGCGGCAAAAAAGATGTCCGTCATCCTGAGTTATAGAACGGACGCGTGTGAGTCCTGC
>DBUA01000041.1:38959-39275 GCA_002307715.1 Candidatus Moranbacteria bacterium UBA1302
GGTTTCATGATGAATCGCTCTTCTTTTCCTGAAACGCGGAAAAGCTCATCGCCGAATTTTGCAGCGTGTCCTGAAGCGATGTAGAGATCTTCTTTCGCGATATGCGGAGTCCAGACACGATCGTAGCCTTTTTCTTTATGAAGGCTCCAAAGAAGTTCCTCTATTTTCTGTCGGATGATCATGCCTTTCGGCTGCATGAGCGGTAAGCCTGAACCGACAAGCGGAGAAATCGTGAAAAGGCCGAGTTCACGTCCGAGCTTGCGGTGATCACGCTTTTTCGCTTCTTCTTGTTGAAGAACGTAAGTCTCGAGTTCAT
>DBUA01000014.1:0-3646 GCA_002307715.1 Candidatus Moranbacteria bacterium UBA1302
CGCGTATATTGCAGCTGTCATTCATGCTCTTGTTCTCGGTACGGATCTTGCGGCATGGCCATATCGGCAGCTTTTCATCGTTGCGAATGTAGTATTAGTTTTTTTGGCTTTGTGGCATGCCGCTCTTAAGATATCGACAGCGGCCAAATATCGTGCCAAAACCGGTATATGATGATATTTGTGAAGGTTATTCCACGTGCATCCCATGCGATGATTGAACGTTTGAGCGATACCGAATACCGTGTCCGATTGACGAAGGTGCCAGCTGATGGCGAAGCGAATCGCCAGCTCATACGAATGTTAGCTGATTATTTCGATACCGCACCGAGTCTGATCCATATAGCCAAAGGGGCCTCTTCGAGACAGAAGCTAGTTGAAATACCTGACGATTCCGCTTCTCTTTAAATTGATTGGTGGAAGAAATCGATATGATCCGTTCCGACCAGATGGTCATAGCGTGTGTTTTCGCTTTATATTCCGGCGTAGCAGCAGGCTCTTTCTTCGTTATCGGTCTTGCGCCGTTCCTTGTCGCTCTCGCATTATCGATTGCCATTGCGAGCATCAGCCCTCGGAGAGTCGCTATCGTGGTATTCATCATGATTATGGCGGCTGCTTGTGGGAATATTCTCGTGCATTCATCAATACAGTCGTTTTCGAAGGAGAGCCGATTTTTCGATACGGAAACATCTGGAATCGTTCGAGTCGTAGCTGATCCCGAAGAACGGGGGCGTTATCGGAAAACGATTCTTCGTTTTGAATCTTGCGGAAGCGATCAGTGTCCGAGTCGGGATATATTATGGCAAGCGCCTCGAATATCGCATGTTGAAGCAGGTGATCGGCTCATGTTTTCTTGTCGGCTTTCGATGCCGAAAGCATTCTCTGGAGATTTCGATTATCGCATGTTCCTTGCCAAGGACGGTGTCGGTTCGATATGTGAGCAAGCACATCGCGCGGAGGAGCTACCTCGGGATATCATCGGGC
Organism: Candidatus Moranbacteria bacterium UBA1302; assembly: GCA_002307715.1. Lineage (GTDB taxonomy): Bacteria > Patescibacteriota > Minisyncoccia > Moranbacterales > UBA1568 > UBA1568. The sequence goes on from DBUA01000014.1 coordinate 982, forward strand.
ATTTCCGATCGGCGCTTTACATTCCGAAACATATTTTTGAGCATGCATTGGAACAAAGTCTGCCTGAGCCCGAATCGGGTCTCGCCCAAGGCCTTATTTTAGGAGGAGATACTCTTTCAGAGGCATCAAGCGAGGCATTCAGGCGTATCGGATTGACACATGTTATCGCTGTGTCGGGGTACAATATTTCCATTATTATGGGAGGATGTTTTTTCATCGGTATAGCATTCGGATTATGGCGTCATCAAGCGCTCATGATGGCTATCGGAATTATCGCACTGTTTGTGCTTATGATTGGCGCTCCAGCCTCCGCCGTTCGGGCTGGTTTTATGGCAGCAGTCGGATTTTTAGCGATACAGGCGGGTCGCCCGATTATGGCGTTACGTGCACTGTTTTTCGCTGGAGCAGTGATGACTGTTATCGATCCTCTCATTCTGCGTTATGATGTGGGATTCCAACTTTCGTTCTTAGCGACATTAGGCGTTATCAATGCCGCTTCATGGATGGAGTGGCGTTTTCCGGAACCTTTTTTCGGATACGGACTTTTAGAAACAGCCATCATGACGTTGTTTGCTGAAATATTTGTCTTACCTTTGATAGCCCTCGAGTTTGAAACTTTTTCACCAATAGCATTCTTGGCAAATATCGTGTTGCTGCCGGCGGTTCCGTATGCAATGGGGTTATCGTTCTTGACGGGAATTGTGCATATGGTCTTACCGGGAATGCAAACGGTCATTGCGTGGTGCGATTATGCTATACTTTCGTTCTTGACGAGATCGGCCGAGTACATAGCGCATTTTTCGTGGGCATCCATTGATATCGGACCTGTCGCTCCGGCAGTCATCGGGATATGGTATGTTACGCTTATATCGGTTATTATCAGGGAAGAATACCGTAAACGGCGTGATTGGTATGACCAAGCGTTCAAGATTCCTTATTTTCAGTAGTGTGAGCGCCGTAATCGTTACGCTTGGCGTATTTCTTATGCAGGTTTCGTCAGAGGCAGCCAAGACGAGAGTCGTGTTCATGGATGTCGGGGAGGGTGATGCTATTCTCATATCTCAAGGCTCAAAACAGGTATTAATAGATGGCGGACGGAACGGTAAGACACTCTTATCTAAAATTGGCCGCCATGTCCCGTTCTGGGATCGAACGATTGAGTTGGTTATCGTGACCCATCCTGATGCCGATCATATAGGTGGGCTCCCGGATCTTATGAGTGCTTATGCTGTGAGGTATATGCTTTCATCGGGTGCTACGAATGATACCGATGAATATCGGTTGCTCAGTCAGGCTGTGAACCGTCCAGGAGGGACTGAAGAGGAAGCAGCCTTTCGAGGAACCTCGATAGAGTTTCCCGATGGCGGGGTATTTTCGATCGAATATCCGCTGACACCGGTCCCTGGCAACATCCAGGATACCGGAACGAATGCCTCGAGCATCGTCACGCGATTTGTCTACGGCCAGACAAGCTTTCTCTTCACTGGCGACCTGCCTCGTGAAGAAGCGTTCCTTCCGGATGAGGAACCGGTCACTATTCTCAAAACCGCTCATCATGGTTCAAAATATTCGACGAGTGATCGTTTTCTTGAACACGTGAGTCCACGTGAAGCAGTCATATCCGTTGGTAAGAATATGTATGGCCATCCATCACGAGAAACGTTGGAGCGCCTCTCATCTCATGGTGTGACGGTGCATCGCACTGATGAAGAGGGAGATATCGTGTATGTCTGTGATGCCGATGCTTGCAACTATGAGTGAGTCTTGCATTTTTTGACATTTCGTGTTATCATGAATACATAGGGTAATTTACGTGACATTTGATACGTTATGGCAGCAACACATCCGAAGAAAGAGCATTCTCTCGTGATCATCAAACCGGACGGTATTCAGCGCTCGCTCATGGGCGATATCATTTCTCGTTTTGAGCGTACGGGCCTCAAGTTCATCGCGATGAAGCTTTTGGTTCCGAAAGCGGAGCAATGCTGGACGCATTACAATAAAGATGAGGAGTGGTTCCTGAAGAAGGGAACCCGTATTGTGGATGATCGTACGGCTCAAGGATTGCCGATCGAAAAAGAAGCGATGGAATACGGCAAAGATATCATCCAGTCGAATGTTGATTTCTTCACGTCCGGACCAGTATTGGCCATGGTTATTGAAGGCAACCAGTCTGTCGCTATTATCAAGAAGATCGTTGGAGGCACTGAGCCAACTACCTCTGATGTCGGTACTATTCGTGGTGATTATACAGTCGATTCTTACGCTCTTTCGAGCATCGATAATCGCGCAGTGCGCAATTTGGTTCATTGTTCTGATAGTCCAGAAGAAGCAGAACGTGAAATCAAGATATGGTTTTCACCGGAAGAACTTATCGGATATCGTTTGGTGCAGGAACAGATTCTGTATGATGTGAATATCGACGGTATTCTTGAGTAAGTCTTTTTACAAGAGCGTTAAAAGAGCCTAAAAAAGGCTCTTTTTTCATATAATCTTGTGTTATTTTTGAAAATGGAGTATTATCCTTCCCGTGGTACTTTGTTTTGTTGATTAAAGAGTCAAAGAGGAGAAAAGAAGTGACGTCAAAATGGAAAGGAATATCGCCAGAAGTAAAAGGATTTTGCAGGAGAAACAATGTTGCTGGACTCGGCATGACGTCAATCGC
>DBUA01000014.1:4010-12153 GCA_002307715.1 Candidatus Moranbacteria bacterium UBA1302
GTAAGATGAGGCTGATCCGAACCGGATCATATGCAAGGAGTTTCTCACAAAGAAGCTCCTTTCCAATTTTTTGTGAAGATGATATGGTATATGGCGTATGAGAAGTATGTAGACGAAAAATCCTGCATATTCTCTCAAACGGGGTATGGGGTAGTGGTAGCCCGCGTCCATGGGGTGGATGTAGTTCCGGTCCGATTCCGGATACCCCGACAAGTACGCGTGTACAGTCAACATAAAAACCGTCCAAATAGGACGGTTTTTATGTGCGTTATCCGCTATTTCGCTATCTTAGCAAGCGTGCGGAGAGCTTTGGTAGAAACGCGGAGTTTGATGCTACCAATGCGTTTCGTTTGGATGTTCACTTTGAACGTGCGACGGCTGGCGATGTTGGAGTGGCTTCGGCTATTGCCTGAAGCGGTTCCGCGACCGGTGAGCTGGCATGTACGGCTCATAAGGTCTGGTTGAAGAGTTACGCGTTTAAGGGTATCATAAGAAAGTAATCTTGGCAAGAGTCGCGTCTCTTTTGAACAAATCTGTTATCCACTCATTATGACTCATGAAATCGTTCTCGCTGGATTTTATCTTCTGACACTCATGTATTCTGTCATCATCCATGAGGTTTCTCATGGCGTGGTCGCTTTATGGTTGGGGGATATGACAGCCAAATACGCCGGGCGGCTCAATCTTAATCCATGGAAGCATGTCGATCCGTTTGGTTCAGTCATTCTTCCAGTGCTGTTGTTGGTGACGACCGGATTCGCTTTCGGCTGGGCGAAACCGGTGCCATATAATCCGTATAATCTTCGTAATCAAAAATGGGGCCCGGCTTTAGTGGCTCTTTCTGGGCCTGGTTCGAACTTGTTATTAGCATTCCTTGCCTCTATTTTGGCGAAATTCTTACCGCTGACGCTTTTGGCGAAATCTGATATCCTGTATCGTTTTTATGGTGTTGTCGGTGGTTCAGGTAGTTTCCTTGATCGATTCGGTCTTTTGGCACAGTCGATTTCTGGATCATTTTCTGGCGTCATATTCGGATTGCTTCTTCTTGTCATTTTCTGGAACGTCGTCTTGGCTTGTTTCAACTTGTTACCTATTCCGCCGCTCGATGGCTCGAAACTGTTGTATGTGATTTTTCCAATCAAAGAGCGAACAATGTTCATGTTAGAGCAATATGGAATTTTTCTGCTTATTTTTGCTGTCTTCTTCCTGTCGGGGCCAATCAGCCTCTTGATAAATGCTGTTCTCAGCTTCTTTTTTCGGTTGGCGATATGACGTTTCAGAGTTCTTTTGAAAAGGGTGTTGACAAGAACGAGGACATTCGGTAATATGGGGAGTACAGAAAAGCCGCAAGCTTTTTTCTTTGTTACATCGTTTTCTAAGCAGTTTTAACGTTTCCGATTGTGGCAACCATCAATCAGCTCATCAAGCGTCCGAGGAAGTCTTTAGTGAGAAAGTCGAAGTCGCCGGCGATGGGACATTCCATCAATTCTATCAAGAATCGTGATACTTACCACGATAGCCCGTTTAAGCGCGGCGTTTGTATCAAGGTATCCACGACTACGCCGAAGAAGCCGAACTCGGCTCTTCGTAAGATTGCTCGCGTCCGTTTGACGAATGGTATGGAAGTTACCGCTTATATTCCAGGTGAAGGGCATAATCTTCAGGAGCATTCGATTGTTATGATCCGTGGCGGTCGTGTGAAGGATCTTCCAGGTGTGCGTTATCATATCGTTCGTGGTACGTTCGACGCTGCAGGAGTACAGCGCAAGCAGAGTCGTTCCAAATATGGCGCGAAGAAGGACAAGAAGAAGGATTAAGCGTAGTATTTGAATCTCAAAGAAGAAATCAGAGCATTATTTTAGAATCTAGCATTGATCCATATGCCTCGAAGAAAGCGAAATTATCAGCGCGAATGGAAACCGGATTCCTTGTATGGAAATCCTTTGGTGGGACATTTTGTCGGTATGATTATGTGGAATGGCAAGAAGAGCGTTGCTGAGCGCATCGTCTATGCTGCGTTTGATGTCATTCATGAACGGACGAAGAAAGGCGGATTGAATACGTTTGAACAAGCTATCAAGAACGTTTCACCACTTCTTCAGCTTAAGAGCCGTCGCGTCGGTGGCGCTAACTATCAGGTACCAGTGCCAGTTTCGGGTGAACGTCGTCAAATACTCGCTATGCGATGGATTCGCGATGCTTGTCGTAACAAGAAGGGGAAGCCGATGGCTGAAAAACTCGCTGATGAACTCATAGACGCTTCGAATAAGATCGGTGTCGCCATAAAGAAACGTGATGAGACTCATCGCATGGCTGAAGCCAATAAAGCGTTTGCCCATTTCGCTTGAGTTATTGAAGGATGTACGGCCGATGATTTAAGAAAGCGCGGGACGATGAGAGTTCTCCGTATACCTTGAATTGGCAGGCCGTAGATCCTTTTTGTTTATAATTTCAAAAATAATCTTTCATCATTACATCAGTATGGCTCGCACGACCCCTATCGATAAATACCGGAACATCGGTATCATCGCCCATATCGACGCTGGTAAGACGACGACGACTGAGCGCATACTTTTTTATACAGGCATCACGCATAAGATCGGTGAGGTGCATGAGGGTGCAGCGACCATGGACTGGATGGAACAGGAGCGTGAACGTGGCATCACAATCACATCTGCTGCCACAACCTGTTTTTGGAAGGGATATCATATCAATATCATTGATACTCCTGGCCACGTAGACTTCACTGTTGAAGTGGAACGTTCTTTGCGTGTGCTTGATGGTGGTGTCGTTGTTTTTGATGGCAAGGAAGGCGTGGAACCTCAGTCTGAAACCGTGTGGCGTCAAGCGGAGAAGTATTCCGTTCCGCGCATGTGTTTCATCAACAAGATTGATAAGGAAGGCGCCATTTTTGAAGATGCTATCAGTTCTATTTGGAATCGATTGACGCCGCATGCGGTTGCGATCCAATATCCTATGGGTCTCCGCGGTGATTTTTACGGACTGATCGATCTTATGACGATGAAGGCCTATACCTTTGATGGTGAAATGGGCGAGAAAGTCATTGAAGGGGAGATTCCGGCAGAATATGTCGACAAAGCGAAGGAGTGGCGCGAGAAGATGATTGAAAAGATCTCCGAAACAGACGATGCTCTTACAGAGAAATACTTGAATGGCGAAGAGATTTCCGTTGAGGAGCTGAAGGCTGCCCTTCGTCGAGCGACTATCGCTGTTCGTCTCCATCCGGTTATGACTGGTACAGCTCTCCGCAATAAGGGCGTGCAGCTTGTGCTTGATGCGGTTGTTGATTATCTTCCATCCCCGTTGGATATTCCGGCGGTCACTGGCATTGATCCGAAGACTGATAAGGAAGTCGTTTGTGAAACCAAGGATGATGCCGATTTTGCAGCGTTGGCGTTCAAAGTTGCAACAGATCCATTTGTTGGTCAGCTTACGTTCTTCCGTGTGTATTCAGGCACGTTGAAGGCCGGTTCCTATATTCTTAATTCCACTAAGAATGAGAAAGAACGCGTCGGCCGTATCGTTCGTATGCATGCGAATCATCGTGAAGAGATCGATGAATTGTCTGCTGGCGATATCGGAGCGCTTGTTGGTATGAAAGTGACAACGACCGGCAATACATTGTGCGATCCTGAACATCCGATTATTCTTGAATCCATTACATTCCCAGAGCCGGTTATTGATATTTCTATTGAACCGAAGACTAAGGTTGATCAGGAGAAGATGGGCGTGGCGCTCAAGAAGCTTTTGGAGGAAGATCCGACATTCCGCGTGCATACTGATGAAGAAACCGGTCAGACCATCATGTCTGGTATGGGCGAATTACATCTTGATATTCTTGTGGATCGCATGAAACGGGAGTTCAAGGTGGAGGTCAATGTCGGCCGTCCGCAAGTGGCTTATCGCGAAACGATTCGTACTATGGCAGAGGCGGAAGGCAAGTATATCCGTCAGTCTGGCGGCCGCGGACAATACGGCCATTGTTGGATCCGTCTCGAGCCGAATGAGCAGGGTAAGGGATATGAATTCCTCGATGAGATCAAGGGTGGTGTTATTCCTCAGGAATTCATCAAGCCGATCAATAAAGGTATTGAAGAGGCGACCCAGACAGGTATCCTTGCCGGATATCCAGTCGTCGATATCAAGGCGACAGTGTATGACGGTTCTTTCCATGATGTTGACTCATCTGAAGCCGCTTTCAAGATTGCTGGTTCGCTCGCGTTCAAGGAGGCCATGAAGAAGGCTAAGCCGGTCATTCTTGAGCCGATCATGAAAGTGGTCGTCATTACGCCGGAACAATTCATGGGTGATATCGTTGGTGATCTCAATTCGAAGCGTGGTATCATCAAGGAAATGAACGATCGCGGCGAAGGTGCAGCTCGTGTCAAAGAGATATCGGCTGATGTTCCTCTCGCGTCCATGTTCGGTTATGCGACCCAGATGCGCTCTATGTCTCAGGGCCGCGCCAGTTATTCGATGGAGTTTGGCCATTATGCCGAGGTTCCGAATAACGTGGCTACCGAAATCATCGGGGCTCGTGCTCCGAAGGAAGGGGAGAAATAGTATCATCTGTCATTCTCGTGAAGACGGGAATCCAGAATCTTAAATCTTAGAACCGGCCGGTAACGGCCGGTTCTATTTTATTCGTCATTTGAGTTGTTTGAAAAAAAAGAATGTATATATTCTCTTGTCGGTAATCTTGCTGGCAGTTTTTTTCGGAGGTTAATAATGAAGATTACGAATAAGGTTTCATACCCGGTGATTGCTTTCAGCGTTTATACGAAGGTCGGTTATGGTGACGATGTAGTGGGGGAATCCAAGGAAGCAGAAGGATTGTATCTCGGTGAGATGGATGGTGAAAGCTGTCATACCCATATCGACGGCGAGATTGTTTGTTAGGAAACTCTCAATGGTAAGTCTGGTTTTCATGTAGTGTAAGACACCTCGCTTTGTTTGTAGAATAGGACAAGGGGCGTTATGGTTCGTCATTGTTTGAATGTTCCTGAATTGCATATTGTGCAATGGCGTCTGCAGCACGCTACCTCATAAGCCTGTCAGCAGGAAACCTGCTTCGGTGATTCTTCTGTTTTTAGCTTGTTTTTGATGAGGTTAGTGAGTGATGAAAGTGTCGTCTGTATTTTAAGAGACAGTAATTGGACTAAACGTAGCTAACCTTTATTTCAGCGAAAAAACAGTATGTTTCTGTCGGATTTTTCCTGAAATCGAAACGTAAGAAGGACGTGCTATTGACAGGAAAAAAATAAGTTGGTATCATTATCAGTGATGCTTCTTGCAAGGCTTTTTTGTTTCTATAAAAGCTTTTGCGAGAAGAGAAAGTAAACATGTAATTAATCTTACGTAACAAGGTTATGGCAGAGCAATTCCAGCGTACCAAGCCGCACGTCAACGTCGGCACAATCGGCCACGTCGACCACGGCAAGACCACTCTGACAGCTGCTATCCTCCATGTGTTGAGCATGAAGGGTTTCGCGAAGGAGCGCGGTGTAGACGAGATCGATAAGGCTCCTGAGGAGCGCGAGCGTGGTATCACTATCTCGACATCGCATTGTGAGTACGAGTCAGATGCTCGCCATTATGCGCACGTTGACTGCCCAGGGCATGCCGACTACATCAAAAACATGATCACGGGTGCCGCCCAGATGGACGGAGCTATTCTCGTGGTTTCTGCAACTGATGGTCCGATGCCGCAGACTCGCGAACACATCCTCTTGGCTCGCCAGGTTGGTGTCCCGGAAATCGTTGTTTTCCTCAATAAGGTAGATATGGTTGATGATCCGGAACTCATTGACCTCGTTGAAGCTGAAGTCCGCGAGCTTCTCTCTAAGTATGAGTTCGATGGCGATAACGCTTCTGTCATCCGCGGTTCCGCTTTGAAGGCTCTTGAGTCAAAATCCGCTGACGATGCCGATGCCAAGCCGGTAATTGATCTCATCGCTGCTCTTGATTCCAAGATTCCTGAGCCGGTTCGTGATCTCGACAAGCCGTTCCTTATGCCGATTGAAGATATCTTCTCGATTGAAGGGCGCGGTACTGTTGTGACTGGTCGTATTGAGCGCGGTTCTGTCAATATTAACGAAGAAGTTGAAATTGTTGGTATTCGCGATACAGCAAAGACAGTCGTAACGGGTATTGAGATGTTTAATAAGTCCCTGGACAAAGGTACAGCTGGTGATAACGCCGGTCTCCTTATCCGAGGCATCAAGAAAGAAGATGTTGAACGCGGTCAGGTGCTTGCCAAGCCGGGTTCTATCACTCCTCACACTGAATTTGAGGGAGAAGTATATATTCTCTCCAAGGAAGAAGGTGGTCGTCACACGCCGTTCTTCAAGGGATATAAGCCGCAATTTTATATCCGTACCACAGATGTGACTGGTGAAGTCGAGCTTCCTGAAGGAACTGAGATGGTTATGCCTGGCGATACCGTCAAGCTTAAGATCAAACTCTTGGCTCCGGTCGCTATGGAAGAGGGTATGCGCTTCGCGATCCGCGAAGGTGGCCGTACCGTTGGTGCTGGCGTCGCAACGAAGATCATCAAATAGGTCTTTCCGGTTCGAGAGGACTGAGTGGCAGCGATAGCGGAAACGCATCGCTTCCACGATTGTCTTCTTGAGGAAAGTCAAACATAGTAGTATAATGAACGGTACGATGAAAAAGGCAGAAACGACACAAGGTATGCGTGTCAGAATCAAGATCAAGGCATACGATCATAAGGTGATTGACCAATCAGCGAGGAAGATTGTCGAGACAGCTGAACGAACTGGTGCTCAGATTACCGGTCCGGTTCCGCTCCCGACAGAAATCCATAAGGTGACGGTCAATCGTTCGACGTTCGTACATAAGAATTCACGTGATCAATACGAAATGCGTGTACATAAGCGCTTGATTGATATCGTGAATCCGACGAGCAAGACTATCGACAACCTGACTAATCTGGATCTTCCAGCTGGTGTGGATGTTGAGATCAAAATGTAAAGAAAAAAGAATATTACTCGTTCAAGTCCCATTCTGATGTGTTGTACAGATGAGGAATGCGGATACTAAGCGAGCCGGTTAGGAAGGACTGGCTGTGTCTTAGGAGACCAGTTTTTTGTTTTTTCAGTAAGATGTTAGACGCACGGCAATGAAATTCATCATCGGAAAAAAATTGGGAATGACGACGCTCTTCGACGAGACGAAGGGGGCTTTGAACGTGACGCTGATCGCCTGCGAACCGAATACGGTAAAGTTGAATCGCACCTTGGAGAAGGATGGGTACATGGCCGTCCAGGTTGAGACGAAGAAGACAGCGAAGAAGACGGTCCGTAAGGAGTTCCGTATTGATAAAGGTGTGAAATCTGAAGAGAAAGATGAGCTCAAGAAGATTCTTGAACAGTTTGCTGAAGGATCGGATATTTCGGTCTCTTCATTCGTTATTGGCGATAAGGTTGCTGTAACGGGTGTAACGAAGGCTAAAGGATTCCAGGGTGTCGTGAAACGGCATGGATTCAAAGGTCAGACGACGAGCCATGGTCGTAAGCATGATATGCGAAAGCCGGGTTCGATCGGTGCGACGTTTCCTGAACATGTTATGAAAGGTAAGCGTATGGCTGGTCGCATGGGCGGTGTCAATATGACAGTCCGTAATCTGTCTGTCGTACATGTCGATGAAGTCGAAGGCATTATCGCTGTTCGAGGTGCTGTCCCAGGAGTGATTGGCCGCATCGTTAAAGTCATGAGTGTCAAGTAATACTATGCCTAAGGTTGCTGTAAAAAATATTTCCGGTAAGGATGTCAAAGAGCTTGAGCTCAAAGAGTCAGTTTTCGGATTGTCTTCGAATGATGCTCTGCTTCATCAGGTGTATGTTGCTATGACTGCGAATCAGCGTATTGCTATCGCTCATACGAAAGATCGCGGTGATCGTTCTGGTTCAGGAATCAAGCCGTGGCGTCAGAAAGGAACCGGACGTGCTCGCGTTGGCGAGGTGCGTAATCCGCTGTGGCGTAAGGGAGGTGTCGTTTTCGGGCCGACCAAAGATCGGAATTTTTCAAAAGATACGAATGCGAAGATGCGCCAGAAGGCCACTATGATTGCTTTGTCGGAGAAAGTGCGCGCCGGAAAGCT
>DBUA01000007.1 GCA_002307715.1 Candidatus Moranbacteria bacterium UBA1302
GCTGACCTCGACGGGCACTGTTATCGAAAAGCGCATCGACAGCTTCCTGAAGCATACGCTTCTCATTGCGCGTAATGACTTCCGGATCACCGATCTGGATAAGCTTCTTCAGCCGGTTATTACGATTGATGATGCGACGATACAGGTCATTCAAATCAGACGTTGCGAAACGGCCGCCATCCAAAGCTACCATCGGGCGAAGATCCGGCGGAATAACTGGGATGACCGTCGGCAGCATCCATTCAAATCTGAGCGATGCTTTCTCGAATCCCTGATATACCTTAAGACGCTGCAGAAGCTTCTTCTGATCGACAGACTCATCATTGTTCAATTCTTCTCTCAGTTTCTGGAGCTGATCTTTGACATCAATCTTTTCGAGAATCTTACGAATCGCTTCAGCACCGATACCGGCAGTGAAAATCTGCCCGAATCGGCTGGAAAGATTGAAATATTCGACTTCTGAAAGGATGCGGAACGGACGGACATTCTTGATGTCATCTTTCGTTGAACGATACTGATCCTTCAATTCTTCAAGAGCGTTTTCTAATGCTTTCTCTTCTTTTTCGCCTGCCTTTACTTCTTTCTGCTTGGTCTTATACTCCTTGTCGAGCGCTTCGAGCGCTTGAGCCTTGAGCGACTCATCGACGCTCATGATGATGTACGACGAAAAGTAAATGACACGTTCAAGATCCTGCGGTGAGATACCGAGTACAAGTCCGATTTTTGATGGCACGCCGCGAAGAAACCAGATATGCGAGACTGGCGTCGCAAGCTTGATATGCCCCATGCGCTCACGCCGGACAATGGAACGGGTCACTTCAACACCGCACTTGTCGCATACGATTCCCTGATAACGGATCCTCTTATACTTGCCGCAATAGCATTCCCAGTCTTTGGATGGGCCGAAGATTTTCTCGCAGAAAAGTCCATCTGGCTCGTAACGCTGGGTGCGATAATTGATTGTTTCCGGCTTCGTGATCTCACCATGCGACCATTCCATAATCTGGTCTGGGCTCGCAAGGGAGAGTTTCACGCTGTCGAAATCGCTCACTTTCGTAATATTTTCCATATAGTAGTGTAATTGGGAGGTATTACCTTAAGCGATTCAAACGGTCTCGAGATCCTCATCGTCAGGATCGGATTCGGTTTTTGCGCCCTTCAATTCGACCTGGAGACACAGACCCTTGAGCTCGTTTACGAGAACGTGGAACGAAGCTGGGAGATTCGGACTCTTGATCGGTTCACCTTTGATGATCGACTCATAAGCCTTAGAACGGCCTAACACATCATCGGATTTGATAGTGAGCATTTCCTGAAGCGTATAAGCGGCACCATAACCTTCAAGCGCCCACACTTCCATCTCACCGAAGCGCTGCCCGCCGAACTGAGCTTTACCGCCGAGCGGTTGCTGTGTAATGAGCGAGTAGGGCCCGATGGAACGCATATGAAGCTTATCTTCGATCAAATGATTCAGCTTCATGACATACATAACGCCGACGGTGGAATCATTATCGTACGGTTCGCCGCTCTTACCATCGACAAGACGTATCTTGCCATTCTCCGGCAAACCGGCTTTCCGAAGCTCCGCTTTGATATCCCCTTCAGACACGCCATCGAGCGCCGAACTCGCAACAGTATAACCGAGTTTCATCGCTGCCCATCCGAGATGTGTCTCGAGAATCTGTCCGATGTTCATACGAGAAGCGACACCGAGAGAGTTGAGCACAACATCCACCGGCGTTCCGTCAGGAAGATACGGCATATCCTCGACAGAGGCGATGTACGATATGACACCTTTGTTACCATGGCGTCCTGCCAGTTTGTCACCAACAGAAATCTTACGGAGCTGTGCGACGGAAACCTGGATCTGTTGGAAAACACCCATCGGAAGCTTATCGCCGCGTTCACGGGAGAATATCTTCACATCGACGACTTTTCCATGTTCACCATGCGGGAGATAAAGAGAGGAATCCTTCACATCGCGTGACTTCTCACCAAAGATGACTCGAAGCAGACGCTCTTCAGCTGTCAGATCACCTTCACCTTTCGGAGTGATCTTGCCGACCATGATATCCCCGGATGAAACTTCGGCTCCAAGACGGATGATGCCATTTTCATCAAGATTTTTCAGGCGATCTTCACCGATATTCGGGATATCACGCGTCACGACTTCAGGCCCAAGCTTCGTATCACGCACATCGATCGTAAAATCCTCGATATGGATTGAACTCCAACGATCCTGCTGTACAACGCGTTCAGAAACGATAATAGCATCCTCGTAGTTGTAACCGTCCCATGGAACGAATGCGACAACCATATTTTGACCGAGCGCAAGCTCACCATGATCAGTCGATGCGCCATCGGCTAAGAGATCGCCTTTCTTGACTGACTGTCCTTTGGAAACACGCACTACTTGGTTCATGGAAGTAAACGCGTTCGACTTTTCAAAACTCTGAAGCTCGTATTCCGCATCGATATAATCCTTCTTCGCGCCAGCAGGAGCTTTGGAACGGATAACGACACGCGTAGCATCAGCAACAATCACTTCGCCATCCTGCTGAGCGAGAACAACCTGTCCAGAATCCCGAGCGGCCTTATCCTCGATACCAGTACCGACAATCGGAGCCTGTGGCACGACACACGATACGGCCTGGCGCTGCATGTTCGAACCCATGAGAGCACGGTTCGCATCATCATGCTCGACAAACGGGATAAGAGCAGTCGCAATGGAAATACACTGCTTCACGGAAACATCGACATAATCAAGAGCAGTCGCTTCGATAGTCTCCGGATTTCCCTTCACGCGAGCCTCTACCATCGACTCGATGATGTTATGATATTCATCAAGCGTAATGCCAGCATGAGCGATAGACTTGCGATCCTCAACAATCGCATTCAAATACTCGACATCAAACGTAACGAATGGCTTGATAGCAATGGTTTCGCCCTTCTTGGCGACAGCAACCTTCTCAGCATCTGATGCAGAAAGCGGCGCACCAGCCTGAACACCGGCGATATCCTCCAAAAGGATGCGATTCTCAAGGTCTTTAGCCTTGGCTTCCACTGCCTTCTTCACAATGAGATAAGGCGTCTCAAGAAATCCATACTCATTGACACGAGCATAAGAGGCCAAATGGCCGACCAGACCGATGTTCGGACCTTCAGGAGTTTCAATCGGACAAATACGCCCATAATGGGAATGATGCACATCGCGTACTTCGAAACCGGCACGTTCACGAGTGAGACCACCAGGCCCCATCGCCGAAAGACGTCGCTTATGTTCAAGCTCGGCAAGCGGATTCACCTGGTCCATGAATTGTGACAGTTGAGAGCTCGAAAAAAATTCTTTCACTGATGCGGCTACCGGACGCGGATTGATAAGCTGCCCAGGAACAACCGTTTCAGGATCACATGTCGACATACGGTCCTTGATATTGCGCACCATGCGATACATACCGACGCGTAATTTGTTTTGAATGAGCTCTCCTACGGCACGGACGCGACGATTGCCAAGGTGATCGATATCATCAGCGCGACCTTCCGGATCATTGTTGAGACGAATAACTTCTTTCACGATAAGGATGAGATCTTCGATATTGAGGATGCGATTCTCTTCCTTATCCTCACGATCGACAGAAAGACGCTGGTTCAAACGATAACGGCCGACAGCGCCGAAATCATAACGCTCAAAATTGAAAAACATCGCATCGATCATCTGCTTCGCATTTTCTTCAGTGGCAAGATCGCCTGGACGGAGTCTCTTATAGACTTCGCGATATGCTTCACCCTGATTACTGGACGGATCCTTAAGCAGCGTAGTCTCAATATACTTCGTTTCGCCATTATCGATATCGCTGAATGCGGCGCGAATCCGTTTCTCATCAAAACCGAACGCCTTAAACAGCGCCGTGATCGGGAGCTTGCGTTTACGATCGATCTTTACTGACAGCACGCCATCCAAATCGGTTTCGATCTCAAGCCAAGCACCGCGATTCGGAATGATTTTCGCTCCAAAAAGCTTCTTGCTCTTCTGATAGTCCATGGTAAAGAAAACGCCTGGAGAACGGATGAGCTGGGAAACGACGACGCGCTCAACACCATTGATGATGAAAGTGCCTCGTTCGGTCATGACCGGGAAATCACCAAGATAAATCTCCTGCTCTTTCACCTCGCCGGTCTGCTTGAGGAGCAATATCGCCTTAGCACGGAGCGGCGCCTCATACGATATATTCTTGTTCTTACAGATGGTAGGCGTGTACTTCGGCTCATCAAGATAGTAATCGGCAATGGAGAGCTCAAGATCCTTATTCGTGAAGTCCGTAATCGGATCGATTTCGTCAAAAAGCTCCTTGAGACCTTTGTCCCAAAACCACTGATACGAATCAGTCTGCACCTCAATCAGATCTGGTAACGAGACCGTAATACGGTTATGGAAGAACCGACGCTTGGCGAGCGACGACTCTTTGCTGAATGTATCCTTCACTCGCAATGCTTTTTCTCCTTTAGACATAAAAACACGCCCACCTTATTCTCCTTGCGCCGTCTCCATGCGGCACAAACAGGTTATAGTGAGATTATCGGATAAACTCTTCAATTGTGGATGAGGCGCGTACGCTTCATTCCGTTGGAAAATGTTAGCTGCTTGCTCTGCGGCAACGTTTCCAACTCGGTCTCGCCTTAGACCTTTCACCCAGATGGCGATTCGAGACGAAAGTCTGCTGCTTTCTCGACAGTATGACTGATACTACCAATATTCTTGCTGCCTGTCAAATGAAAACCAAAAATTGGCTTTTTAAAGCCGTTGCGCAAAAAAATGGAAAGTTATTCCTGTTTTTCAGTTTTCATCGTCACACCATAATTATATACCCTTCTCACCGTTTCGGCAATGCGATATGACGTATACGCTTCTGGAACATCGGTTTCTACGAAAAATCCGCTCACTTCTTCAGGCTGCAATCCGGCTTCCACCAAAAGATCCACAACCGCCTGGAACAAATGCGCACCCATATCGCGCGATTCCTTCCATTCGCGAGACAACCGCACGACGCCATTTTCCAATAAATCAAGCGACGAACCTGCCTTTCCTATCCTTAATCGTAATGCATACATAAGAATCATTTCAATCGTTTCCACTCGAAATTCCATGGATCTGTCTTGCGCCCAGGAGCGATATCATCATGACCGACGACTGACGTGATAGGATACTTCCCTTTCAAGAAACCGATCAGACTCTTCACCGCGGCATATTGGGCATCGGTGTATTCATCATCCTTCGTATCCAGCATTTCAATGCCGATAGAGAAATCATTGACATTCGTCCGTCCGTCCGCCATTTTCGATACGCCGGCATGATAAGCGATATCCGCATCCTTCACAAGACGATATATATTCCCCTTCCGATCGATCATATAATGCGGAGCAACGCCATAGCTCTTCCAAATCGCAATAACTGCCGCAACAGAATATGGATCATCCCCATTCGGATCATACGATGAATGGATCACGATCGTATCGATAGTCCTGGATTTCGACGGAACGCTGAATCCGAACGAAACAAAACGGTCTATGACGGCGATTCCGCTCGTCGGTGCTTTTTGTGTTTCCGACGCCGCTGATACCGCCGCCGCCGATGAAGTTCCACTACTCTTGGAATCCTCTTCGCTGGCTGAGTCACTATCAGATGCGACCGATGCCGATCCGGATATACCGTCGGAAGCCATCAAAGATATTTCTCCTGGAAGTTCCGTTTCTTCTATTCCTGACACATCAGTCCTTTCCGCTACGATCGGTTGATGACTCCCTTTCGAAAACCAAACATACGCGCCAAGCGCGATGATACCAATCAGAATGACGATAAAAGAAAATGAGATGCGTTTCATGATTCCATCATATACCGTGTCAAAGAAAGAAAACAGGGCAAGCCAGAATGGTTGCCCCGATTCTTCATAAGGAATCCCCCTCGATTATTTCTTCTTGTTGGAAGAAACAAGCAACGAGATAGCAGCGCCCAAAGCAGCACCGATACCAGCAGCCACCGCAGCAGCCTTTTCCGGATTCTTCTTCACGTACGTATCAACGGTCTTGAGCGTACCGTCAAGATGCTTCTTCACTTTAGCAAGCTCCTTTTCAGCAATCTTGCGGCTCTTTTCGAGCTCAGCAGCCACTTTTTCTTTCACTTCTTCTATCGTCACATTCTTCTTCGACATACATGTGTCGTTATGTATTTATATTCCCTCATTATCAGGAATCTCAACCGCTCTTTCCATCCTTATTGAACAGATACGCGATGAGCGAAAGGGTAAGGGCAGCAAAACCGACAATAAGCTCTCCCATGCCGGGCATCTGATAAAGAGCATCAAGAATACGTGCTACACCGAAAAGCATGAACGCTATACCGCAGAACATGAGCGCGAGGATAAGCGCACTTTTCACCGCTTGCACCACAAGAGACCGCACAACCGATTGAGCGCTACTGACAGCGCTATCGACGATAGAAGTGACACCAGATAAGGCTGCACCAGCCAAAAGTGCTA
>DBUA01000036.1 GCA_002307715.1 Candidatus Moranbacteria bacterium UBA1302
AAAATAGCATCACGGACTTTCTCGTCGATCTGCGTCACATACTGATTGGCCAAAATGAGATTCAAATGATATTTTCGAGCCTCGGATAGGATATTGGCAAACGATTCCGTTGAGAAGTTCTGGAACTCATCGACATACAGATAGAAATCATTGCGCTTCTCTTCCGGCATGTCGACACGAGCCATAGCAGCCAGCTGGATTTTCGTGATAATCATGGCTCCGAAAAGCGCGCTATTGTCTTCTCCGATACGTCCCTTTGAAAGATTGAGGATAAGAATCTTCTTATTATCCATCACATCACGAATATCGAACGAAGAAGCGGTCTGTCCGACGATATTGCGAATAAGCGCGCTCGTCAGGAATTGGCCGACTTTATTCTGGATAGGCGAGATGACTTCTTGCAGCACGCGATCATTCCATTGTGTAAACTCATCAACCCAAAAACTCCTCACGACCGGATCAGTCACCTTTTCAACGACCCGCTCACGATACGATTTATCAACAAGAATACGCGTCACGCCAAGCAGTGTCGACCCCGGATACTCGAGAAGCGCCAAAATGGCATTCCGAAGGATATATTCAAGTCGTGGTCCCCACGAATCAGCCCATATCTTTTTAAAAACGCCGACCAAGCCTGAGGCGACTAAATGGCGATATTCCGGACTGACTTTCTCCATGACGTTGAAAGCGATCGGGAAATCCTGGTCGGCAGGATTGAAATAGATAACGTCATTAATACGATTCGAAGGTATCGCTTTGATAAGTTTCTCAGCGGTATCACCATGCGGATCAACAAAAGCGATGCCATGCCCGTTCTGTATATCTTGGATAGCCAAATTCTCAAGCAGGTTCGTCTTGCCCATGCCTGTTTTTCCTATCACATACATATGGCGGCGGCGGTCATCCGTCTTGATGCCAAAAACTCGTTCCTGATTCCGGAAGTTTGTCTTGGCAAAGAACGTTATCTCTTTTTGGCTGCTCATAAGATTCTCTATCAAACATGTTCGAAATTACAATCGGACGATTCCTTATCAATCATTCTTGTATGGGAAGATTCATCGGTGCGGCGCTACGCTTTGCGGAAACACGCGCCATTGTCGGCGCAACGACTCCCATATCCGGTATATGGTACACCGTCGCCAATTCTTCAGTGCTCAGAATGAAACGCGTGCTTTGCGGATCGGAATCACGATTGATATAACGGCGGAATATGCGGCGCTGCCGGAAGCGCAGTCGCGACTCCGTAAAAATATAGTTGGCATACGTCTTAGAACCGTCATCCGGCTTAAATCCGTTCATGTTTTGATCATTGAACTGTTTGATCCCACCAATGAATGCCGAAACGCCCGTTTGCTTGCTAAAGGCCCCACGTCGCCCAAGATAGATATGCCGCATGCGAACTTTGAACATTTGTTTACCAAGATTCGATTGGAGCGCCTTAAGGACATCTTTTTCGCCCGGAGTCAAACGGAATTCAATCGGTTGTTCATCTTTCTTTTCGGCTTTTGCTCCGGCCGAATACGCAACTTCTTTACCAAGAAGCCCATTACCGATATTCATCACAATATCGACAAGATCAGTAAAAAAACGTGCGAATACGCTTGGAGACACTTCTTTCTTCTTGCCAAGAAATTCATCGACGTACACCTGACCCTGCTTTGCCCAGGTCGGTGAAAGCGGTGTAATGATATATTGAAGCCAAATATGCTGGCCAGGACCAATCTTGCCCATTGTTTCAAACAGACTTGACATCGGATCTACCATCGTCCCAGTAATGCTTTCTTCAAAAAACTTATACGTCTTGATAGGATAAAGATCATTTTTCACCAACACGAAATCAGTCCCCCAAAGATCCCAATCTTTATTCGGAATAGTCCGCGGAATGATTTCCGTATAATCCGGCACTTCGACGATCTCGATATCGGGATACTGCGCATAAAAATGCGCTTCGACAAGATTACGGAACCCTGCCTGCGTCCTAACGTAAAAATGCACTTGACCTTCAGTGCTTACGAGCTCAAGCGAAAATGAAACTGGAAACTCGCCCTTGATAAACTCCTCGAACGTATTCGTCCCCTTTTCAGCGCCAGCAAATCCAGAAAAAATGGATTCCATAGTAAGCGGCCCTTTCTCGATACCATTCGGGGGTATGATTTCAAGCACCACCCAATTGAGCTTCATTCCGAATTGCCTCTGAACATACAGCATCCAGAGGGATTTGAACACAACATAAAGAATCGGTGGAAACAGTATGAACCAAACGTCGAAAACGGCAGAAAGCATAGCTCCTACCATCGAAAAAAGCTGGGAAAAACTTGAAAGGATAGAATTCATCTCATGTGCGAGGTGCGTTGACCTCATGCCTTGATGCGAACGACTTCAAATGGCCGCTCGTTAGGCTCAAAACAACATTCGTATACCTTCTTTAAGATATCATTTTTCCGCGATTCTTCAAAGCGAAAGAGAAAACCTTATTTCTGAGCGACATAAGTATCTTTACCAACGCGCTCGAAAAAAGTATTCAGGTTGATGATAACAGTGGATTTCTTCACCTGACGAACCTTCAGCACGGCTTCGAGTATCTCTTCGCGTGTCATCGGTTTTTGAGAACTCGCCAGGATTTTTGCAATCACTTCCTTAACAGTTCCTTTGGCATACCCCCATTCAGACAATGCATAAATACCTCGTCCCACCAATACGAACCGCTTATCCTTGATCAACTCATTATGGACGGTCTGAGGATGACTCTTGCCTTTCTTTCCCTGCAAACCGTATGTATCGATAAGCTTGGCTATCTCACGGAAATGAAGCGGCTTCTTCGTTGTCTTCAAAACCAAATGCGCTTTTTCACGCGTACCGCGAGGACGGATATCACTTGAACTTTCAAGTCCCCATTGACCAAAGACATTCTGACGAACATCGCGAGCCACTGCCAAAAAATCAAAGAATGTCTTCCGGTCTACTTTTTTATTCTCAGCGCTGAAACGGGCAAAGAGTGTATCTGCATCCAAGACTTCTTCTGAAGATTCAAGTATGCGTTTCGCAGTGTCCTTCACTTCTTTCCATTCCTTGAACGAGAATCCGTCCAACACGAAGACACGGCGGCGTTCATCGGTCAGTTTTTCTTCCTTCACGACCGACAAACTCTCAAGGAAAGCGAGCAGCGCACCGCATTCTTTCTTGTCACCGCGTGAAAGCATCTCAAGCAACGCATCAGCGTCCATGACACCACTCTTATCGCGAAGCGTCGTCCGAATGATATCCTTGATGCGTACGATGCATTCATGTCCTTGTTCACTTGCAAGAAATCCGAGCGCATTCCCGATTACCTGGCGCACACGCTCACGCGTGATATGGTATTGTTGTCCGATTTCCTCAAGCGTTTTCTGACGATTACCAGAAACGCCAAAACGAGCTTCCATAATTGCACGAGAACGCTCCGGCAAGCGCGCAAGAAAAACGGAAAGCGCCTCACAGAATACGGCCGTGTCCTTCGCTTCTTGTGCAGTGGCAGTCTTCGATCTGATAGATGGCATAACGTTTGCTTCAGCCCGGATACGACACGATAAAGTGGCGATATCTTACTGGCGATGTTTAGCTTAACCCTCTGCATGCGTCGGTTCATATTAACGCACGTTATCATATTTTGTCAAGAGTTCAGAAAACTAACCTCCCACAAGGTTCAAAGAACGGTTCTTTTCTCCCCTTCAGAGATCATAACAAAACATGCTTGCGAGATTCCCTACTTGCTCACCAAACAGATACGGTTTATACTAGACGCATGAATAAATAGGAGGCGATATCTCATTCCGATTGCGGATAGAGATTTCGAAAAACAAATATAAAAAGTATGACGACGAAGAATCCGCTTTCCACAGATATCGAACAGACTGACGATGCCGAGCGCACCATGAAGATCCAGGCGCTTCGCGATATGGTCAACAATGCCGAGCGCACTATCCAAAGCGCTAAGGCTATGCTTTTACAGCTTGAAGGCAAAAAGAAAACCGGCCGGCCACGGAAAATCGATACTGATGCCGCCGGAGGCACTGTCATCGAAGGAACATTCGATGGTCAACTCATGACAGGAGCGAACGGAAAGCAATATCCCGTTCCAGCGAATTACGCATCAAAGTCCAAATTGGTCGAGGGCGATATGCTCAAACTCACCATTACTGATGATGGCGCGTTCCTTTATAAACAAATTGGCCCGATTGACCGGAGACATGCTATCGGTATCATGACCCAAGATGAAAACGGGAACCATTATGTTGTCGCCAATGGCAAGCCCTATCGTGTTCTTCTCGCTTCCATAACCTATTTCAAAGCGCAGCCTGGAGATGAGGTAGCGATCGTTATGCCACACGATCTTGAGGCTTCGTGGGCAGCGATTGAAAACGTCATCCAGAAAGGCTCTCATACAGATTGGGAAACCGATCTCGCCAAGGCCTCTGACGCGCATAGCGTCATCAATAATTGGAAACAGAGCCTTAAAGAAGATTACCCTTCCACTCCGACTTCGCAGACATCTGACGCGACTGATTCGAAAGACACTTCCGTTCTCGATGTCTGGGTCCGTGACATGGAAGAAATCGAAAAGGAAATCAACGGTAGCCGCTAAATCCTTACGCGATAATTTATAATTCTCATATGTGGAATACGATGAGCCGATTCGCGCAGTCGGTTTTGTCGTAAAATGGAATGCTTATGCAAACAAATGCCACTACTCAACGTGACTACGTCTTCGGAGCGGTTGCCGGTATCATTATCGGTTTGCTTATCATTCCCGTCATCAAAGCTGTAAAACCCAGCTTCTATGGTCCAGTGCTTTTTGTTGCAATTCCCATCTTCACTGCAGCCGTTCCCATCGGTCTCGTCATCGCTTCCTGGATAAGCCGGCGTTTCGCTTTCATTTGGCAGCTAGCGAAATTCGTCGTCATTGGCGGCATGAACATGCTTGTCGATCTCGGTGTTCTTGCACTCATATCATCAGCAGCTATCGCACCAGAAGCGACCTGGCTTTCTTTTAGCGCTTTCACAATCACCTATTATTCACTCTACAAAGCCTCTTCTTTCATCGTAGCCAACATCAATAGCTATCTTTGGAATAAATATTGGACATTCGAGGCTTCAGAAAACCGGAAAGCTGGCACTGAATTTCTCGGTTTCTTCGTTGTAAGCCTTATCGGATTCGCCATGAACGTCGTTGCTGCTTCAGCAGTTTTCAGCGCTTTCCATCGCATCGACTCGCTTACCACAAGCCAATGGGGGTTGATCGGAGCCGTGGTCGGTAGCATTACAGGTCTCGCTTGGAATTTCATCGGCTACAAATTCATCGTTTTCAAAAAATAGTCCCGCCAAAGCCAATAAGAAGCTTTGCATGCCAAGGCTTCTTTTCTTATCCATGACAAGGTATAATAAGCAGTGAAGACATTTGAAATAAAATAATCGGTATCGAAACATTGATCCGTATCCCTCTCAACTATGTCATCCACTACGCTCTATCGGAAATACCGACCACAGACATTCGCTGATGTCGTTGACCAGCAGCATATCGTAAAGACACTCACGAATGCCCTTCGTCTCGGACGTATTGGACAAGCCTATCTCTTTACCGGACCGCGTGGCACAGGAAAAACAACGCTCGCTCGCCTATTCGCCAAAGCAGTCAACTGTTCAGCGCGGCTGAAAAACGGTGAGCCATGCGGCACATGCGAACATTGCCGACTGCTCTCGGAAGGCCGATCGCTCGATGTTATCGAAATCGATGCTGCATCACATACCGGCGTTGATAATATTCGTGAACTCCGCGAAACCGTCTCACTCCCACCAACGCT
>DBUA01000015.1 GCA_002307715.1 Candidatus Moranbacteria bacterium UBA1302
CCGTATTGTTCAGCTGTATGCTTCAAATCGAAACGATCTTTGACGAAACGTCGAGCATTATTACCAAGACGTTCACATTCTTCTTCATTATCCTTTAAATAAGCCAATTTTTCAATCATATCAGAACCGGACCCTTTGGGGATAGTAACACAGATATCTGGGTTTGAAAATTCATCGAATTGAGGCAAATCTGAAAGGATTACCGGCTTTCCGCAAGCATAGGCTTCAATAATGATAAGCGGAACATCGAATTTTCCGCTGAGATTGCCGACTGGAAAAACGATGATGTCACTCGTATTATAGAGTCCTGGCATATCGGATATTGTATCGGAGAAAGCAACGTATGCGAGTAATCCTGCATCCTCAAAGCGTTTTCTCACAGCTGCTTTTTTTGCGGCATCAGCCTCATGTTTCACTCGACAAGCGAAAACGAAACGGATATCGGTTTCCGGGTGTTTTGCAAAAAAATCAATCCATGTATCGACGAGCATATCCGTCGCTCCAAGCCGGACGTATTCGCCAGGGTAGACGACGATGAAATGATGTTCGTTGAACCCGAGTTGAGCGATAATAGCTGGATTTTTTGTTTCTGGACGATAACGATTGAGATCGATGCCTGGATAGATCCGTGTGACATTAGAAAGTCCGAGATGTTCGAGTTTTTCTTTTGATCGGTCGGTATAAACGACGATACGGTCTGCAAAAAGGAGTTGTTTCAGTTCTGCTGCTGTGTAGAGATCGTCGCGAAGAGTCGCAACGGTCTGGATGGTTTTGCCGTGAGTCGGTTTGGCGAAGAATTTTATAAGTGAAGTGTTCTGTTTGGTGGGCGTGAAGAGATAGTGTGTTATATCGAAACGAGTTCGAACATTCCTGAGATATGAGAAGAGTGCTATTTTTGAGAATATATCAAAATGTCCATTGCGGAATATCGGTTCTTCGTGGACGCTTTTGGGCAGTCCTTCGAGATGTTTTGGGGTCGTCAAAAGCGTCAGGGTATGACCGGAAATTTCTCGTCCAAGGAAATAAGCGAAATTTTTGGAAGCTTCATCCCAAGGAGGAACGAGCGGGCGGGTGGCAAGGAGAACGTTTTTGTGTGGCATAGGATCTGAGGTGCTTATCGATAGATTTCCTTTTTTTCGTTGCCTGATGTGACAATAATAGAAACACGGCCGTCTGGAAGCTGATCGATATTCGGATGTATCTCGATAGTTTCGCCGCGATTGAGACTGAACGAATCTTCAGCGAGACGGACATGCTTTTTGCCGACGAGAACTTCGTAGTGGAAGGAAGAAAGATCGCTATGGTTTTCAATTCGGAAAACAAGACTTGTATCATCATCCAGAACAGAGAAGGAAAGCGCCCACCAGTTTTTCCCGGTATTAGGATCAAGTTCTCGCGCGTTCTGCCAAAAAAGGAAAGCGGAACTTATGATGAACATGGCGAGGAATGCGATGACAATAGGTGTTTGGCGCATAGGATTTGAGGTCATTTCCGTCGGTAGATATCAATATATTCGGATTCGTAGATGAGTGAGAAATCGTCAGTTTTTTCAAACTGTGCTGCATCGTAAGACGGATTGACCATAATGAGGTTAGTGCCGGTTTCCTCGAAACATTTCCGACCTTTCACAGTATTCGGCGTTGAAATCATGTAAAGCGTGCATTGTTCACGATTCGGATTATCGCTATAACGCTTCAGAAAACCTCGTGAAAATGGATAGGAATAATCACGCATGAAGAAAAGCTTGATCCAAGAATCAGCGGTTATGTAGATATGGTCTTTTAAGAGAATATCGTTTTGACTGATGCGACTAGCGAGATAATCGGAGGCAGCAAATGTTTGGACAGTTTCTGTGGATTTTGGAGCGGCGATGAGTGTTGATCCGTTATCGATTGAACCGCTTGCTGATGAGAATACGAAAAAGGTACAACTAGCGATAAAGAAAAGGAATCGAGGAATACGGGCGGCGGATTGGCTCGATCGGAACAGAGCAAAAAGCATGACAGTTGCTATGGAAGCAAGAATGCCGAATGGAAAAGAAAGATACGCACCGATACGGTTAGATGGGATATTGATGAAAAGCCATTCAGGAAAGACTGTCATGATGAAAAGGATAATGCCCCAACCGAGTACGAAAGCACCCGCATAGCGCTGTCGTATGCGTGAAGCAGCGAAAATAAGCATTGCGCCTGCCAATCCGAGAGCGACTCGAGCCTCACCGTTCGAGGAGAAAACTTGAAGGAGTGTCAGGCCGGTACGCGTGCTTTTTGTCGGTGTTCCAAGAGCTGTTCCAACAGCATGCGTTTCGATGTACGTCGGCATGGCTACGAAAAAAAAGAACGTGAAAGCTCCGATAATGAAAAGTATCGGGGCGGGTGATTTGAAAAGTTTCCACCAATGAAGCAACGAGACTTTCAGAGTGTCCTTATTGCAGATGAGATAGAAGAGCGCTGTTGCAACAAGAACGAACAGAAGCATGAGCGTGCTTAAATGGTGGGTATAAGCGAGCGTAAAAGTGAGAAAAAAAGCGATAGTCAAGAGCCCGGAACGCTTTTCGGAAAAGGCTCGATAAAAAACGAGCAGAATAAGCGGTATGAAAAGGTTGCCGAACGTGTTGCCAACGACACCTCCTGATACGAATTTTGCTTGTGGTGAAGAAAGCGAATAGATCGGACCGAAAAAGAAAACAGTGGCAAGAGCGATATTTGTCGGAGTGAAAATTGATCGATTGAGGCTTGTCTGTCGCATATCGGCAGCGATGCGTAATGCGAATACGGCGAGTGCAAAGACTGAAAGAAGATTGATGAAAAAAAGAAATACTACCGGAAAGGCAGAAAAGAAATCCGCTTTCGAAAAGAGATGTATCGCAGCGAAAGGAAGGTGTTCACCGATGATGAAGTCTGCTATCGGTTCTGGGTCGCTGATAGCGTAGTGTCCATCATCGCCTGTAACGATGGATTGTTTGGCATAGTTTGGAAGCGTTCCGGTTTCAGCGATGATTTCTGACCAATACATATGATGACCAAGGTCGGTTGCTGTCGGTAAAACGGTATGGGATAGATAAATGGTTTTTATGAGCACGGTTAAAATGAGAAGTATGATGAAAAGCAGCCCTTGCGTACGCGAAAATGCGCCGAGAGCGTTATTTGATGTTAGAGAGGATTCTGTTTCTTCGGATGGATAGATAGAACGATGGACGATTCTGACAGAAAGAGCAGCTAAACAGAGACTTGTGATGATACTGGCGATGAGCGATATCGGTGTGAAGACGATATGGGCTTTCCCAAGTGCGATCATGGAAAAATCGATGATGCCGACACTGATGCAAAATGAAAGCAAAAACGTTTCAAAAGGCATGAAAATACGGTTTTTTTTGAAGAAGATATGAAGAAATAGAAATCCCGGCACGAAAAAGAGTGCGCCAGTTACTGAAAGGAATACGAATGTGTCTGTAATGGAATGCATGAGGATCGGAATATTCTGAGTCTAAGAAATCTCTTTCTTATTATGACCTACCTGAGCGATTTTTTCCAGTGTTTTCGCATAAAGCGCCGAGATGTGTTCCCAGGAATAATGATCGATAACGAAGCGTCGGCATCGCTGCCCAAAAGCATTAAGATTGCTTTGATTTGTGAGAAGATTCTGGATGATAGTGATGTAGCTTACGGAATCTTCTGGGGTAGCAAGATATCCGTTTTCGCCATTCTTGATGGCATCTTTCAAACCTTCAAGATCAGCAGCAACCACAGGTAAGCCGCATGAAGCCGCTTCGATGACGGAAATACCAAAACCTTCCATGTCACCTTCGACACGGATATTCGGCTGGACGAAAAGATCGCAGGTATTCAGTAATGTATCGCGCACGCTATCGGTAACGTAACCGAGTATTCGAACACGATCTATAAGACCGGTTTCTGATCGGGCATGCTCGATATTTTCACGATCTGATCCGTCACCAGCTACGATATAAAGAACGTTTTCTGGCAATAATGGCATAACATTTCTGATAAACCAAGCGACACCTTTGCGTTTGGCAAGACGTCCAGATGTGATGAGGACATGTTTATCGATAAGCGAGAGTCCGAGGATATCTTCAAGCTCGTTTCTGTCATGCGGACGGAAATGTTTTTCCGTATCGACACCGTTCGGAATGAAAGTGAATTTGGATTCTGAAATACCGAGTTTTTTGCCTACTCGGATGGTTTCATTACCGACTGCAATCAGTCCATCGAGCGCTGGAATGAAGCCGTGGACCCAGAAACGCTGATATAAGGCATTCTTGAAAGTCAAATCGAGTCCGTGGATGATTGAGACAACGGTTTTTTTTGGGAAACAACTTTTGACGATCCAACCGACGATACCGAGGACTCCATCGCCCAAGAGAAGGGCATCGTAATGAGGCATGAGGAAAAGCGCCTTGATGGTTGCATAGGGTAGAAAGAAGGGGAGAAATCTTTTTCCGTGCCGATTCGCAATCGTGCGGACTTCTGCATGTTTTGGCAACCAGCGAGAAAGTTCGTAGTTTTGGTTTTCGATTCCGCCAACAATAGGCGGATAAGCACGGGAAATAAAGAGGATGCGCATGATTCAGGAGTGATTGCTCAAGTTCTTATTTTTTTGAGTACCGCTCTTTTTTCATCTGATACATCAGGTCTTCGGTCAGTTTACGGCCGGATTTGATCATATCCGCGATGAAAGCGAAAATGAGAAGCTGAATACCGATGATAAAGGTAACGCTTGAAGCGATAATATAGTTGAGGTAAGGCGTGACTTTGAAATTATTCGAGAAATAATGGAAAAGGAACGCAGCAAATGTCAGTACCGATATAGTTATCAACGTCAGTGCCGGGATGCCGAAAAATTTCATCGGGCGGACATCGCGCACAGCCTTGAGGATGAGGCGGGCGCTGTTGTTCACGTATTTAAAGACACTTTTTACGACACGCGATTTCCGGTCTGAAAAATAAGTGACTTCAACGGGAATCCAAAGAATTTTGAGGTCTTTTCCGATGGCATCGATGATAGTTTCTTGAGTGTAAGTGAAATCTCCAGGTAGATTGAGGCGAAGCAATGTTTCGCGTGAATAGGCGCGAAATCCGCAAGTGAGATCTTTGATACCGACATTCATGAACCAACCGATGATTTTCGCAGCGAAACGGTTTAATACATCTTTGATCCAGGGGATATTTTTGGCCTTCAAATGATCGAACCGATCAGCACTGACTATATCGGCTTGCTGAGCTATGATAGGATCTATGAGTTTTTGGATGTCTTTTGGATCGAATTGTCCGTCCGCATCAATATTGGCGAAGATATCGGCGCCATTTTCAAGCGCTCGTTCAGCGGCGTGCCGGAATGTCTTGCCGACACCGCGGTTTACCCCGTTTGAATAAACAAAATCAGCGCCGGCTTCGCGGGCGACTTCGGTAGTGCGGTCTTTTGACCCGTCATCGATGACTTGAACAAAAACCTCATCTATACCGTTGAAATGACGTGGGATACGATTGATAGTTTGTCCAAGCTTCTCTTCTTCGTTATAAGCCGGCAGATTGACAATGAGGCGCATAGCGCGAAATCTTAATGTATATAAAATATCAGTGCTTGTTCTTTATTTTAGCATTTTTTATGGGATATTCGCAATGAAAACGAAAAACCGGTCCAAAAACGGATCGGTTTTCGCTTTTTAGCAAGTATGTCTTTTTATGAACCGAAAGCAGCATTGTATTTTTCTCGGAACACCTGGATAATTTTGAATTTTTCCGAGGCCAGAGGATCCTGCGTGCGATCCGGGTGCAATTCCATAGCTGCCTTACGCCAAGCGCGCTTCACGGCTTCGGAATCATTTCCATCCGTAACGCCTAAGATTTTTTTGGCAAGTTCTGCTAGTCCAGATTTTCCGCCAATATATCCGGTTCCCAGGCTGAATAGCGATGTCGTTTCGGCCTCACTCAGATTGAAATGACGTGCCGCACCTGATTCATTTGTCGATCCGCTTTCCTTCTTCGGATTTTCTTGTGATGAAGAGGAGTTCTTTTGTCCTTCTTGTTGTTGGTCTGTCTTCGCAGATCCAAAACCTGATGCCTCACTATTCGGTTGCGATTGTTGCCGCCAAAAGCTTCGAGTAAATTCAGCGAAATCTCGTGCAAATGTTTGATTGTTTACGCCTTGTCCTTGAGATGCTTGCTGACGTCGAATTTCCTGATCGAGTCTTTTGAGCCGCTCTCGAGTTTCTTCGGCTGTTTTACGCATTTGTCGTATAAACTCTCCATTAAGGCCTGACAGACTGGTTTCGTCGAGTCGTCTGAGGTTTTCGGGGCGTTCACGCGCTATTTTTTGTTTGATTTTTTCTACTTTAGCTTCTTCGAGTTCTTGAAAAAGAGTGCGTTCAGCGGCTATGAGACATGCATTCATTTTTTTCAGAGTGTTTCGTCGAAATTCATTCATTGAAAATGCTTGCAGTTCGGAATTTTGTTGAATAAGCCGTTTCTGCTCTGAAAAAAAAGCTGAAAGTTTTTCGCGTTTTTCAACGTCATTGATGCGATCAAGCAAGGGAGTACTGATTTTTTCTAATTCATCGAGCGCCTGTTTTGTTGAGGCAGTCTCAGAAGCTTCCATCGATGCAAGATAGGCGTTATCAATATCAAAATCCTCATCAGTATAAAAACCGCCGTTCGGTTTTTTCCCGGTCTTTGGATCGACATCAGAAACGATAGTCTTTCGATATTCAAATTTTTCAGCTCCCTGTTTTTGCCCGTGCGTTTCAAATTTTTGTCCTGTCTGTTGAGACATACGATTGGTATTTGATGAAGCTGCTGTTATTCGGGGAAGTTACTTCTTTTTGATGAAGAGTGATGGATCAACGCAGCTGAGTTGCTTGAGGCATTGTTCTTTTGCTCCTTCGACGCCTTTATTAATGAGTATTTTCTGGCATTCGCTGAGACGGTTGCGGCATTCCGCTTGCGTCTTTTGAAAATAATCGATATTGAGTTCATAGCCGAAATATGGAAGCACAAAATAAGCGACCACTGCAAGTCCGGCGACCCAGATGATAAGACGAATAAGATGGAACATGATGTTTCGGTATTTTCCGTCAGCGTGATGACGGTATTGATTATGTGTTATTTCGCACGTTAACGTCCGATACCGCGATAAACGAATGATGGTTCTTTCGAGAAACGCTCTTTGTCGAGGCAATTCTTTCCATCAAGCACCACTTTAATGCCATGCTGTTTGAGCAATTCCGGTGTCAGTGCAGAAAGAAATATCTTGTGGTTGGTTGCGATAAATATAGCGTCGGACTTTTCGAGGAGCTCTTCGAGGCTTTTGGTGCTGGAGAGTTCCGGTAAATAGGGATCGAATGATTCAACAATCGCTTTATGTTCTTTCAGGTGTTTGATGACTTCAAGGGCGGGTGATTCGCGTAAGTCATCAATATCAGCTTTATAAGCGAGACCGAGCACGCCGATGATGGTGCCGTTCATGGCAATTTTCTGTTCATTGAGCGCATCCTGAAGACGATCAACGGCATAAAGAGGCATATTATCGTTCGTTGCGATGGCGTGACGCAAAAAGACATGGTCGAATCCGGATTCTTTTGCCCGTTCGACAAGGTAATGCGGATCAACCGGGATGCAATGGCCGCCGATACCGCAGGATGGATAATGAGCCATGAAAGCGAACGGTTTTGTTGAAGCGCCCTCGATGACATCTTTTACATCGATGCCCAGCGTATCGAATGACATGGCGATTTCGTTGACGAATGCGATATTGACGTTGCGGAAAGAGTTCTCAAGAATCTTGGTCGCCTCCGCCTCGCGAATGGATTTCATCGGCCGGATATCGGCATCGACGATGGAACGATAGAAATCGAGTGACATTTCGAGACCTTTTGCATCGAATGATCCGACAACGCGGGGGATGTTCGTAACATTCCATTTCGGATCACCCGGATTGATGCGCTCTGGACAATGCGAAAGAAAAATATCTTCACTGATCGTGAAACCGTGTTTTTCGAGAATCGGCTTGATCACTTCTTCGGAAACATAGGGGTTTACAGTCGATTCAAGGATGACTAATGAACCTTTTTTCGCATTTGATGCCACTGTTTCTGAAGCACCGACAACCGGCGTCAGATCAGGATGACGCGATTCATCTACCGGTGTCGGCACACAGATAATATGAATGTCGGCGCGTTTGAGTTCAGTAGGATCATTGGTAACGAGAATAGGGTATTTTGCCAAGTTTTCTTCAAGGTAAGCGTCTTTGAAAATCAATTTTCCTTCCTTGAGCGCATCGATTTTACGTTGGTCAATATCGAATCCGATGACATCATAACCGCGTTCGCTGGCGCGGACAGCAAGCGGAAGACCGACATAACCAAGACCGATAACTGCAACTGTCTTCTGGGTGTTTTTCTCCATAAGAGTGTTAGTAGGTAGGGCTGACTTAGTCGTATTCTATGAGAAAATGGATGGAATAGCAAGGAATTCGGAAGAAGAGTATACTAGGGAAAATACTTCTTTATGTTTCTGACACCAAGAATCGAACGCGCTATTGTCCGTGCAACGGAACTCCATGCCGGGCAGCGGCGCAAAGTGAATAATGCTCCGTATATCGTTCATCCGTATGCGGTAGCGTTTCTTTTGGCGCATTATACCGATAATGAAGATGTCGTTATCGCCGGATTACTGCATGATGTTCTTGAGGATGTCCCTGGATATTCAGCGCAAGATTTGGCTGATGAATTCGGAAAACATGTGGAATCTATCGTATCGGAAGTGACGGAAGATTATACTGAAGCAGAAAAAGAAGATCATAGCCTTCGAAAACATAATTGGAAAGAACGCAAGGAAAAATATCTCATCAATCTTTCTGATGACAGCCATGAGGCGCTCCTGGTCGCGACAGCTGATAAGATCCATAATCTCCGTTCTCTTATTGATGATTATAGAATATGCGGCGAATCAGCTTGGGAACGTCTTGGAAATAAGGAACGAATTTTTTGGTTTTATGGTGAAGCTACCCGTATCATCTCCGAGCGCCTAGA
>DBUA01000035.1:0-52449 GCA_002307715.1 Candidatus Moranbacteria bacterium UBA1302
ATCGTCCGGATGTGCTTGATCCGGCCCTGCTTCGCGCCGGGCGGTTTGAGCGTCGTGTAACGATGGATCTTCCTGATATACATGAGCGGGAACAGATATTGGCGATACATGTTAAGAATAAGCCATTATCTGACAATGTTGATCTGCGAATATTAGCTGAGCGCACGCCCGGATTTTCTGGCGCTGACCTCGCTAATCTCGTCAATGAAGGAGCAATCCTCGCTACGAGAAGGAATAAGAAGACAATAGATTTTGTAGAATTAGTTGAATCTATCGAAAAAGTTATACTTGGTCCAGAGCGACGAAGTCGGGTTATAAGCGACCAAGAGCGCAAGACGATAGCATATCATGAGGCTGGACATGCTTTGATTGGAACGGTTCTTCCGAATGCTGATCCCGTGCATAAAGTATCGATTATTTCTCGCGGACATGCTGGCGGATACACGCTCGCTGTTCCGCAAGAAGATAAAACGCTCCATACTAAAGCGTATTATCTGGATGAATTATCAGTGTTGCTCGGCGGTTACGCTAGTGAGCGCATGATATTTAGTGATACGACGACAGGTCCATCAAATGACCTTGAAAGAGCCACGCAGATGGCTCGGAATATGGTTACACGTTATGGAATGAGTCGTTTAGGAGCGCGTACGTTCGGTAAAAAAGAAGAATTAGTATTTCTCGGACGTGAGATGCATGAAGAACGGAATTATTCTGAAAAGACAGCTCAAGACATTGATACTGAAGTGACATGCATGATTGATGAAGCTCTCAAGCGCGCAAGCGATATCTTGAGCCAGAAACGTGCATTGCTTGATAGGATTGCTCTTGAACTTCTTGAAAAGGAGACGATAGAAAAAGAGCGTTTTGATGCCATTGTAGCAGAAGAAACAAGAGACTAATAGGGACCGGTAGAATTTTTCGGCTTCTAGGCATTTTTGTTTGGAAGCCGAGTCTTGTTTTAGAGATGTAGAAGAGTACCCTTTACTTTTTAGAGATGAATGGGTATACTGATGATTGTTACATTGAGTTTTTAGTATAAAATCAGTTTTTGGGCTTGTAGCTCAGTTGGTTAGAGCGCTACATTGACATTGTAGAGGTCTCCAGTTCGAATCTGGACAAGCCCACATGTAAGAATTCCCTTGTTGTCTAGGAAAATTCAGTGTATCTATTGGTATGCGCAAAATAAAACCCCAAGAAATTTTCTTGGGGTTTTATAATTTGAAGTTTTTTAATAGCTGAGTAATGCTGCTGGACCACTTGTACTGACAGATGATTTGAGAGAGGTGCTTGTTTGGCTACTGACATTGTTGATTTCGCGCTGTATGCTTGACTGTACTTGACCGATACCTTGTTGTACAAGACGATTGATAGTTTGATTAACGGTCGATGTTACGACTCCAGAAAGAAATTCAGCCGGATTTGAAGCGTTGGCAATAATATCGTTGCCCATGTTTTGCACGCGTGTCGTTATTGCTTCAATAGATCCTGCCGGAGCTATGACTTTCCCATTGCTCTGCACAGGAAGAAATCCACCACTTGATTGCGCTTGAACTTCTGCAGTCTTTTGGTTTTCAGCGAGTTTCTTCTGATAAGCATTTTCAGCTAATAGCGTATAACCGTAAGGGTTGTTCGCTGGATTTGAGAAAAAGGCATTGAATCCTCTCCAATTTCCTTCTGAAAACATTGTTGACGGACTTGAAGCATAGCTATCAAGATCATACTGAATCGTAGTTGTTCCGCTGTTGACAGTCGCTTGTTTTGCCATTGAGACGAGATATTGAGTATAATTTCCACCTAAACCAGAAGAGACATCACCAGCACTGATGTAGTTAGAGGAAGATGACTTTCCTCGTGTCGAAAGCGTAAAAAAATCATTCATGTAGAGGTTCGTTTTTTGTCGTGGCGTTTGATAAAGAAAGCTATTGTAGTCTGTTATGAAAAGTGCTTGCCCAGAGCTCCCGCCGACAAGTTGGTTGATTTGGCTATTGAGCAATTGTACGGCCGCGACTTTAAGTGACCCGAGAAGTACGCCTTGGATTTGATCATAAATTTTTTCCATGGCCTGCTTCATGATAGTGGCAGCCATAGTTGTCCCCCAAACGTCAGCATGCGCTTGTGGAGCAGAAAAAACTAACAAGAAAGAAAAGGAAAGGAGTAAAGCTGACGATGTGATAATTTTTTTCATAAAAATCGTATATTCGACCTGATCCTTATATGTTCATCAAAGATTGATAGGTAATTCGTCAATCCCGTATTCGGAGAGTTTTTTGCTTACTTCATCTGAAAAAGATATAGACGCTCCAATGAATCCTTGAGCTTTAGATAGAATTGCTATTTGGCCGATCGGATCGTCCTGTGTTGGTTTCAATTCATTTTTAAGCTGTGATGCATAGAGAGCCATTCGGAGCGCTTTTATATGCACATCGAGCATTTCTTCCGGCACCTCTATGTCTTTGATCCCTTTGAATAATTCGTCTCCTTTATCACTGAGCTGATCGAGATAACTCATATCTCCCGATGCAAGAGCTGAAATTGATGAGCTTGATAGAGTATCGAGCATATTACTGAAATCATCACCGGTATGGAATGACGTCGGAGAATTGTTGGCGATAAGATACGAGACTGAGGTGAGATATTCAGTAGCGTCCTCTTTTTTGGCCTCTTTTTCTGCTTTTGTCCCTAGTTTTTTTGAGGGAGATTTCTTTATTTTAATGTCAGACATGTTTATTTCAGGCAAAATCACTTCTGAAGTACTCCCGTTCATTATATTTTGGACGGCTGTATTGACTTGCTCTACAGAGACCGCCTCGTCACCTGAACTATTTTTTATAACTTTTGCAATTTCATTTGAAACCTGTTCCGTTAAGTTAGTATTATTTACATTGGCGGAAGCATCGGTAACGTTTGTTGATGATGAAACGGTAACGATTTTGTCTCCAGGAGCTTTTTTCAGAGGATTATAACCGCTTAAAACTTCAACTCCATCAGAATAGCCATCCCCGTCAGAATCTTTGTTATAGGGATCTGTGCCGTAAAGTGACTCTTCGTCGTTGCTGAGCCCATCCCCGTCAGAATCTTGAAATATGTTTTTTCCTGAAACTGAATCATCAGCAAGAACAAAAAAAGCCATACTGAAAAACAGCAGGCCTGAGAACACAAACAACGAAACGCGCACACTCTTCGCAGAAATTTCGCGAAAGAATGATGGAATCATAGTACAATAATGTTGGTATGTATATCTATGTATCTAGTATATCATTTTTTTCTTTTTTTTGCAATTATATCTTTTTAAGATATATTATATAATAAATATAAGATTATGTCAATTTATTAGATGAATGTTCCACGTGGAACAATTAAATATCATAAATAACTTATTGAGTTTATTTTTTAATTGTTCCACGTGGAACAATAAGCATTTTTTAGAATAGTAAAACAGTATTCTTTATGTGTTGTTCCACGTAGAATATATTTATTTTTTAGGTTTTTATTTATATTATTTTTTAATTGTTCCACGTGGAACAATAAGCATTTTTTAGAATAGTAAAACAGTATTCTTTATGTGTTGTTCCACGTAGAACAATAAGTATAAGTTATTATTTATTGACAATTATTTATATTTATTTTATAATATTAATAACAATAATATATTGACTAAATACTATAAATACAGGTATTATTAGTTGGTATAAAAAGAAGAGAAAGGGCCTGTAGCTTAGTTGGTAGAGCGCCTCCATGGCATGGAGGAGGTCAGGAGTTCGAGTCTCCTCAGGTCCACATTTTTGGCTTTTCATACATAAATACCGTTAAAACGGTAAAGAATAAGCCTCCATAGCTCAATGGATAGAGCTATCGCGTCCTAAGCGAGAGATCTAGGTTCGATTCCTGGTGGGGGCACTATCCAATAGATTATCATTTTTTATTTATGGCATCATTTAGAGTTACAAAAGTAAATGAATTGATTCGACAGCAGTTGTCTGAGATAATAAATCGAGAATTATCCCTTAAACCAGGGGTTTTTATTACTCTTTCTAAAGTTGACACATCAAAAGATCTCAGGTATACTCGGATGTTCGTGAGTGTTTTTCCGGAAGAAGAGTCTCATTACATTGTTGAAACTCTTAAAAAGGAATTGGGAGGCCTTCAAAAGAAACTTCACGAGAAACTTTATATGAAGCCTTTACCAAAGCTTTCTTTTGAAATAGATGGTACAGAGAAAGAAGCAGATAAAGTAGAAAAGATTTTGAAGGAGCTTTTTTAAGGAAAATGGACTTATCCACAGGTTATGCAGTGTTTTGATGCGGAATTTCGAAATCTTGGATATGTCGTGAAAAAATCAGACCGTATTTTGCTTATCGCGCATAGTAGGCCGGATCCGGATACGGTTGGATCTAATGTCGCTTTATGTGAATATCTTGAATCTCAAGGGAAAAAGACTGATATAGCCTGCTATGATTTTTTCCCTGAAATCATGAAAGGATTGAGTGGGAGACGTTTTGTTCATCCAGATCATGTAGATTTCGATTCTTATGACGCGATTATTGCCTGCGATAGCGTTGATCGAGGTTTTGATAAGATGATTGGAAATGTTAGTTCTGAACAAGTAGTTGTATTGATTGACCATCATCCGGATATAGAATTAGAAGCAGATATCCGTATTGTTGATGTGGAATATTCATCAGCATCAGAATTAGTATATCTTTTTCTTGAATCAGTTGGAGCCTTGATAACAAAAAGTATGGCGAGCCTCTTGCTTTCGGGTATATTGTTCGACACAGGAAGCTTTCAACATTCGAATGTTACTCCACGCGTTATGGAGATAGCATCTTGTCTTGTAAAGAAAGGCGCTCCACTCCAAAAAATTACGCAAACTATATTTTCGAATCAGGATGTAGCAGCTCTTCGTTTGTGGGGAAAAGCTTTTGAAAAAGCAAAATTGAATCCTTTAAACGGAATGATAATGACAGCTGTTACGAAAAAAGATGTTGAAGAGTGCGGGGCTTCAGCCGATGATATTTATCAAGTGACATCGATATTGAGTACGGTTCCTGATGCAAGATTCGCGCTTGTGCTTTCGGAACGCGATCATGGGATGATAAGAGCTAGTCTTCGGTCTACAGATTGTTCTAATTTTGATGTTTCGGATATAGCAAAAAGATTCGGTGGTGGTGGGCATAGATTGGCGAGTGGTTTTGAACTTCCTGGGCGTATTATCGAGACGGAATCAGGTTTTATGGTAGTATGAACCGTATAGCGATCCTAGATTTTTTGAAGTATGGACCAAAAAAAGCGTCTTGATCAAGCGCAAATCAAGTGGAGGGATATGTGCGATTGTTCTCTTCGGAATCAATGTACGCAAGCCGTATTTGGAGAAGGAAATGCTGAGGCAGATATCGTTTTCATAGGTGAAGCTCCCGGAAAGAATGAAGATATCCAAGGGCGTCCATTTATCGGAGCGGCAGGAAAATTTCTTTCTGAAATGTTGGCGATTATCGGATTGAAACGCGAGGATGTTTATATTACGAATATCGTGAAATATCGTCCGCCTGAAAATCGTGACCCTGTTCCAGAAGAAATCGAAGCATGTTCGTTGTGGCTTTATGAAGAACTTTCAATTATCGATCCGAAGCTGATTGTTATGTTGGGACGGCATGCTCTTGAGCATTTTGTCCCAGGAAAGAAAATATCTGAAGCACATGGAAAAACGTTTCGTTTGATATTCAACGGACGTGAGCGCTCTTTTTTTGCTTTGTATCATCCGGCCGCTGCTTTGTATAATGGAGGGATGCGGCAGACCTTGATTGAAGATTTTAAGAAAATCTCGAAGGTAATTTCGAAGATGGAAAAATAAAAACCGGATGAACATCCGGTTTTTTTGTGCCGCGGGAGAGACTCGAACTCTCACGATCTTACGATCCGCGGATTTTAAGTCCGCTGCGTCTACCATTCCGCCACCACGGCGATGTCATTTTGAGGTCGCGTCCGGAGTCGAACCGGAGTAAAAGGTTTTGCAGACCTGTGCCTAACCGCTCGGCCACGCGACCGCTAATGTACTTTCCAAGCCTATCAAATAGACTAAGAAGCGTCAATCGTATAAGAAAACCCCTCAAGTTTTTATCGGAGGGGTTTTCATCTTTAATTTAGTGAACGACTTCGGCTAACAGGTGTTGACGCCCGAAAGTAAAAGCCTCTTTTTTTGTTTCTACATAGATATCTATGCGGTTTCCTTTTATAGCACCTCCGCGATCTTCACATCGATATTCGCCAACGCCATTGATACGTATTTTTGTACCGAATGGGAAGTTGGGAGGACAAGCAATGGTTCGTTTTTCAGTTACTTTTAGTCCTGATGCAGTAACACCATCGTCTTTTCCGCATTCGTCGGCTGCGGCGGTATAGGCAGAAACATTCACTTTGAATGGTTCAGTGGGAAGATTATCCCACAAATCGGCTTGTTTTTCTTTCCATCGATCGAGAAGTTCGTTCTCTATCGAATGGATAGTTTTTGTATCAGAATCCTCGGTATTTTCCATGCGGAGAGTCCATTCAAGTAAAAAAGGATCATTCCGAAAATCATAAGCATCGGAAGAGGATTGATCGAGCAGGAGAGGCGTATCTATGGAATCTGCATGGACAGAACTTACTCCTATAAAGAAGAAAATAACCCCAAAAATCGTCTGAATGATATGGATTCCTTTCGGAAAACGCATAAAGTGCTCTTACGTGTAAACCGTTTTTTCCGTAGAAATTGCGGGCCGCCTGGTTTGAGGCAACTTGAGATATTAGCATAAAATAAAAAAAGAGTCAAGACTGAAAATATACTATTTGGCTTAACAAAGCCAAATAGTATATTTAAAGCTTATATAAGCCACTATGTGGATATCTAGTGGAAAAGAAAAAAACTTTTGAAAATAAAAATTTATACAATATAAAATGGCTTATAAAAGCCATTTTATTAGTTATACACGAGTTATACAGTTGTGGACAGTCATTGTTCTTCGGGAATTATAGCGCGAGATGTTCGGTTT
This sequence comes from Candidatus Moranbacteria bacterium UBA1302, assembly GCA_002307715.1. Classification (GTDB taxonomy): domain Bacteria; phylum Patescibacteriota; class Minisyncoccia; order Moranbacterales; family UBA1568; genus UBA1568. Next base: position 7,029 of record DBUA01000035.1, read on the forward strand.
CTTCCAGATTCTTTTGCAGTGTAAAGTGCTTTATCTGCGAGTTGTATCAAATAGCTGACCCATTGTTTTGTGGTCGCCTTATCGAATGGTTCCGGTTTTTTTAATTGGTCAGTTCCAATATATCCAATACTGATAGTCTTATGGAGAGTATGTGAGCCACTTTCTCCTGATATTTCAAAAGGCGTTTTTTCAACGTTCGCCCGTATTTTTTCGGCAATTTCTGATGCTATAGCTGATGTCGCATCGGGAAGGAAAACGACAAACTCCTCTCCGCCGTAGCGGTAAACGATATCTGAAGAACGCACAGTCTTGTCGATAATTTCAGCAATCTTTTGAAGAGCCTGATCTCCAGCATCGTGTCCGTAAGTATCGTTTACGCTTTTGAAGTGGTCAAAATCGAGCATAAGAAAGGAACATTCTTTGCCTTCTCGATGTTCCATAGTAAGGAGTTGAGGTGTTTCTTCAAGAAAAGCGTTTTTGTTGCGCATTCCAGTGAGTTTATCGGTCCATCGTTCCTGTTCAGCTTCTTTTCGAAACATAGCTTGGTCTGAATAATCATCAGCAAGCGTGCCGATCATATCGGGGCTAACATGAGCTTGAGCAAGACGTTCGCGGAAATCGCCCTCTTGTTGCGCTAATTCATAAACAGAATCCTCGTATTTATTGTCATGATCTCGTAGAGACTCTACGCGTTTACGCTTTTCATTTTTTTGTTCTCCTGTTTTGTCAGTATCTATTAGTGGCTTTACATGTTCAAACATAATGTAACAATAATTGGATATGAGACTATTTTATCACAAAAATTAGAAAAAATTTGTGAGTATAGATTTTTGATCGTTAGAGTTGTCAGTTAAGAAATAGATGAAGATCTCATCAAGGAGATTTCAATGGTGAACTTCTATGCTAATTATGAATGTTCCGTATCGGGGGGAGCTACTTTGTTACCGGAGTACCAGAACTATTGAAGCACTGAAATGAGAAAGAAATGAGTCGTGCATCAAGTAGTTTTAAAATTTACGAGAGAGATGACCATCCTTTTTTAGGGAAAGAGTATGCGTATCATTCTGAAACAATTTAGCGGAAGTTTTTAGCTAGACAACATATTTGGTTCAACCTTGATGAACTCGCTTTCAGGTAAGGCCTAGACTCGTTTTCCCCCATATAAAAAAGAGGCCTATGAAAGCCTCTTTTCTAAACCTGAGCGGGTAACGGGAGTCGAACCCGTATCTTAACCATGGCAAGGTTACATAATAGCCGCTATACGATACCCGCATTGTTCTATTGTACAAAAGACATTTATTTCAAGCAAATATCTTTTGAGTTTTCTTGTGTGTGGGTCCGGCTGGATTTGAACCAGCGACCAAGCGGTTATGAGCCGCCTGCTCTAACCGCTGAGCTACGGACCCGTCAGCATCCAGAAAATTCTTCTCTTATTGTTCGTATGTGCCGAGGGGCAGGATTGAACTGCCGACACAAGGATTTTCAGTCCTCTGCTCTACCACTGAGCTACCTCGGCGGCAATTTCTTGTACAATCATTCTAGTGCGTGCTGAGGGACTCGAACCCCCGACCCTCTCGGTGTAAACGAGATGCTCTAACCAACTGAGCTAAGCACGCTACTCTCGATTTCCGGAAGATCCGTTTCTATCCTATTCATACTGTGCCCAGAAGAGGACTCGAACCTCCAATCCCTTGCGGGAACTAGCACCTCAAGCTAGCGCGTATACCAATTCCGCCATCTGGGCAGATGGAGAGGCTTTGATTAAGCCTCTGATTTTTCGACGTTTTCTACTACTGTTTCTTCGGTGGCCTGTTCTTCCGTTGTTGTTGGAGCTGATATGAGACCAGCTTTGATGGCGACTTCCTTGAGCTTTTTACGCAGAACCTTGACGGATTTGGTGCGTACAAAATAAAGTTTGGAACGACGAGCGCGGGTCCGCTTTACGAATTCGATATGATCGATTTGTGGGGAAGCGAGTGGCATGACGAGTTCTACGCCGACACCGAAAGAAATTTTTCGGACTGTTACTGTTCGAGAAGCGCTTTGGCCGCCTTTAATGGCGATAATGGTGCCTTGAAAGGCTTGGATGCGCTCTTTTCCACCTTCTTTAATCTTGCGATAAATCTTGATGACATCACCGACCTGAAATTCAGGAGATTGAGCGATTTCGCGCTGTTTTTGATTGAATGCGATGAGTTTCTGGTGCATATGCTTACAACGTTTGCTCCGCCGAATCGTAATCAGGAGGGCACTCGCCAAAATAAGGATAATCGAAAAGGTAAAAGAAAAAACCTATTCCTTGCTCATGTCTTGGAGCAGGCTTTCTAAGGCTTCACCATCATAACCTGTAATCTTCGTCTCGTCAATACTTTCGAGCACAGAGCGAAAATCAGCCGGAAGCGGTGAAATGAATGAATATTTTTTTCCAAGAAGTTCGAATTCTAGGCTAAAAGCATGCAGAAGATGTCTCGAGGATGTTATTGCATGCTGTTTTAGAAGTTTTGACCCTGCATAAAGGGCATCTCCAATGATAGGATGGTCGATATGAGCGAGATGCACTCGTAGTTGATGGGTTCGCCCTGTTTTTGGTGATAATTCAAGAAGATCAGCATCTTCATATCGTCTGAGCAGGCGATAAAATGTCAATGCGGATCGTCGGATACCGATGCTGGATCTTTCTGAGGCTGTTCGTTTGAGAGTCTTGAAAGATCTGGCAAGAGGCAGATCAATAGACCCTTCGGAAGATATGAGATTGCCATAAACAAGTGCCAAGTAACGTTTTATGATGGAGCGTTCATGGAAAAGTTTTTTTAGAGCATCGTAGCTTTCAATCGTTTTGGCTATAACCATAAGCCCTGAAGTATCTTTGTCGAGTCGATGAACAATCCCGGGGCGAAGTGGATTTTCGCCCACAGAAAGGATTTTTGGAAAATGAGCGGCGATCCAATGCGCTACGGTCGGAATTGTCAAAGAAGAAGCAGGATGTACTGCTATGCCGGCTGGTTTATCGATAATGATAAAATGACGGTTTTCAAAGATGATAGGTATTGAAAGATTATCATCAGTTGAAAGCGAGGGTGTGACACTTTTGAAAGTATGATGAGAAAATGAGACATGGTCACCCGCGGACACTTTCGTACTTGCCTTCGGCATGTGCCCGTTTAGGAGCACTTGTTTTGTGCGAATGGCTTCTGATAGGGAATTTCGGGAAATATTCTCGTAAGATGGATCTTTGGACAATAGGGAATGCAAAGCGGCATCAAGACGCAAATCTTGGTGTTTTCTGGAAAAATGAGCAGTGAAGTATTCTTCAGCCATATTATAAGTATAACAGCCTATCCGTTTACGTATACCATCCCAAAGAGTTTTCGTCTATAATGTGAGAGTATTCACATAAAATCATATGTATGCGCATCGCATTTTTTGAAGTATCAAAAGGAGATGAGGGTTATCTCAAGAATTGTCTGAAGGAGCACGAATGTCTCTTTTTTGAGGAGTCGCTTAACGCATCAAATGCGGCTTTGGCGGATGGATGCGATGCTGTATCAGTGTTTATTTATTCGCAAGTCACTGCTGAAGCGCTTGGACGTATGCCATCGGTGAAATGCATTGCGACACGTTCTACCGGATTTGATCATATTGATACGGAATATTGCCAACAACATGCTATTTCCGTCGTGAATGTCCCGTATTATGGCGAGAATACAGTGGCTGAACATACGTTTGCTCTGATTCTTTCGTTATCTCGCAATGTGCATAAATCGTATGCTCGAGGCTTGAAAGGGGATTATTCTATTGATGGGTTGAAAGGTTTCGATCTTAAGGATAAAACGCTGGGCGTTATCGGCACAGGACATATCGGATTGCATGTTATTCGTATTGCTAAGGGTTTCGGTATGCATGTGCTGGCGTTTGATGTCAAAAAAGACACTTTCATTTCTGAAGTGCTTCATTTTAAATATGCATCGCTTGATGAAGTATTGGCGAATGCCGATATCGTGACGGTACACGTCCCGTACAATGAACATACGCATCATCTTATTGACCGGAATCATATTCGAATGATGAAGAAAGGAGCCTTGCTCATCAATACGGCACGTGGTGGTATCGTTGAGACAGAAGCGTTGGAAGAGGCGCTTGAAGAAGGGTTTCTTTCCGGAGCAGGTCTGGATGTTGTCGAAGGTGAGAATTCTATTAAGGAAGAGAGTCAGCATGTGAATACGAAAAAATGCTGCGATCAAGTAGAAGCTGGACATGTTGAGCGGAATACACCGCTTCTGTCGCGTGACAATGTTGTTTTCACTCCACATATCGGTTTTTATAGCGAGGAAGCCATTAAGAGGATCATTGATACGACAGTGGCGAATCTCATCGCTTTTTCCTCGGGGAAAATCGAGAATAGGGTCGCTGAACGAGTGTAACTGGAGTCGAGAAATCCGTATCGGAAAGCCTGCATAACGCAGGCTTTTTTGACACAAGTTTGAAATAGAAGTTGTGTTATTTCTTATCAAATATGCACAATATGTTGTTGAAAAGTTGTTTTTAGTGAAAAAATACGAGCAATTTTTTGGCTTGGATAGCGGACAGTTGACAGTCTTTTTTTGAGCTCTTATGATGAGGGAGCGGTTCGCCGTTTTTAACCCCTATAAGAGAACAAAAATATGTGTAGTGGACACTGTTCGTGCGAAAGCGAAGGATCTTCATTTGATACATATCCGTTGATTGGTGAGATGGTTCCTGATTTTGAGCTTGATATCTATCAAAATGAATCATTCGTTACGAAAAATCTTTCGGATTTTAAAGGAAAGTGGTCTATTTTCTTCTTTTACCCGGCTGATTTCACTTTTGTTTGTCCGACAGAACTTGAAGATATGGCCGATCAGTATGCAAAGTTCCAGGAACTGGGCGCTGAAGTTTTCTCAGTGAGTACTGATACGCGGTTCGTGCATAAGGCGTGGCACGATCATTCGGAGGCTATCAAGAAAATCGCTTATCCGATGGTGGCTGATCCAGCGGGAGAATTAGCCCGTTATTTCGGAGTCTATATTCCAGAGGGTGGCGATAAAGGGTTGGCGCTTCGTGGTACGTTCCTTGTTGACCCGGATGGTGTGTTACAGGCATGCGAGGTTCATGCAAACAATATCGGCCGCAATGCGACAGAGCTTGTTCGTAAATTGGAAGCGGCTATATTTGTTCGTGAACATGGAGGAGAAGTATGTCCAGCGAAATGGCATCCTGGAGCAAAAACACTTAAGCCAGGCATTGATTTGGTTGGAAAAATCTGAGATTACGCATTATATGATAGAAGAATACGTAAAACAGGATTATTCGCATCTTCTCGGACTTTCGGGGTTTTCGGATGTTCTTTTAACGGACCACTTCTCCTTGTATGACGGATATGTGAAGAATACAAACGCTCTTTCTGAACTTTTAAGATCAGAAGAGCCGGGAACGCCGAAATATTCTGAAATTGAGCGTCGTTTCGGTTGGGAATGGAATGGCATGAGACTTCACGAATTGTATTTTGGTAACCTCTCAAAAGAACATAAGGAACTTGGGGCGGGGCCATTACGGGAGGCAATAGAACAGTCATTCGGTAGTTTTGATGCATGGAAACTCGCGTTTTCGTCCATCGGGTTGATGCGTGGAATCGGTTGGGTAGTGTTATATCAGGATGTCTCAAGCCATCGATTGATTATCTCATGGATCAATGAGCATGATGGCGGCCATTTGGCTGGCGCGGTACCGCTGCTTGTTATGGATGTTTTCGAACATGCGTATTTGCGCGATTATGGCTTCAAGCGCGTTGATTATATAGGATCATTCTTTGAGAATATCTATTGGAAAGCAGTGGAAGCCCGTTTTATAGCATAGTTTTGATAGACTGGCCTCTGCATGAATTGATGGTCAGAAAATAAAAAAAGAAAAACTCACAAGGAGGGGTGGGTGTGTTCTTGTCTCGCTCTAACATATTATTCGAAGGTATTGTTATGACATTTACTCACGTAAAACGGAGAGATGGAGAGATAGTCGAGTTTGATCGGTCTCGTATTGAACAGGCTATTTCGGCGGCATGTGATGCAGTGGCTGAAACGGAAAAAACATTCATCAGCCAGATGACTGATAGCATTGTCCACGATTTGAACCATGCGTATGAGAATAAAGAAGGTGAACACATCCCATCAGTTGAAATTATCCAGGATTGTGTAGAGAAACATCTCGTAAAATCGAATAAGTACGAGGTGGCGAAGGCATATATCCTGTATCGTGAGAAGCGTGCCGAAGAACGCAAAGAACGCAAAGAAAAACTGGTTGAACAGTTTGAAAATCAGGCGCTTAACGTTATCAAAGCTAATGGGTCGAAGGAGCTGTTTGATGTCAAGAAAATCAAGGCTGTGTTTGAACGTGCTGTTGTTGGATATGAGGATACCTGTTCGTTTGATGAATTGATTGAAGCATTCAAAAAGAATATCGTTGATGAGATAAAGACCGCTGATATCAATCGTCTTCTTGTAAAGACATGCATCGATCTCGTAACGGTCGAAAATATCCTATGGCAGAATATCGGTGCTCGTATTTTTCTTGGTAATATCTATAAGCATGCTTGCCGTAACCGTTCCATGGCGTATGCTGATATTTACACTCCAGAAGCATACCTTGCGTTCTTCAAACAGTATATCGAGGAAGGATTATATTATAAAGATTTTTTCAAGTATTACAGCGAAGCTGATATTCTTGAAGCCGGAAAGCATCTTTCGTCTGAGACGGATTTCAATTATGAGTATACGACCGTAGTATCTTTTACGAAACGATATCTTCTGAATCCGAATAAGGTGATACGTGAATTGCCTCAGGAAATGTATATGTCGGTCGCGCTTTTTCTCGCTATTCCAGAGAAGGAGGGGGAGAGGCTTAAGCTAGCTTTGGAGATCTACGAACATTGTTCGAAGCAGCGTATTTCATTGCCGACGCCGACATTGCTCAATGCTCGGACGAATTATAATCAGCTGTCGAGCTGTTTCAAGATCAATGTTGACGATGATTTGCGCGCTATTTATCATGCTATCGAAAATATGGCGCAGATTTCGAAATTCGGCGGCGGCGTTGGTGTCTATCTCGGTAATATACGTGCGCTTGGTAGTTCTATCCGCGGGGTGTTCGGTATGTCTGGAGGGGTTAATCCATGGATCAAAGTCATCAACGATACAGCCGTAGCAGTGAATCAGCTTGGTTCGCGTTTGGGTGCTATTTCGGTGACATTGGATGCCTGGCATCACGATATTTATGATTTTCTCGATCTTCAGACTGAAACCGGCGATATCCGATCCAAGGCATTTGATATTTTTCCGGCTATTTCTGTCCCTGATCTTTTCATGAAGCGTCTTGAACAGGACGGGACGGTAACGCTGTTCGATCCGCATGAAATTCATGATTTGTATGGTAAGCGCCTTCAGGATTGCTTCGGCGATGAATTCGAGGCCTTTTATATAGAGCTTGAGCAAGATGAGCGTATCCGTCTCAAGAAAACGATTCGTGTCAAAGAATTCTTCAAGAAATTCTTAAAGACGGTAGTGGAAACTGGTATGCCGTATGTCTTTTTTCGTGACACGGTGAATCGGTTGAATCCGAATCGTCATGCTGGGAATATTTATTCGACCCAGTTGTGTACTGAAATCTGTCAGAATACTTCCTCGTCAAAGTTTTTGGAGGAGTCTATCGAAGATGGCAAAGTAACAATCAAGTATGAGCCTGGCGATCTTGTCGTTTGCAACCTGGCATCGATCAATGTCGCTACTGTCCATGATCGTGAAATGATGGAACGCGTTTTTCCGGTCGTAATGCGCCTTCTTGATAATATCATAACGCTCAATTACTATCCGATCAAGGAAGCTGAACGGACGGCTATGCGTTATCGTAGCGTCGGTCTGGGATATCTCGGATTGGCTGAGTATTTGGCAGTCAATCACCTTGCCTATGATAGCGAAGAGGCTCGGAAAAAAGTCGATGAATTGTTCGCGTTGTATGCATATTATACCTATCGTTCATCGGTAGATATCGCACGCGAACGAGGCGCATATGAATTGTATAAGGGAAGCGATTATGATAAAGGTTTCATATTAGGCCGTCAAGCGGAATGGTTTAGCCAGTATACGGACGATGGCGATCTTTGGAAATCGTTGTTTGAAGACATGGCTCAATATGGAGTCAGATTCGCTTACCATACGGCTCCGGCACCGAATACATCAACAGCCGGAGTTGTCGGAACGACTGCGGCACTTCTTCCGATCTACAAGAAATTTTTTGTGGAAACGAACCTATCGGCTCCGACTATCCGGGTAGCCCCGAAACTTTCGAAAGACAACTTCTGGTATTACAAGGAGTATGTCAATATGGATATGAACGACGTGATCGATATGATGGCTGTCATTTACAAGTGGATTGATCAGTCGGTTTCTTTCGAATGGATGATTGATCCGGCACGCGTCAGTCCTGTGCAGCTCTATGAGTATTATTTGAAATCTTGGAAACAGGGCATCAAGACAGTTTATTATGTCAGAAGTCTTTCAGGAGAAGTGAAGGATGGTTGCGTGAGTTGTAGCGGTTAGGCTTGCAAGAGAAGGAGCGATTCGGACATGTCTAATGAGAAATTTATGGAACAGAATGCTATTTTTAATCCGCTCGGTAATGACGATGTCGAGGTGCGTACCATTATCAAGGGCGGGACAACGGGACTTTTCAACTTGAATGCTACGAAGTATCCTTGGGCGAAGTCGCTCTATCAGGTGATGATTGGAAATTTCTGGGTTCCGGAAAAAGTATCCGGGCTTAAGGATGATGCGCGCACATTCCATTCGGATCTGACAGCTGAAGAGCAGACGGCGTATAAAGGCATACTGTCATTTCTGATATTTCTTGATTCCATCCAGACGGTCAATTTGCCGCATTTCGCTGATTATGTCACTTCTCCGGAAGTCAATCTCATCTTGTCTATACAGGCGTATCAGGAAGCGATCCATTCGCAATCGTATGCGACGATACTTGAGTCTGTTGTGGATAGCGAAGAACGCAATGAGATCTACTATTTCTGGCGTAATGACAAGACGCTCCTTGAGCGCAACAAGTATATCGGGCAGATTTACCAGAACTTCATTGATGATCCATCGGATGAGAACTTTTTCCGCGGAGTCGTAGCGAACTTTCTTCTCGAATCGATTTATTTTTATAACGGTTTCGCATTCTTCGATACGTTGGTTGACCATATGAAGATGTTGGCGACCGGACGGATGATCTCGTATATTCGTCGTGATGAATTGACGCATATCACTATTTTTTCGAACCTTATTCGTGAAATCAGGCGTGAGTTCCCGGATATATATGATGAACAGGTGGTGAAAGATATGATGGATGTGGCAGTTCAGCAAGAAATCGAGTGGTCTAAGCACATCTTAGGCGATCGTATTCCTGGCATTAATGGTAGGACAACGGAAGAGTACACTCATTGGTTGGCGAATCAACGTCTTGGTATGCTCAATATCGCACCATTGTATCCGGAGGCCGTAGAGAATCCGTATAAGCATCTGGAACGTATTCAAGATACGAATAGTGATAAAAGTAATTTCTTCGAATCGACCGTAGTGAATTATACTCAATCCTCGAATCTTAATGGTAGTTGGGATTTCTGAAAGAAGATTGAAGAGAAGAGCTCCGATCCGCTGACGGAGCTTTTTTCGTATGCGTAATGGTATGGTATAATGTATAAAAAGCTTTCTTGTTATCATATGTGCAAAAATAAAGTAGCTCTTATCGTTCGAGCATCTCTTTTCGTTATTATATTTTGCATGGCAGCGCCATCGGCATCGGCAGTTGATCCTGGGGGAACGTGTAGCGTGAATGTTTCAACCAAGTCGTATACTGGGACATGCCGTTCTACGGCGAGCGGCTGCGAAAGCGGAGAATACAATCCGGGTATCGGGGATTGTACTGTTACAGGGGGCGTGGCTTATGTATGTTGCATCCCGAAGACGCAGACGGAAAGTACGAGTTGTACAGCGCTCAATGGAACATGCACTACGGCGTCCTGTGCGAATGTCGTAGAAAATGCGACATCTGGATGTGTTTTTGGCGGTACAACCAATGAAGTCTGTTGCGCGAATGATTCCTCGACTGCATCAACCAGCTCAGCCAGCAGTTCATCAGGCTATACATTGCTTGAGAAGGTTCCTGGAACGAGCGGTCTCGGAAGTGATCTTCCGGGGTATTTGGTCGCTCTTTATAAGGTTGCGCTTGTTTTGGTGGTGCTTTCGGCAGTGCTGATGGTTTCCATCGGTGGTTTCATGTATTTGACGAGCGCAGGCAATACGTCATCTATCGGAACGGCAAAAGCTGTGATTACGGATGCTTTGGTCGGCCTCGTTATCGCGCTTGTCGCCTGGCTTATTCTGAATGTCATCAATCCTGATCTTACAACCGTGACAATCGATACGCTTTCGGTGGACGTGTCGACATCGACAAGCTCTGCTGCTTCTTCGAGCACGGCCGATACATCATCAGCAAGCTCAACTGCCTCTACCGGTTCCGGCAGTTGCGGTGGGTATTCGGTGAATGGTATATCAAGCAGCCAATGCACTGATGCTTCGTCGGCACTTTCGACGCTTCTTGCGTGTATGTATGCGAAATATCCGAATACGAAGATTACGAGTATTTCCGATAGCGCGGGTTTCTCTACTTGTAAGAATAGTTATTCAAGCGCTTGCGCTCATGCTAAGACGTCATGCCATTATGGCGGAGGTGCGTCAAAGACGAGTTCGGAATGTCAGAGTTCGATGGCAGCTGATTTCTCGATTCGTAATTCAAGCGGTACGTATGATTCTTCCATAGGAACTGCCATTAAAGCAGCAGCTTCTGCTTGTGGTGGTCGAGTAAATGATGAATCAAGCGGTGGACATCCGCATATCCATGTAAGTGCGCAGACGAGCTGCTGTTCGCTTTAATAGATTCTTGTTTTCCAAGATTACAGCCATGATGAAGAAAGTTTTCTATATATCGTTTGGGATGCTTGTGCTCACGCTCATATTTTTGGGTGCGTATAATTTTGCTTTCAAGAGTGACACGAATAATCCGGTTGCTGATCAGGATAAGAAAGAACAAAAAGGAATAGCAACGGATATTGCAGAAAGTCTATCGAAACCGCTTGCTACGCAGTTTGAGAATCCCATCAATGAATTGGTGCTCGGGGCGGTCATCGGAACTGACGGTATGGTGTATTACTACTCGATGGATGATAAGTCGATCAAGAAAGCCTCACAAGAAGGGAAAAATAAAGAGACGCTTTTGAGTAATCTTCCCGGTGAACCGACAAGAATTTTGTGGTCCCCGAAACGCGATAAGGCACTGGTGCAGATGGGAGCATGGTATTATGTCAATTTTTCCAATCGGTCACTTGTATTGTTGAAACCGGAGATTTCTCGTCTTGTTTGGAATAATCTCGGAGATAAGGTGTTTTATCAGTATACTGATCAGAAGACCGGGGAGAGATCGTTGAATATGTCTAATCCAGATGGCAGCGATTGGAAGCAGCTTGCTGATCTTGGTACGCAGGAAACATACCTTGCAGCTATCCCTCAAAGCACCTCGGTATCGTTTTGGACTCGTCCGAATGCTTTGGAAAAAACAACATTTGAGACGGTGAGTATTTCCGGAAGCGATCGCCGCACAGTGTTGACTGATCGTTTCGGAGCTGATTATCTTTGGTCGCCTGATGGAAGTAAAGTGCTTGTGAGTACGAGCAATCAGAAAGGCGGCAATACCGTTTCTTTGAATATCATGAATAGTAGCGGAGGAGAATATCAATCGCTTTCTATACCGACATTTGTGTCAAAAGCCGTGTGGTCAAAGAATGGCAAAATGATTTATTATGCTTTGCCTGGATCATTACCGGAAAATGGAGTTATGCCGAATGATTATTTCGGAAAATCTGTGCATACGAAGGATACTTTTTGGAAGCTGGATCTTGATACTGGAAGGCAAACAAGACTTGTTGAACTCAAGGATGTGACACAAAGTTTCGATAGTACGGACCTGTTTATTTCTCCGGATGAGGATTACCTTTACTTCACGGATCGCGTATCGCATCGATTGTATCGGATTGAGCTTTAAGATTTTGATAAGGAAGAGGCAGGATCGGATGTTACATCCGATCCTTTTTGTGTTGTGATAGCGAGAGCAGCACCGATGATGACCCAGAACTCGAAAGCAAGGGCGTTTCCGAATAAGGGTGTATCCGTCATTCCATAGATAAGGAAGAGTGTGATGATGGATATTAGCGCTGTTTTTGTTTCAACCATGCTAGGCGACGTTGAGAGTGAGCGTATGAGGAGCATGAATATCCGAAAAATGATGATACAGAATCCGATGATGCCAAGTAAGCCCGCTTGAAGCCATAGAGCGAGGTAGAGATTGTGCGGTTGTGGTACAGCCCATTCGAGATAAGGAGGAAAGAATGGCTGGAGCGCCAAGTATGTTTCTTGGAATCTCCCAATGCCGATGCCGATGATAGGGTGTTCCGCGAGCATTGTTTGGGCGGCACGCCAAATCATCAGGCGTGAAGAGAATGAAGAGCGGTCATTGAATGATATGAGAGCAGACCATTTTTCGCTTGAATGTTCCAAGAATATGAAGCATGAGAACAGAGCGAAGATCGTAATTATGGATATTCTGATAGCAGGCCAGTTTTTCGAGAATCGATGCGGAATTGTAAAAAAGATGATGAGTGCTGCAGCTGTCGCTATCCAAGTTCCATAAGAACGAGTGAAGAAAAGCGTAATCATCATGAGAATCAGAATGGCTATCGAAATTGGCGCGACGATTTTTGAGCGCATTTTTGATGATATCAATATCGCGAGAGTTGTCATGATGCCTGGTGTTATGGCTAGGGCAAGAAAGTTAGGCGATGTATACCAAGCTTGCAGGCGACCATCATAGGTGAGTTGTGAGTGGATAAGAAAGAAGCAAGCGCCAAGAGCTATGGCGCCTGATGATGCTGTCATGCCTAAGAGAAAATATTTTCGAATATCGTCAGCATCAGCGAATCGTGCAATAAGCCAGGTCGTTATGAGAGGAAAAAAAATCCACGTTTTGAGCAGTCCGAGTCCGGTCAGAGAAAAAGGATTCGAGAAGAATGAGATGATAGTGCCCGACACAAAAAGGATAATGCCGGATATGATATATGAGTCGATATGTTTGGGAGCAGTTCTTTTCCCTATCAGTAGAGCTATGAGCGCGAGTATCGTTGGGACCTCGATGAGGTAGAGCGGATAGCCGAATAATGTGAATTTCATCGAGGCAAATGGAAGAAGGAAAAGCGTAGCGATAGCGATTCGACTGACAGTGAAAGAGTGAAGATATCGTTTTATCATAGTGTTTGGTATGCGTGCCTGTTTTTTACTATTTTCGTGATTGGTATGATGTTGCGCTTGCTAGAGCGGTTATAAAAAGGAATGCTGGTAAGACTTGAACAGAAAAAAGAGGCAGCTCAAACATTGAGTGAACGGAAAATATTATGAGTGATAGCAATGCGGCGGCCCGAAAGGGGTCAGATGAGCGTTGCCAAGATTTTAGTGAGAGGTATATGGCTATAATAACGAATCCGACGAATCCGGCCAAACTGAGGAGTCCGGTTTCAGAAGCAATGTCGAGATACAGATCATGAGCATAGATTGGTTCGCGATAATCAGCGCTTGGCTTAGCAAGTAAAGAATAATTTCCTAATCCGACTCCGAAAAATGGACGTTCGGCGATATATGTCAGCGTTTCTTTCCAGAGTCGCAAGCGTTCGATATTCGATCCGTCATTAAGCGAAATGCTAGATGCGAGGCGTTGGCCGATAGGGCTGAAAGCGAGAATAACGAAGAACATGATCAAGATACCTAGAGCAGGCAAAAAATGTTTTCGATTGATGGATAGAGCGCGATATTTGAAGAGTCCTATGATAAGGCAAATCGCTCCGATAGCGAGTCCGAGATAACCGCCGCGGGAAAATGTGAGAAGGTCGGCCGTACTGAGAAGCAGAAAGGCGATGATGTATGCGAACTGATGCTGTTTCTGCGTCATGGCGAATGCGCCGGCTATCGGTATAGCAAGTCCGAGAAAGAGTGAAAACATATGAGGATCAGGAAAGAAGGCGGATGCTCGCATGAGAGTGGTTCCTGAAACATTTACAAGAAGGCTAGGATATGAGGAGACAGTGTTGCCGAATGATTGTCCGAGAAAGAATGGGAGCAGTTGTTCTGTCCAGATTTTGAAGGATCGGTCGATGCCTATGATACATTGCGATAAGAATTGGAGTATGCCGATGAATGCTGCTGCGGTGCTGCTCCAGATGAATGCTGATAAGAGGCGTTCTTTTATCTTGTTGTTTGTGACGGACGCAGAGAAGACGATGAAGAGTGGAAGAAAATTTATGAGGAATAGGGCTTTTCTGACAGCCCAAGAGATATTTTCAGCCCAAAGTGGAGATGAAAAAGCGATGATAGCATAGACGCTGAATGGGAAAAGGATGGCGGGTTGTGGAAGTTCCAGCTTTTGTTCCGCCAGGCTTTTCACTGCGAATGTGATTATGAGGCCGAGAGCTAGCACACGACAAAGTGCCAAATCGATGCTATCCATAGGCGAAAGTGCCCATTGGAATGGCAGTATCCAGAAGAAAAATATCAAAAACCGTTCCATAGCGTGAGAAGTTTCCTAAGAGGATATCAAAATCCGTACCGGAGCAACCGGAGCAACCGGAGAGCGAAAATCTCTTTTTTTGGCCGATATTTTCGCATGTAGGTTTCTTGTGATTCGAAGAAATACCGTTTCTGTGACGCGTGAGAGGGATGGCTTTTTCCTCCTCGATGGGTGATCGATGTCTTGAAGGAAAGTCGGATTGATTTTCCGAATGCTCTCATCCGTTTGCAGAGATCCATATCTTCGAAATAGAGAAAGAACCGTTCATCAAAACCGCCTATGTTTGAAAAATCATCTTTTCTCATAAAAAGCGCTCCTCCGCTGACCCAATCGGTCGTGATGGTTTCGGATGTATTTTTTCTGGAGGCGATTGGAAAAAGATTGTTTTTGATAAGTCTCGAAAAAGTAAGCTCATCGCCGAAACTGAAACTCTCTTGCTGACCATTGCTATCGACAAGCGAAATGCCAGCCACCCCGATCGTTTGGTCGGAAAGAAGAGAGAGAATAGAGTCCAAGGAACGTCCCGTCCAGAGGATATCAGGATTGATGAAGCCGATGATATGTCCTTGTGCAGCAGCAGCGCCGAGATTTGCTCCTTTTCCGAAACCTCCGTTCTGACCGCTTTCGATAACGATGAATCCGAATATTCTACTGAGCGCATGGATTACGCTGTATTCGTTGGGATCGTTGTTTACGACGATGAGTTCGCTTCGTGAAAGATCCTCGGTATGTTGGATGCTTTGTATCGCTTCGGCTAGATAGCGGGCGCTACCGTAGTTGACGAATATGAGCGAATAAAGAGGGGTGTTCGGCATAATAGTCGGCATAGGCTTGTCCAACACGGAAGGCTTCTTCCCTCCCGAGAAGCCTGTCAATCAGATTCTTTGTCCTCCGTATTGTAGCATATATGCAGAGATATGGCCGGATATACCAAGGCGTATGCCGATCGAAAAATATGAGTCCTGAGCGGACGAGATGGTAGATTTTTTCAGGATTGGATTGGCTCGACTCCTTATGTTGGACAATCGCTTGTGGAACGATAGATAGGCCGAACCCTGCTTGAGAGGCGCGCAACGAGAAATCAGCGTCTTCATAATAAAGAAAGAATGTTTCATCAAGGAAACCTATACGTGCAAAAACTTCTTTGCGGATCAGGAGCGCACAGCCGGTTAGGATAGGGCTCGAATAATGTGCAAGTCCTAGTTCTGCATCTTTTGGCATCACGTGTTCGGTCCTCATGCGGAAGAATCGGATTATCGCTTTCCCGAACCAAAGCGATTCATGCTGCGGATCGAAGATAATCGGACTCAGAAGTCCTGCTTGTGGCAAGGCGAAGGAATGATGTATCAGGATATTCAAGGAATCTGGGTGAGCGGTTGCGTCATTATTGAAGAGCCAGCACCAATCTGCTCCTCGCTCCAAGGCTGCGCGTATTCCAGCATTCATTCCTCCGGCAAAACCGAGGTTGGTACCAGTCGTCATGAAATGATAATTCGGGAATGAGCGCTTGGCTTCTTCGTATGATCCGTCGGTTGAAGCATTATCGACAACGATGATATCTTTCCGATCGTAATGGAGATTGGAAAGTGAAATGAGACAATCATGAAGGCAATCGCGGCCATTCCAGTTGAGAACGATGATAGCGACTTTCGGAGAAATCATATGAAGATTCCTTAGGGGACCATCGTTTCCATCCGTTCGGCCTCGGCGATTGATCCTGGCTGCTTTTGGAAGAGACTGACCAATTCGTTTTTATTCACGGCATGAGTTAGCCAGAGGACGAAGAGATATGTTGCAACACCGGCGGCGCTTGCCAAAAGGAAAGAGTATGGTTCAGCGATCGCGAGAACTGCTCCCATGGAAAATCCAGATAGCAGTATAGAGCCGATTTTTTCAAAAGATGGAAGGAATTTTATTTGTCGAAATACAAGCGTTCCGGTGAGTAAAGCCACAAGCATCTCTGTCAGGAAGGAGGCGCTTGCCGCTCCCATGTAAGAGTATTCTTTGATGAGGAAGGTATTGATAGCAACATTGAAAACAGCAGCGATGATAAGCGTTTGCATGAGTTTCTTTTGGAGATTGCCGACAATGAGGAGCATATTGAAAAATTGTCCGAAAAAGATGCATCCGAGTGCGAAGATGAGGATACGGAGCACGGGAGCTGATTCTGGAAAGCCGTTTCCTGAGACGATCCGGATGATATCATTCGCAAGAAACCATGTTCCGACGATAAGAGGCGTGATGATGATGAGAAAAACTTTGAAAGTCTTGTTGGCGATTTCTTCGAAGCGCATACGATTGGTGAAGATGAAACGTGAAAGAAGCGGCAAGATCAAGCCGGCTAACATGGCAGGGAAGAAAATCAAGTTTTCCATGATCTTATAGGCGACGTTATAGATACCGACATGGGAATTCGATTGGAAAAGCGAGAGAAGGATGGTATCCATTTTGAAATATATAAATGTGATGATGGCTGTCATGCCCATCGGCCAAGATTCGCGAAGGAAGCGTTTCCAATAAATGAAATCAAAAGTGAGATGGAATGATGCATAGCGTCGGCTTAATAAAAGAGCTAATATGGCGTTGAATGAGAGCGATATGATGAGGGTGGTAGCGATAGCTAGGAATCCCCAATTGGCTTTTACGATAAGAGCGACGGAACCCACTTGGAGAAGTTTGCCGATGAATTCAATCATGGCGATTTTATCCATGGCGAGATGTTTCTGAAAGATGCCGTTAAGAGTGAGAGAAAGTGTCGAGAATATTATGGCTCCGGCTGCGATGACGATACCTGCTTTGACGTCGCTCGAATAATTAAAGAAAACGACGATAAAAGGCGCTATCATAGCAAGCATGACGGATGATGCGAGACGGAGCGCTATGACATTGCCGAGGATTTTTCCTTCGTCGGCTCCATCACGCGATATTTCTCGAGCGGTCACTGAGCCGAGTCCGAGATCAGCGACAGCTGAGAAGAATGCAAAGAAAGCCAGGACAGTAGCGTATTTTCCGAATCCGTCCTGACCAAGATAGCCGGTAATCAAGCGTATGGATAAAAGCGAAAGCGCGACGGTCGAAAAAACTTTGAGCGCTGAATTGATGATGACGATATAAGCGATTTTCCGGGCTACGGCCATAAGAATGATGACAGCGGATTTGTCCTTGAATTATAGCAGTATTTTGTCGCTCAGGATATGAGAAATCCCGCCAATTTCAAGCGGGATTTTTCTAGGGTATTGAATTTATATCAGGCGATCGATACTTCATCGGTCGGTTTCGGTCTGACGAGTACCTTCCTTTCTTCTCCTTTCCCAATGCTCTCGGTGGTGACAGAGGGCATATGAGCAAGATGGGAGTGGATGATTTTCCGTTCATAAGGAAGCATCGGACGAAGCGCTACGGAAATATTATTTTCTAAGGCTTCAGAACAGGCTTTTTCAGCTTCTCGTTCCAAGGCTTCGCGTTTTCCTGCAAAATAACCGTTAATATCGACGATTATATCGGTCCGTTCGCCTACGCGTTTACGGAGCATTACTCGAACTAGATGTTGTATAGCTGCAAGATTTATGCCATGCTGTCCAATCAGCAAATTTTGGTTTTCAGCGATTTCTGCTTGGCAGGTGATTATGCCATCTGATGTCACCTGTGTTTTCACAGAAGCCGAAAATCCCATTTTTTCGAGCACATTGGTAACGATGTCCGTGAGTTCTTCTTGATGTTCAGTGGCCATAGAGTTAGAATTCTTTCCGTTTAATGATGAATGTCTGTTGGACGAGCATGAAAACGGTCGAAACAAGCCAATAAAGCGAAAGAGCAGCAGGGAACGTGACGCCGATAAAGAAGGTGAGACCAGGACCGAGATAAAGCATCTGTTTATTCATGATAGTGGCGATATCTGATTGATTCGCCTCAGCGTTCTGTTGGGTCGGTTGGCCTTGGAGCAGTGTTTTTGTTTGGAAATATTGTGCAAGAGCCGCAAGAGCTGCAAAGATATAATTTGGTTTTGAAAGATCAATGAACCCGATGAAAAAATGGCTGACCATCCCCGGATTATTGATAAAGAAATAGAGATTTTCTTGGGAAATAAGGAAACCGGACTGGGAAATATTGATGATGACCCGATAGATAGCAATGAGGAATATGAGCTGGATGATGAGTGGCAGGCATCCAGAAACAGGATTGGCGCCGTGCTCTTTATAGAGCGCCATAATGGCTTTTGTCTGGGCTTCCTTGTCTTCTTTATGGCGTTTTTGGAGTTCTTTTATCTTCGGTTGAAGCTCTTGCATCTTTTTTTGCGACTCAATCTGCTTCTTTGAAAGGGGGATAAAAAAAGCTTTAAGCAGGAGTGTTGTTAGTATGATGGCAATGCCGAAATCATGTCCTGGAATCACATCATAGAAGAACACGATAACGTTGTATAGCGGTTGGTAGATAGCGATATGGAAAAGTGCGACCATAGGATACTAATCTTTTTGCTTATGTATATATTTGATGATACGCGAAACAATCGATAAGGAAGTGTAATAATCCATATGTTTCGGCTGTTTCTTAGCGAAAAAAACGATGTCGATTCCGGAGGGCCATTCAGAGCGTAATGAGGTGAAAGCTTCGGAAATGACTCTGCGAAGATGATTCCTGTCAACGGCAAGAGGAAGAGATTTTTTGCTTAGTGAAAATCCTACCCTAAGTCCTGCTATTGCGTTTTGAGAGATCCTACAGCCGATTTCCTCAAAAAAAAGAGGCTTTCCGCTACGAAAAACTCTGTCAAAGTCTACTTTTTTCGTTATACGGAAGCCTTTTTTTAGCATATCTTACGCTACAGCGAGTCTTTTACGGCCAACAGCTCGGCGCGCAGCGATGACTTTGCGGCCGCTGGCAGTGCTCATGCGCTCCAGAAAACCGTGCCGGCGTGCACGCTTACGCGTTTTCGGCTGATATGTCCTTTTTGGCATACGGATTATTCCTAGGGTTATTACAGTTTTCACAGTATATCAGAAGAGGGGAGAAAGTCAACCGCTTTGCAGAATATTTTAGCTCGACAGAGACTGTTTTTCCTGATAGAATGTATATGTTATCGGAAAATTCTCTCAAATGTATGAATATCCAGTATTACGGTGATTATTGCTTTAAAATAAGCACGAAACCAGCCGGAAGAGCTACGGATGACATTATCATCTGGACGGACCCGTTAGAAAAGGGCGCCGGTCTTCGTTCGCCGCAGGGAGAAGCGAATATCGTTTTTTTGACGCATGGTGACACTCAAGCGGCACGTGAATCGCTGAAAGGCGAGCCTGTTATCATTGACGCTCCGGGAGAATACGCCGCTCGCGGAATTACAGCACTTGGTTTTCCGGCTTTTTGTGACGAAGAAGAAGGAGCTCTTCGTGGACAGAATACCGTTTTTGTTTTTGAAAGCGAAGACATTCACATGTGCTTTCTCGGAGCTCTTGGTCATGATTTGTCGCCTGAGACATTAGGAAAATTGAATGGCATCGATATTTTGTTCGTTCCAGTAGGTGGAGATGATACTATTTCAGCAAAGTTAGCGGCTGAGCTTGTGAGGAAGATTGAACCGAATGTTGTTATACCGATGCATTATGCTCTGTCTGGATTGGCGGTGCGCTTGAGCAGTGAGAAGGCTTTTTGTGAGGCTCTCGGCAATTGTCCTCGAGAGACCTTGCAAAAATTCAATATAAAGAAGAAAGATCTTGAAGAAAAGATGCTTGAAGTGGTGTTGCTTGAGCGCGGAGCATAGCGTACGCGATTATGGCTTTTGATATTTGGGAAAAGATAGAGGCGATTCGACATCAGCCAGAGTCTGTCCGTATGCGGTATGCTCTGGCCTGTGTTGGTATTTCGATGCTGCTGATCATCGGTCTTTGGCTTCTTTCGGTTCGTGAAGGATTTTCGGATTTTTCTGAAGGCTTATCGGCAACGATAGAAAAAGGGAAAGAAATCAATCCTCAAACGGATACGCCATCGCTCAATGATATGTTTGAACAGTCAAAAACGCTTCGCGTCGATAGTTCGGGGAAAACGGGCCAGCAATTTTTTGATGAGAAGCTCCAGCAATCGCAGCAGGGAACGGCAAGTGGCATAGGGACGGAACAATAATGTGATTATCCAGTAAGACAAGTTATTTCTCGAGTATGTCGAAAGAAATCGGAGCCTTCCATGATGGAAAAATCGAAGACCGCAGCATCGCCGATGAAGTAAGGCAATCCTATCTTGATTATGCGATGTCCGTTATCGTATCGCGTGCATTGCCTGATGTTCGTGATGGTTTGAAACCGGTGCATCGTCGCATTCTGTATTCTATGTGGTCGACCGGTCTCCGTTCCACGGCCAAGTTCCGGAAATCTGCGACAGTTGTCGGTGAAGTGCTCGGTAAGTATCATCCGCATGGTGATTCTGCCGTATATGAAACCATGGTTCGTTTAGCGCAGGATTTCTCCATGCGTTATCCACTCGTGTGGGGACAGGGAAACTTCGGTTCCATGGATGGTGACTCAGCTGCTGCGTATCGTTATACGGAAGCGAAACTCATGCCGATCGCTGAGGAGATGCTTGTAGATATCGAAAAAGATACCGTTGATTTCATACCGAACTTTGATGGTGTGCACGAAGAACCGGTCGTGTTGCCAGCGAAATTGCCACAGCTTCTTTTGAACGGCACTGTCGGTATCGCGGTCGGTATGGCTACCAATATCCCGCCGCACAATCTCAATGAGCTTGTGGATGGTATCTGTCATCTTGTTGACCATCCAGAAGCAAGCGTGGATGATCTCATGGAATTCATCAAAGGTCCGGATTTTCCGACTGGCGGCATCATCTATAATCACAAGGATATTCGTGAAGCCTATGCGTCTGGTAAGGGCCCGATCGTATCACGCGCTAAGGCTGAGATCGTTGAGAATAAAGCGGGACAATTCCAGATCGTTATCACAGAGATGACGTATGCTACCAACAAGGCGACGCTTATCATGAAGATCGCCGAGCTTGTGAAGGAAGAGAAGATTATCGGTATAAAGGATTTGCGCGATGAGTCCGATAAGGATGGCGTACGTATCGTTGTAGACCTTAAAAAGGAGGCTTTTCCACAGAAAGTGCTGAATCAGCTTTATCAGATGACTGATTTGCAAAAGAATTTTAATGTCAACATGCTGGCGCTTGTTGATGGAACTGATCCGCAGATTCTCACGTTGAAGAGTATTCTTGAACACTATATCAAGCATCGAGAAATCGTCGTGGTGCGTCGCACGGAGCATGATCTCCAGAAAGCTAAGGATCGAGCGCATATCCTTGAGGGGTTGAAGATCGCTCTTGATCATATTGACCAGATCATTGAGACCATCAAGAAATCTCCGACCAAAGAGGAAGCGCACGCGAACCTCATGAAGAAATTCAAGCTTTCTGATCGCCAAGCGACAGCTATTCTTGAAATGCAGCTTCAGCGTCTTGCTGGTCTTGAACGCAAGAAAATTGAGGATGAGCTTGAAGAGAAGCTTAAGCTTATCGCATATCTCGAGGACCTGCTGAAACATCGTAATAAGATTCTCGGCCTTGTGAAGAGCGAGCTTTTGGAGGTGCGTGATCGGTTCGGGGATGCCCGTAAGACGAAAGTTATCAAGACTGGCGTTTCAGAATTCAAGCAGGAAGATCTTATTCCGAATGAAGAGGCGATTATAACGCTCACCGAGGATGGCTATATCAAGCGTATGAACCCGAGCGTTTATCGTGTACAGAAACGCGGTGGCAAGGGAGTTATCGGTGCGACCACGAAAGAAGAGGATCGCATAGCGAAAGTGCTTACTATCGAGACGCATGATAATCTCATGTTTTTCACGGACTCAGGAAAGGTTTTCCAGACGAAAGCTTATGAGATTCCAGAGTCATCCCGGACTTCTAAGGGTCAGGCAATCGTGAATTTCCTTCAGCTAACGCAGGAAGAGAAGATTACTGCGGTCATTTCGTTCAAGCCTAGTGATTATAAGTACCTTTTCATGGCAACTCGCAATGGAACCGTCAAGAAGACGAAAATTGAGGATTTTGAAAATGTTCGTCGGAGTGGTCTTATCGCGATTACTCTTGAAAAGGGTGATGTGCTTGGTTGGGTAAGTCCGACGACAGGAACAGATGAAGTTGTCATGACAACGGCTGACGGTCAATCAATCCGATTCAAGGAGTCAGATGTCCGTCCGATGGGAAGGAATGCAGCCGGCGTGCGAGGCATGAAGATGAAGGATGCCCAGGACTTGATCGTCGGTATGGATATCGTTGCGAAAGATGCTAAGGATATGGAGGTGCTGGTCCTGTCTCGGCATGGTTATGGTAAACGTAGTGCCCTCAAACAGTTTAAAGCGCAGAAGCGCGGCGGTTCCGGCATCAAGGCGATGAAGGTGACTGACAAGACCGGTGATATCGTCGGTGCGCTCATCACCAGTATGGAAAACATCGAGGACGATCTCATCCTCACATCTGAGAAGGGAACGATCATCCGTATTCCGTTCAAGAGCGTACCGCTTCTTGGTCGTGTGACACAGGGTGTCCGTGTCATGAAACCGCAGGCCGGTGACAGTGTCGCAGCTTTCACGATATTGTAACAAGAAGTTCATAAAAAACCGGCTCTCAAAGGCCGGTTTTTTCTTGAAAAAAGCAGCCAAAAGAGGCTGCTTATGAAGTGTCCACAAAATCATGGATGGCATGTGATTTCGACGAGATATCGGAGCGGACCGATTTTGAGGATGTGAGTATCATTGTCGGGAAGCATAATGCTCACGAGTCCATCAGGTTGCTTCGGATTTTCATCCCATGACCAAGCAGGAATTTTGACGGAACTAACGTCGATATGGTTCCCTGAAAGCATGATACGAATTTTCCCATCCCCAAAAAAGCTTTCCATCACCTTGTATGAGCCCTTCAGAGGACCTTGTTTTCCGATGGAGATGTAACAACTTTGACGGGTGAGGATTTTTTTAAATGAATCGGCAACACGAT
The DNA here is from genome assembly GCA_002307715.1 of Candidatus Moranbacteria bacterium UBA1302. Lineage (GTDB taxonomy): Bacteria > Patescibacteriota > Minisyncoccia > Moranbacterales > UBA1568 > UBA1568. Next base: position 30,750 of record DBUA01000035.1, read on the forward strand.
GAAGAGCGGTTAGCGTTACGGTTACCATGGAATTTTCCTTTCTCAAAGAACGACGGAGGACACTGTTACTAAAACATAGAATAATAAAAATGTAAATATCTTCAAGTGAGTGACTATCTTGGTCTATGATATTGTATGTAGGATATCTTCTTGCGGCGTGCGAGTTCATCTGATTTATGGCACTGATGCCCTCAATACATGCAGATACTTGTGACGATTTGTAATGCGCTCGCGAAGAACGATATGTTCAGTTTTCTTTTGGCTTTGAAACATTTTTTCTTTACGTGGCTGGGGAATCCGTGGTATCTTTTACCTGCATATTTTTTCTTCATATATGAAAGATTATTCTGCATTACAGCCAAGAAGGAAATCGAGGGTCGTCATGGTGGGCGGCGTCGGTATCGGTGGGGATAATCCGATCCGTGTGCAGACGATGACCAATACTGATACGCTCGATATCGAAGCGACGGTTGCGCAGATTAAAGCATGCGTGAAGGCTGGTTGCGAGCTCATCCGGCTCACGACGCCGACGCCTCGGCATGCCCAGGCGCTCGGAGCGATTCGCGAGGCGCTCGCGAAGGATGGCATTACGATTCCGCTCATTGCTGATATCCATTTTTTGCCGGCAGCGGCTTTCGAAGCGCTCAAGTGGGCGGACAAGATCCGACTCAATCCGGGCAATTTTCTCGATGGTAAGATTTTCCGTGAGTTGGCATTCAATGATGCGAGCTATGCCAAAGAAATTGAAAGAATCGAGGAAAGTCTACTCCCGTTTATCGAAGCAGCCAAGACAGCTGGAAAACCGATCCGTATCGGTTCTAATCATGGATCGTTATCAGACCGCGTGCTGTCACGTTTCGGTGATACGCCACAGGGCATGGTTGAGTCAGCGATGGAATATCTCCGCATTTTCAAAAAATATGATTTTGAGGAAATCATTGTCGCTATGAAAGCTTCTGATCCGCTTATTATGATTGAGGCGAATCGTCTTTTAGTGTCTATAATGGAAAAGGAGGGCATGGACTACCCTATCCACCTCGGCGTAACGGAAGCGGGTAATGGCGAAGAGGGAAGAGCCAAGTCGACGCTCGGTATCGGCACGCTCCTTCTCGAGGGTCTGGGCGATACGATCCGCGTCTCGCTCACGGAAGACCCGGCGAAAGAGATCCCGACCTGCTATGGCATCCTCCAGGCGACGCATCGGCGCATCACTCGGGCGGAGTTTATCTCGTGTCCATCGTGCGGTCGGACACTTTATGATATCGAGGAAGTGGCAAACATCATCAAAGAACGTCTCGGCCATCTGAAGGGTGTGCGTATCGCCATCATGGGCTGCATCGTGAATGGTCTCGGTGAGATGGCAGATGCAGACTTCGGGTACGTTGGTGGTGCGCCGGATAAGGTGAATCTGTACTATAAGAAGGAGTTGGTGCGGCGGGATGTGCCGCAGGCAGAGGCAGTCGATGCGCTCATCGGGCTGATTAAGGAAAAGGGGATGTGGGTTGAGCCAATCGTCTGACCAAAAAAGAGTCTTTGAAATTTGTCAAAAGCCGGGTTTTTTGGTATGTAGAAGAAGCAGTTCTTTTTAGAAGGAGATCGTTGTGGATGAAGAAATACCTGTTCGTATTCCAGGTTTAGGGACTATTCCCTGTACCAAACGGCTTTATCCGGGTGAACCGCTGAAACAGGAAGGCGGTGCAGGCGATGTCGGAGACGACGCTCCGAAAAATACCGAAGACTCACAGGATGAATAATAAACAGTTACAAAGGCGTGCAATGCACGCCGTTTTTCTTGCCTAAAAAACAGATATGTGTTATCGTTCATTTGTTAATTTTTTTACAACGAGCAGATGTTGGTCTGAGCAAAGTCAAAGACGAGCATCTTGCTGACAAAAATGCTTATGGCACTTACGCACAAGCAAAAGGAGAAAGTGACTGGTGAAGTGAAGCGGCACGATAAGGACACGGGTTCCCCGGAATATCAGATCGCTTTGTTCACTGAGCAGATCAAGCGCCTTACGACTCACCTCAAGAAGAATAAGAAGGACTTCCATTCTCGTCGTGGACTCTTGAAAATGGTTGCGAAGCGTAAAAAGCTTCTCTCATATCTTGAAAAGACGAACGAATCAGCTTATAAGGAATTGGTAACGACTCTGGGGCTTTAATCAAGCCCCTTTTTCTATCATCTGATGATAGCCTTTCGTAAGACGAATGATGTATGGCAAAATTTGCTGAGCAGCGTGTGGGTGTTTTGGTGGATATTTCCAATCTTTATTATAGCGCCCGAGTGTTGTATGGAAAGAAGGTGAATTATCGTAATATTCTTGAAGCGGCTGCTGGTGGACGTAAGCTTATCCGCGCTATCGCATATGGCATTAAAACAGCCGAAGCAACAGAAGAAAAGTTTTTCGAAGCCCTCGAGAAGAGCGGCTATGAGGTCAAGACCAAGGATCTCCAGATCTTTCCAGACGGATCCAAGAAAGGTGACTGGGACGTCGGCATCGCAGTTGATGCCATCAAGATGGCTCCAAAGCTTGATGCGCTTGTGCTTCTTTCGGGTGATGGCGATTATGTTTCGCTCGCGGAATATATACAGAATACGTATGGCTGTCGTGTCGAAGTGATTGCTTTCGCCGAATCGGCCTCGGCTAAATTGATTGATATTGCTGATGATTTCATCAATCTTTCGAGTGATAAGCGACGTTTTCTTATTTCATAGGTTGATGTTGCATACGAAGACAGTCTTGTTTTGGCAGGGCTGTTTTTCTTTGACAAAAGGGCGAAAATGACGCTAAACTGAGGGCAGTTAGTCTTAATTCGAGCCTTTTTCAGGTTTATAGCTACACGATTCTTCACGAAACTCTCGGGGAGAGCCGCGTGTTTATGAGCTTGAATAGGCTATAAGCATTTTTATATGCAAGAGAAGAAATGGTCTCTCGAACTCGGTGGCCGCGAACTGATTATCGAGACAGGGACGCTGGCCAAGCAGGCAAGCGGGTCAGTGACAGCGCGTTATGGTGATACGGTTGTCTTGGCAACCGCGACAATGAGCAAGGAAATGTCCAAGATTACGGGCTATTTCCCACTCATGGTGGACTACGAAGAGCGGTACTATGCCGCGGGCAAGATTAAGGGATCGCGCTTCATCAAGCGTGAAGGCCGTCCATCGGATGATGCTATTCTTTCGGGGCGCGCGGTGGATCGTACGATTCGGCCATTGTTCGATAGCCGCATGCGCAACGAAGTACAGGTGGTCGTGACGACACTGTCGTATGATGGAGTGAATGATCCTGATCTCGTAGCGATGATTGCGGCTTCGGCGGCGCTTACGCTCTCGGATATTCCGTGGAATGGACCGATCGGAGCGGTACGCGTAGGGCTTCAGAATGGTGCATTCATACTCAATCCTTCAAGCGAGGAGTGTAAAAGTGGCATGCTTGATCTTCTGGTCTCGGGCACCAAAGACAAGATCAATATGATCGAGTGCGGCGCTAATGAGATTACCGAAGAAAAGATGGGAGAGGCTTTCGAGTTCGCTTTTGAAGCCGTCCAGAAGATAGCAGCATTCATTGAGGATATCAGGAAAGAAGCTGGCAAAGAAAAGCGTGCTGCGGCTATGCTCCGTGGTTCTGATGAGTTTGAGGCTGATATCCGCGCTTTTTGTGAACAGTCTGGTTTGGCAGAAGCGCTCTATCTTCGTCCAAAGCAGTCCATGGAAACGAAGGTTGCTGAAATCAATGCAGAAATCGCGAAATATGCGATGGAAAAATACTCGGATCAGAAAAATCTGAACGAACTCCTTTCCATTATCACCGAAGAAGTCTCTGACGAAGCGGTGCATGAGAACATCCTGAAGAAAGGCGCTCGTCCGGATGGCCGCGGTGTGACGGAGATTCGCCCGATCACTTGCAATGTTGGTATCCTGCCGCGTACGCACGGTACTGGCCTCTTCACGCGTGGTGAGACTCAAGCTTTGACCGTCACGACGCTTGGCGCTCCTGGCGATGAAATGGTCGTTGATACGATGGAAACCGATATCAAGAAGCGTTACATGCACTTCTACAATTTTCCGCCGTATTCCGTCGGTGAAGTGCGTCCGATGCGTGGTCCAGGCCGCCGGGAAATCGGCCATGGTGCACTTGCTGAAAAGGCACTTGTGCCGGTACTGCCGAGCAAAGAAGAATTTCCTTACACGATTCTTCTTGTTTCCGAGGTGCTCGAGTCAAATGGCTCATCTTCTATGGCTTCGACATGCGGTTCCACACTTTCCCTTATGGATGCTGGTGTACCGATCCGGAAACCGGTTGCGGGTATCGCGATGGGCGTAATTACAGGCAAGGATGGCGAGTATAAAGTGCTGACTGACATCCAAGGTTTGGAAGACCATTATGGAGATATGGACTTCAAAGTGGCTGGCACCAAAGATGGTATCACAGCCATGCAGATGGATGTGAAGATTGATGGTCTGACCCCGGCGATGCTCAAAGTGGCTATCGCGCAGGCGCTCGAAGGTCGACTCTTCATCATGGATAAGATGCTTGCAACGATTCCGGAAGTGCGCAAGACGATGTCTCCGTACGCGCCGCGCATCATCACGCTCCACATCAATCCGGAGAAGATTCGTGATGTCATCGGCCCGGGCGGCAAGATGATCAACCAGATCATCGACGAGACGGGTGTTTCGATCGATATTGAGGATGATGGTTCAGTATTTATCACATCTTCCGAAGAAGCTGGTGCAACAAAGGCGGTTGAATGGATCACAAATCTCACTCGCGAAGTGAAAGCAGGTGAGCTTTTTCAAGGTCGCATAACGCGCATCATGAATTTCGGCGCTTTTGCTGAAGTATTGCCGAACCAGGAAGGGTTGATCCATATTTCAGAGCTCGCGGATCATCGAGTCGAAAAAGTGGAAGATGTCGTGCGCGTCGGAGACGTTGTTCCGGTCATCGTAAAGGAGATAGACGCTCAGGGGCGTATCAATCTTTCGCATAAGGCAGCTCTGAAAAAACTCAGTGACGTTTCAGGTGAATAAGCGCTGTCTAGTGTTTGCGACAGTTTGGTGTATACTAAAGGAGAGGTAATGCCTCTCCTTTAGATTTATCGCAGAATGTTTATGTCACTGTTTTCTTTTGGGACAGAAACCGATCGTTCAAATAAAAAAGGTGATATCCCGCAGGAGTTTTATGATGCCGTAAGCGTCATGGAAGATGTTCCGTTTGGAAAATTTGAGAAACAGCCTGTGACAACCTCGCAGATTAGCCAAGCAGAGAAACTCGCAGATGGAGCGAGCCCATTTTTAGATGCGTTTCCTTCAAAAAAAGAAGCGGCTGCAGAAGGTACAATAACATTTCAGCCTTCGTCTGAGGATACACAGCCGATAGATGTTCCATCCGAACTTGTTTTTTCTGATGAAATTGACAAAAACACCCGTTTTTCTGAACCAGAAACGAAATCTGATTTTTCGTCCCCTAAAAAACATACTGCAACGCTTATCATAGCGATTTCATCTATTGCGATAGTCTGCATCGCTCTCGCGTATTATTTCTTTTCTTACAGGCCAACGCATCAACAGCCGGAGATGTCGACTTTTTCTGAAGTTTCAGAGTCAACTTCATCCGAAGTACAATCAGAAACGGCAAGTACAATGCCTTTTGCAACGGATACGCCGAATTATCTGCCTATTGACACCGAAACAGCGACTGCAGAAAGCGTTCGAGCGGCTTTCTTGCAAATTTCAACTCAGATGGCCGATGCCGGGATGGATCAGCCGGTAGAATTCTTCGTAACGGATAACAACAATAACCCTATCGCATTCAGCCGGTTTGCCTATATGACGGGTATTGCTTTACCGGCGGATTTTTTGGCATTGTCCAATGAGACATTTTCGTTCTGTGTTTATAATGATGGAGGACAGATGCGTTTTGTTCTCGATCTTTCATTTAAGGATGCGGCAACTGCCGAAAAACTTATCACATCGAACGAATCCGGGCTGCCGGCTGCATTCCAAAAATTATTTTACGGAACAGAGGTTATTGCTCCGAATGCAGCGATATTCCGATCAGGCGCTTATGGCTCCTCAGTTATTCGTTATGTGAATCTTGATATTGATCGTCATTATTCTCTTGATTATGTCATTGAAAATGGCGAGATGATAATCAGTTCAAGCAAGGATGCCCTTCGCGCTTTCTTGGCAGTACGACAATCGAAATGACGCGAATGGCTGTATAGAAGCTTTTTGATGATGTTAGAGAAAGTCCGATACTTTATTTTCTGATAGATAGATGTGCGATATCTGGTATGTCCAGTCGATAAGAGAGAAATGCCGATGAATAAGCGTCGTATCATAGTGATACATTGACCCGAGTCGTTTTTTCTGCTATAATGGATTTGTAAGGTTTGATTCTTTGACAACCGCTCCCTCTCTTACTGCGAAAGCAGCCATTCAGGGACAGTGGAAGAGCTCTCATCCGCAGCGATGCGTTGCGAAGGAGAACTCTTTCACTGTTCAAGTGTTTCGACAATGCATCGAAACCGCTCCGCCCTAACACGGAGACAAAAAACAAAAACAAAAGACGGGGTTAGCTACACAGCGGATGGAAATCGCGTTTGTATCTGCTGCGTAGCTAATGCCCACGCTCTTGAAAATAATAAACATCAAGAGAAAAAATAAAAAGAAACAAAAAAATCGTTCTTTCAAACAAAACAAAGGCTTTATGCCAGAGAATGGTGAAGGGAGAAGTGCTTGAAACGTTAGGACAAGCGCAAAAAAATGACATGCGCACAAACTACACGAATGTTCCTTGGATCACTGATGCTACTTACCCGGGCTAGGTGACCGAAATATACGTGTTGGCACATGCAACGTCGGGCGCTACAGAGCCAAAATTTATATTATTTGGGCGTTCATAGCGCCCGGCACCAACAATTCCTGAAGGGAAGGGGTCGGGCAGAGTATGGAAGAATAGATTGTAGAGATGGCTTGAAAGGCCATTTTTTTATTGTAAAAAAGAGATCAAAATTTTGATCATATGGGGACTTTCTCACTTTCATCTCCGATTGGTACGCTTGGTGAGCGCATCGGTTGCCAGTATCTTCAACAAAAAGGCTATCGTATATTAGAGCGCAATTATTGCAATGCTCACGGACGTAGGCTTGGAGAAATCGATATCGTAGCCGAAAAAGAGAAGAAACTTATTTTTGTTGAAGTAAAAACACGTATTGATCCAGGAACATCATTGCCTGAAGAAAACGTGACACGCGAGAAGCTGCGGAAGCTTGAACGCGTAGCTGTCCATTATCTTCGGGAAAAACATTCTGAAAATCGTCCGTATGCTTTTGATGTGCTCGCCATAACGTATGACAAGAAAACAAAAACAGCTCACGTGAGGCATCTAGAAAGCGTTTTTTTATGAAATCGCCATCGACAAGAGGTATATTTTTTGCTATAATAAAGAAAGTAATAGTTGTTGATGATACAAAACTATGGCGCTTGATCAGGCAGTGATTGCGGAATTGAAGGAAAAGCTTTTAATTGAAAAGAAACGTTTGGAAAGCGAACTTTCCGGTTTCGCAGATTCTACGGAGGTCCCGGGCGATTATAAGACTGCTTTTGACAATATCGGTACGGATGAAGACGAGAATGCGACTGAAGTTGAAGAATATGTCGATAATCTCGCGCTCGAAAGCAATCTTGAAGGTCAGCTTCGCGATGTGGATGATGCGCTTGCCAAGATAGAACAGAACACTTACGGTATTTGTGAAAAGACTGGACAGGAAATTAGTATAGAAAGACTTAAGGCATATCCAGCGGCGCGTACCGTGGTTTGATTGGTGTCCGTGTGACTATGATAAGGCTGCAGAAAGCGGTGCATGGCGCGTTTTCGGTAGCCTTTTTCTTTTTTTTGTGTCAAGCAGCCCGTGTGTTGGTGGAAATATTTATTCCTTCTTCTGTCGTTTGTAATGGAAGTGCGGCATTTGGGGTTCATGTTCCCTCAGAAATAGGAGTGATAATCGGCATAGCCAGTACCATCTTTTTTATCGCAGGCTGGATTTTCATGGGCAACGAACCGAGATGGGAATGGCCTTGGATCTTTCTGATAGCTGCCGGTTTTTCCAATCTTGCTGAAAGGCTTTTTTTCGGTTGCGTGGTAGACTATATACATATATCAGCTTTCCCTGTTTTCAATGTGGCGGATGTATTGTTGACGGTTGGAACAGTATCATTGTTTCTTTTCTTTCCGCGCTTTTCGGAGAACGATAAGATGTAACTGTATGTCTTCAAAAGTATATTCAGCGGCCACTATCGGCCTTGAAAGCGTTCCTGTCGAAGTTGAAGTTGATGTGTTGCCTCAAGGACTACATCATTTTACTTTGGTAGGACTTCCCGATACAGCTATCAAGGAATCACGTGATCGTGTGAGTGCAGCGATTAAGAATAGTGGATTTAAACCTCCGCATCAGCATGGACGCATCACTGTTAATTTGGCACCGGCGGATCTCCCAAAAAATACTCCGATTTATGATCTTCCGATGGCGCTTGGTTTTTTGTTGGCTACCAAACAACTTTCATTTGATCATAGGAAAAAACTCTTCGTGGGGGAGCTTGCTCTTGATGGTTCGGTGAGGCGTGTCCAGGGAGCATTGCCGATCGCTCTATTCGCTCAGGAACAAGGTTTTGATGAAGTGTATGTTCCGACGGAGAATGCTGATGAGGCAGCATTGGTCGATGGTATAAGAGTTATGCCGGTTAGGCATCTGTTGGATGTCGCTCGGCATTTGAGAGGTGAGTCAGTAATGGAGCCGTTCACTCGAAAGGCCGAGATATTTGAACCCACATCGGATCAATCGACGTTGGATATGTCGTATGTGCGCGGTCAAGAACATGCCAAAAGAGCCCTGGAAATAGCGGCTGCCGGAGGGCATAATGTGTTATTTATCGGGCCGCCAGGAAGCGGGAAAACATTGCTGGCCCAGACATTGCCGACCATTTTGCCACGTCTCGATTTTGAGGAGAGTCTTGAAGTGACGAAGATATTTTCAGTAGCGGGAAGATTATCTCGTAAAGATGCGCTTGTAAAGGAGCGGCCGTTTCGAGCGCCGCATCATACGGCGAGCGCTGTGGCGTTAATCGGTGGCGGAGCTTTCCCGAAACCGGGAGAGATCAGTTTGGCACATAGGGGCGTATTATTTCTTGACGAGTTCGCCGAGTTTTCTCGTGCTGTGCTTGAAAATCTCCGACAACCATTGGAAGATGGTTGTGTCACGGTTTCTCGAGCCAAAGGGTCGTTGCATTTTCCATCGCGATTTATGTTGGTTGCCGCAATGAATCCTTGCCCGTGCGGATATGCGGGCGATCCGGAACATATGTGTTCGTGTTCGCCGCATCAAGCGGCTAAATATCGCCAGAAAATATCAGGACCGATCATGGATCGTATCGATCTTCACGTCGAAGTGCCTCGGCTGAAAATTGAAAAGCTTGATGAATCAACATCGGATGCTGAACCGAGCACAGCCATTCGAGAACGTGTTGAGAAAGCGCGAGCAATGCAGAAAGTCCGTTTTGCGGAACCAAAAACTAATGCTGAGATGTCATCGCAGATGGTGAAGAAACATTGCACGTTGGATGATGCTTCGAAAGAGCTTGTGCGTGCGGCTGTTTCAAAACTCCAGCTTTCTGCACGTGGCTACATGCGGGTTCTCAAGGTGGCGAGGACAATCGCTGACCTCGTGGAAGCGGAACATATCGCGCCGTCGCATATCGCTGAAGCGCTCCAGTATCGGTTCAAGGATTGATGATAAGGAAGATAAAGCAGAATCGGTACGTATGATTCAGGCATGTTTATTACGACGCATGTTTACGAAAAAGATATGCTGGTTGGCTGTATCAGTCGGGCTTGTTTTGTTCGTGTATGCGTATTATGAGTATAAGTATCAGCCATCAGCATGGGAACTTGCGAGTGCTTATAAAAGCATAGTCATTATCGATGATGGCATAGAATGGCATGATACGACAGACGCGGAGACCGTAGGGGATTTTTTGAATCGAGCAGGCCTTATTTTGGGAGAAGAAGACAGAGTTGCTCCGGGCTATGATGAGAAGCTGTTGGTCGGAACAGATATAATTATTCATCGCGCAAAGACGGTATCAATCGCTTCTGATGGCGGGACGAGGGAATGGCAGACGCTTTCCGGCACCGTTGAGGAAGCGCTTACGGATGCAGGAATCGCGCTTGACGAGGATGATATCGTGAAGCCGGAACGGGAGGAAGCGGTGCATGACGGTATGAAGATTTCGGTCATTCGTGTCGAAATCCGCGAGGAATCCGTTGAGAAGGCGGTTGCTTTCGATAAGACGGCAAATGAGGATGATACGCTTTCGTGGAGGAAGACGATTGTGACCCAGAAAGGCGAGAATGGCATCGATCGGTTGACGTATCGTGTCAGTTCTCATGATGGGAAAGAGGTGAGCAGAAAACTTATTCAAACTGAGCGGATAAAGGATCCTGTAACAGAGATTACGACGCAGGGAACGTATGTGAAAGTCGGGAAAAGCCACAGCGGAGGCGCTTCGTGGTATGCTTATACGGGAACGATGTCAGCTGCTAACCCATGGTTGCCATTGGGAAGCTATGTGAAAGTGACGAATACAGCAAATGGCAAAAGCGTCATCGTGAAGATCAATGATCGAGGCCCGTTTGTCGGTGGGCGCATCGTTGATCTTGATAAGGTAGCATTTCAGAAAATCGCCTCGCTTGGCGCCGGTGTCATTAATGTGAAGATGGAAGAAATAGAGAATTAACGCTTATGGAGAAAGTAAGAGCCAAAAAATCTCTGGGACAGAATTTCCTCAATGATTTTGAAATCATCGGACGCATATTTGAGGCGGCGGAAATCCAGCAATCTGATTATGTGCTCGAGATAGGGCCAGGGACGGGTGCGTTGACATTCCGGCTTTCTGATCGCGTGGAAAAACTTGTCGCAATCGAGCTCGATCATCAGTTAGTGGAACGATTGCAGCAGCATTTTGTGGATTCGCAGAATGTTTCTATTCTTGAAGGAAATATCTTGGATGTCCATCTTGAGGAGCTTCTGCATGCGATCGGATATGCAGAACATCCGTATAAGATCGTTGCGAATATCCCGTATTACATTACGGCGCCAATCATTCGGACGCTTTTGGCTCTCAAGCATCAGCCAGTGTCGATGACGCTCATGGTACAGAATGAAGTCGCTGATCGTCTTGCGGCACAGCCAGGAAGCATGAGTCTGCTTTCGGTGATGGCTCAGTTTTATGCGGAGGTGGAGAAAAAATTCGTCGTACCGAAAGAGGCATTTGATCCGGTTCCGAAAGTAGAGAGCGCCATTATCCATATCATTCCGAAACGTTCGTACGATAAAGATAAGGATAGACGGGTGTTTCGTCTAGTGCGAGCAGGCTTCTCGGCGAGACGGAAGACGCTGGTAAATAATCTTTCATCGAGCCTTATGATTTCACGCGACGATGCGACGCGTCTTATGGAAAGTATCGGTCTTCGAAAAGATATTCGCGCCCAAGCGCTTGCTGTGGATGATTGGGAAAGGCTCGCAGCGATATGGCCTGAAGCGTGATTTCTCAGAAGCGGTCTCACCGGATGGAGGGGCCGCTTTTTTAGAATAAGATAGCGAGTATCATGAAGCCGTAGAGTATGGTGATGCCAAGGATGACTCCGGGCAGTTTTCGGAAGGAAACGAAGGAAGCATTCGTGTCGGTACCGCGTTGCATCGCCCAAAAAGCGAGACTGCCGGAAAATATTGCCGGAAGAAATAGCCGGTCATCACGGAGAATAAAGGGACTTGAAACGAAGAGGATGAACATGAGGCTTCCGAGGATGAGTGCGGCATTCTGCGTACCAAGGATAACAGGCAGCGTATACACTCCATCTGCTCGGTCTCCCTCGACATCCTTGAAGTCTTTGATAGGAAGGCAGAGCGTGTAGGCGGCCAAGAGGAAAAGACTTATTGGAAGAGGAAGCGAATGGAGATTCTGATCTGGTGCGATGATCAGATATCCCGAGCAGAAGACGAGCATACCGGCAGCAGCAGCGATGAGCGTTGCGATGATCGGGAAACGCTTGAGGCGAAGCGGTTCAGCGGAATAGATCCATGCCAGTGATTGATAACATAGGATGAGCAAGAGCGCTTGGAAGCTCATGATGCCGGCGAAGAGCAGTGAAGCGGCGAAAAAGAAAATGCCGAAAGCCCGGTATGTTTCTGGTGGAATGGCCTGACGGATAAGCGGACGGTCGGGATTGGTCTTTTGATCGATCCGTATGTCGTAGAGGTCATTCATGATGACTGAAGCGAGCCAAGCGCTTTCGACAGCGGCTAATATGACAAATGCGCCTGCAAAATGGAACAGATCGAGGCGGATGAACGTATCGGAAAAGAAGAATGCTAATGCCATGCCGATAGCTAAGAGGCCGCCGTGCCAAACTAGCTGGGGAAATCGAGCATTTTTCCAGAGAGCGATAAAATATTTTGGCGTGTTTTTCCAAAGCGTAGCGCCGATGAGCGCCATGGATAATATTGCGTAGACAATGCTCATTTTTACGTTTAAGACGCTTCGGAAATCAGTAATATCGTGTGAGAATATGCGTTCAGGCGAAAGAAAGAGCGCGGCAACATCGGTAGCGTTGATAGCAAAGAATCCTTTTTGAAAACTGAGGACAGCCAGTGTTATCCATGATGGGAAAGTGCCGAGTATGAAGAGTATGGAATAGGTGCCGAGCGCTGAAAGCAGCGCTTTTTTCCAATCTGATTTAGCGTAGGCATAAAGACCCATCAGAAGCGTGACAAGTACGGTTTCGACACGTACGCCATACGTAATACCGATTTCTGGCGTATCACCGAAGAGTGTGAAGAAACGGATGATAAGGCCGCGGAATCCATCGAATTCATAGAAGCTCCAAAAATTCGTTCCATGGAAGATGATGGTATCGATGATGGGAGGTGTGAGAATGATGAGAAATCCACAGAGAAGGATATTAGCAGCTTTCCCGATGGTTGTGGCACCAGCAAAACGTACTAGTGGAAGTATGAGCAGAAAAGCGCAGAGAAAGAAGAGAAATGTGTGTGAAAATTCAAAGAAGAGAAATGAAAAAGGATGTGTCTTGAAGAGTCCGAGGGCGTTTTCGACGGTGAGGCGGGCGATGATGAGAGCTGTGAATGACGCGATGAATGCGGGCAATGTGAGAGAGGTGTTTTCAATAGCAGCGATGAATCGATTGAAGCGCATAGTGCTTTCCATTAGGAATACTGTATTGATATGGTAGCACTTGCTGGCTGAAGGGCACAACGTCCGATAGAGCGCTGCGGCGTAATATGGTAAAATACGTTGGTTCTGCGCTTATCCATTATCTTTTTGAATCATGAAATTCTGGGAACGAGGTTTGAATCCTGAACAGCGTCGAGCCGTCCTTCAAACGGAAGGTCCAGTGCTTATCTTAGCCGGCGCAGGCTCCGGAAAAACTAAGACGCTGACGCATCGCATCGCCTATCTTCTGGATGAGAAGAAAGTGCCTCCAACGCATATTCTAGCCGTGACATTTACGAACAAGGCAGCGCAAGAAATGCGTGAGCGCATCGAGACGCTTCTTTCCAAAAGCGCAGCCGCTGAATATGGATTTGTGGCTATTCCTCAATACATCGGAACATTTCATAATATCTGTTGTCGTATTCTTCGGCGAGAAATCGAAACGCTTGGATACAGTAAGAATTTCAATATAGTCGATAGTTCCGACCAGGAAGCGCTCGTCAAGAAAGCGATGCGTGAGCTCGAGATCGATCCAGACCAGGTGAAGCCGCGCGCTGTCCTTGATGCTATCTCGCGTGCTAAGAATGCTTTCAAGAGCGAGGAGCAGTTCATGCTCGAGGCCGGTAGCTATTTCGAAGAGATTATCGCCCGGGTTTACACGGCCTATCAGAAGGCGCTCCGTGCGGGGAACAGTCTCGATTTCGACGATCTCATTATGCTCACAGTCCGGCTTTTCCAGGAGCATCCAGAGGTACTTGCACGTTATCAGGATATTTTCCGTTATGTCATGGTCGACGAGTATCAGGACACCAATTATCCGCAGTATCTTTTGGTGACACTTCTCGCAGGCAAGCATAAGAACATCTTCGTTATCGGTGATGACTATCAGTCAATTTATGGTTGGCGTCAAGCGGATATCCGCAATATCCTCAATTTTGAGAAGGACTATCCGGAAGCAGCGGTCATTACGCTCGATCAGAATTATCGCTCGACGCAGATCATTCTTGATGCGGCGCATGGCGTTATCGAGCGCAACAAGAACCAGCGTCATAAGAAGCTTTGGACCGAAGGGAAGGGTGGTGACCTGATCGCACTCGTGCCGGCCGAAGACGAAGAGGCAGAAGCGCGTTTCGTGGCAGAGACGATTGCACGCGAGCAGAAAGAAGGAAAGAAGTTCAGCGACTTCGCTGTGCTCTATCGTACCAATGCACAGTCCCGCATGATCGAAGAAATGTTCCTTCGGCATTCGGTGGAGTATCGTATCGTGGGCGGACTCAAGTTTTATCAGCGCAAGGAAGTGAAGGATATGGTTGCGTATGTGAGGCTCCTCGAGAATCCTCGCGACATGCTCGCGCTTGAGCGGGTCATCAATGAACCCAAGCGAGGTTTGGGCGATGCGACGCTCGCCCGCTGGACCAGTTTCGCCCGTACGAATGACCTTGATTTCTTCGAGGCTGCGTATCGGATGACACCAGAAACGAGCGATCTCCGTGAAGGCAAGATCAAGGCGATTCGCGAGTTCTCAGATGTTTTTATCAAGCTTCGCCTCGAGATGGGCGAGTATCCTGATCTCAAGCTACCGGAGCTGCTTGATAAGATCGGTCGCGCGAGCGGCTATGTCAGTAGTCTCAATGACGGTACAGCGGAAGGCGAGGCGCGAGAGGAGAACGTGCGCGAGCTCCTCACCGTTGCCAAGAAGCATGACGACTTGCCGCTTGCCGAAGCGCTCCACCTGTTTCTCGAAGAAGTGGCACTTTCTTCCGATACCGATGAGATCAGCCGCAATACTGATGCAGTCCATGTGATGACACTCCACAGCGCCAAGGGTCTCGAGTTTCCGACGGTCTTCATCCTCGGCCTTGAAGAAGGTATCTTCCCACATTCGCGCGCGCAGCTTTCGCAGGCAGAGCTTGAGGAAGAGCGCCGACTCATGTATGTAGGACTGACTCGTGCCAAGGAGCACGTGTATCTCCTTCATACCGAGAGCCGCACTATCTTCGGTTCGACTCAAATCAATCCACCATCGCGCTTCATCGCGGAGATTCCGGCCGATCTGATTGAAGAGCGCGACCGCGTGAGCTCCGGTATGATGGGCAAGAAATATTTCCAGCGGTCATTCCAGCGCTATCCGTCTGCACCAAAAAAGAAGCTTGCTGCTCCGGTAGCAAAATCAGAAAGCGTCGCACCGGCAGGCGCGCCGCTTCAGCTTGGCGAGGTACGCCCAGGAGATATGGTGGAGCATCCGCAGTTCGGCTCGGGGCTCATCGTCTCGATCGCAGGCACGCTCGCGACCATCGCCTTCAAACGCGCAGGCGTGAAGAAGATGATGCTCGGCGTCGCTCCGCTTACGAAGGTATAAAATCAGAGAAGCAAAGAAAAAACGGGCGATAGAAGATTCTCTATCGCCCGTTGTGCTTGCCGGCTCATGCCTTTGCGGCACGGGCACTGATGTCAGCGAAGGACTGTTCGCGGACGAGCTCGCCGTTCTCGAAGACAGTCTCGAGCAGGTCTTCGCCCGGAGCGCTTTCGCGGACCGTGGCGAACCCCGAGGCGTCGCGGATGAGTTTCATCCGTCCGGCCTTGGAGCGCTTGCCCGGGTCGGTGACCGGATCCTTCATGGCATCCTGCCAGCCGCTCTCGTCTTCGGTTGCAGAGCACTTGAAGGCGAACTTGCAGGTATCGCGATCTACCTTCTGGAGTAGCCTGCCGCCGGAGCCGAAGGCAATGTTGTCAGCCGCCCAGCCAAGCTCTATGCCTTCTCCGACCGCAAACTGAAAATCATCGACGTGCTGTGATATGAGGAATAAAAAAAGAGGCGGTCATCCGGTCACTTCTTTTTTCTTTTTCTATGAAAGCTTTTAAGGATTTCTTTGAGGTGTTTGTGTGTGAAAAGATGATGTTTGGTGTTGTACTGTTGAGGTAATCCCGCTTTTTATAGAGGGTTTTTTTGTGATATTATAAACATTATAAGGCTTGACATATATAGTTATGGGAACTATCGAACAGGGACCTCAGGGTGGTCGTAGTTTTGATAAAATTGAACAGGGACCTCAGGGTGGTCGTGATTTGAATAAATATGAAGAGGTATTAGGTTTCAAGAGGACAGAGTTGGAAGGTCAGACCGTGCTTGATTTGGGTGCTGGGCCAGGTGGAAGATTCGCGAAGGAACTGTCGGCAGCCGGCGTGCATGCTCAAGTCGTGTCGCTCAGCCCCGATTATGCCAATGAGAAAAATCGGCAGCTTTTTGAGCGGACTTTGCCCGAAAAATTAAAGAGTCTTTTGCGACCCGTTAGTGAGCAACCGGGGAGGGCTGCTGTCGCAGCATGGGCGGAGTCACTTCCTTTTAAGAACGAGTCTTTTGAGAGGATCCTAGCTCTTTTTTCTGTTTCGGTGTGGTCCGAGGGCAATTATAAGCAGTGGTTACCAGAAATCATTCGCGTTCTCAAATCCGGAGGTGAAGCCCGGATAGGTCCTTTTCATCCCGCTGAATTCGATATGTATGATGGCGATCTTATGATTCAGCAACGAGAGCGGATGCATCAGTATATAGCAGCATTAGGATACGAGGTCGATTACATTCCCGGTTCCGAGGCGGGTCAAACGGTACTCGTGCTCCGAAAACAACGTAAGGATCTGGCATCGTCCCAGTCTTCCGCCGAAACTTCCCAGGAGTCTCTTCGGAGAATTATTGATCGGGTGAATATCGATGTGGAGAATCAGAGAAAACCACAACTCTCTGCTTCCGAATATTCGAGGGAGCAGTTCTCAATTCTGGAGAAAAGTTTCGATGGGTCTTTGCTTGAAGAGGGTCCATCAGTCGTCGGGGTCGTCAGATGTTGGAATAAGAAAGAGAAAGACTTGGCTGAATTCCTTGAGAGGATCGAGAGGTTTAAACAAGGGATACCCTCCCTAAAAGGCGTACTTCTTATTATCAATAAAGACGGAGAAAAGAGTGGGAGTGTTACCGAAGAAAGCCTGAAGGCTGCTTTGGATCAGAGGAGTGTCTCGATACCCGTAGTTCCGCTTCAGGTTGAAGGGTATTCTTGGACTGCTGGATTGAATGCTGGGGCGGCTGTGCTGAATGAGATGTGCCTGGAACGGTCGATCAGTCGGAAAGATTTGCGGGTGGCGAATTTTTCTTTCGATACAGATTTGGATGAGGAGGGGTTGAAACAGTGCAATGCCAACATCCAGGAGAATACATTGGTTGTCACTGCCCGGAAAACATCCGATGGTCGATCGCCTTTCATAGCCGGGCATGGTGGCGGGGAGCTCTGGGAGAGATTCACAACGATGTTGCGTTCACCGAAAGCTGCGAAATTGTCGGAGCTTGCTTATACGATGCGCAATACCTTCAATGTGATTTCGCTTCAAGATATCATTTCTATGGGTGGTTTCAACCCGCTGTGCAACGGAGATACCTTCTCTTCCAATCGTCCTGAGCCTTTCTTGCAGATGAGACGCTCCGAAGAAGTAGCGATCGCCGGGATGGAGGATATAGAATTTTTTATGCGGTTTATCTTCCGTGCGCTCAAAAAAGGTGACATAAGCGCATTGAAAGAATTGAGGACGGCCATGGATACCCCTGTGTTTTATCGGGATACGTCCTGGGAAGATTTGCATGAACTGAAGAAGATAGATAAAATCGGCAACGAGATGGTGGCCCTCTCGCTTATCCTCAGTGAGCTTTCCGGGAAGAAAGCTATGCCGACTCAGAATGCTGGAGAAACGAAGACAGTCGGGCTAGTGAAAGATTTCTATGTTCCACGGGTCATGCAGGATTTTGCTTTGCGCAAGGAAGACGAACAGCGTGGCTGAATTTTGCACGGGATTTTTTTTGATTTTGCACAAAAAGAAGTGACATGTCACTTCTTTTTTCTTTTTCCATGAAAGTTTTTATGGATTTCTTTCAGGCGTTCGTTGGTGATATGGGTGTAGACTTGTGTGGTAGTGATAGAGGAATGGCCGAGCATAGACTGGACGCTGCGGATGTCGGCGCCGTTGACCAGAAGATCGGTCGCGAAGGAGTGGCGGAGCGTGTGCGGATGGACGTCTTTCACGATGCCGGCTTTTTTGGCGTAGTGCTTGACGATGCGTTGGATGCTGCGAGGAGTAAGTCTCAGCGTGTCACGAGTTGAATTTTTCCGATTAGTGAGACCTTTTTTCCCATGTGAAACGAAGAGTGCCGGGTCGATGTCGGTCCGTTTAGCGAGATACGTTTCGAGAGCTTTCTTCGCTGTGGGTGATATGAAAACGATGCGGAGTTTCGATCCTTTGCCTCGAACGCTGAATTCTTCTTTATCGAGATTGACATGGTTCCTATCAAGACCGATAAGCTCTGAAACACGCAGACCGGAAGAGAAGAGCAGCTCGAGGATAGCGCGATCACGGAGAGTCTTTAGGGCAGAACCTTCAGTCGCAGACAGAAGCCGTTCGATCTCATCGTATTCTAAGAAGTCTACCTGCCGATCCGGTATGCGTCCGATTTCGATCTTTTCGGCTGCGAACGCTTTGACATCCTGTTTTGCGAGATATTTGAGGAATGTGCGCAGGACAACGGCATGATAGGCTTGGCTGTTTTTCTTGAGCGTTGTACCGAAACGAGTCATTTTCCTGTTGAGATAAATACGGTATTCACGCACTTTTTCAGCATTGATGTCTTCGGTATGGCGGATGTTTCCCCAAGCAAAAAAAGCGTTCAAGGTATGGCCATAGCTTTCGAGCGTGCGAGGAGAACGATTCATCTCGATTTCCATATGCTCGAGAAAGCGTTTTGCCAGCATCCCGATTTCAGTAGCCGGATTTTCGAAGAAGCGTTTCATAAGTTGCTTCATAAGACGACATTGGAAGTATACCATACCGTTTCTGGGATTTTGAATGATGATTCGGTTTGAAGATCATGATTTTCGGTGGATCTTTTTGTAGAAATATGCTTTTAATAAGCCAAAATAAGAGATTTATAACTATTTTTTCATTGACGGGCGACTGTTTCCGGGCTACACTGGTTTGGTAAAAATTAGGGCAAACTCCCATAGGCATCCTGAGACCGATAGTGCGGTAGGATTTCTTCAGAGTTTTGCTGATTGAAAGGCGAGAGTCTTATCAGTACTCAACCCTCCATCTTTTCCAGAATTATGCGGCGGCATAGGTCGATAGCATCCGACCAAACCCCCGCGTCTTTTGAGAAGACCTGTTGGTCGGATCGTTTTCGGCGGTTCCATACTCGCGTTCACCATGTCCAGTCGAAGGTTCTCCACTTTATCAAGGAGATTTCAGGATATAGAGTCGTCCGTGTTTTCCGGAATTATTCCGCTTTTTCCATAGTGGCATCGAGCGCCCTTCTGGTATCGGCGAGCAATTTCGCGCACGATAAGGATCCGGACAGTATGCTTTTCGGCTATGTCCATAGCGATTCTTCACAGGCGGAAGGTGTTACGAAGCGCCGTTTGGCTGCCCAAGTGAGCAAGAAAGAGAATCTTGCATTGGTTCCGCTCGCTAATGCTCCCAGTGCTGTCGATCCGGACCAGAAAGACGATGCGACACTGTATGATTTGCAAGGTGGAAATGTCCAGGATTCCATAATCCTCTCATCTCAAGCTGGCGCGCCGTCCATGTCTAAGGATCCCGAAGAGGATGGTGGTGTAAAAATCTACACTGTTGCATCGGGCGATACCATCAGCGGTATAGCCGCCAAGTTTGGTATTACGGTTAATACGATCCTCTGGGCGAATGATTTCGATAATGTCGATGAAATCAAACCTGGTGATCAGATATTCATTCTTCCTGTCGCGGGTCTTTCTTACGTTGTGCAATCGGGAGACACTATCGACACCATCGCTACGAAATATAAAGCTGAAAAAGACAAGATCATCGCTTTCAATAGTTTGCCAGCCAATGGTGAACTTCACGTTGGTGATTCCATTATTATTCCTGATGGAAAAAAAGACATGCCGGCTCAGACAAGCGCCTCCCAGTCCGGCTTAGAGCGTCGGCAGTACGCATCTTCGACAGGTGGCGCTGCGACTGATATTTCCGGTTATCGGACATTATCTGGCAATCCGAGTTCCGGTCATCGGTTCCCATATGGCTGGTGTACATGGTATGTAGCGCAGAAACGATATGTGCCGTGGGGAGGGAATGCTGGAACTTGGCTGTATAATGCCAAGGCTCTTGGATACAAAACTGGTCGTAAGCCGGCTGTCGGGGCTATTATGGTAACGACAGAAAATCGTTATTATGGGCATGTCGCGCTCGTTGAGAGGGTTGATGGTGACACGATTACGGTCAGTGAAATGAATTATGTAAAATGGGGCAAGGTGGATCGTCGGACTCTTTCGGCTTCCAGCCGCGCTGTGAAAGGATTCATTTATTAGTCTTGTCGTATCAACGCATCGGACTTTACAGATGCTGATGAGCGTGCTATACCCGGTGAGGAAGTGAATGACTTCCGGTGGTATCTTTTTTTGTCCAGCTCTTTTATTATTTATGGAGATTCGTCATGGGGAAAGCTCTGGTTGTTTTTGGCGCCGTGGTCGTGTTCGCTTTGGGCGCTTTCGGCGTTTACAAGGGTTTGGTGGCCGATAGTGTGTCGGCAACTGTTTCCACCCCGGCTGCTTCTGTGCCAGCCAACTAATAACGAGGAGACTTTTTTGTACGCCCAACCGATCATGTAACGGTTGGGTTTTTTCTTTTTTAAAGCCATTTTTCTGGAAATTACTTGACTAAATATTAAGTCTATGCTATACTCGCAATAGAAGTTGATACTTTTACAATCTTTTTCCCAAGGAGGGAATCATGAAAACACCGGAAGAGAAGGAACGCGCCAAGGCTGCGAATGCCAAGGCAGCAAAGGTTATCGTCCTGATTCTCCTGGTCCTGGCCGTTGTCATCACCGGGGTCAGGATGTTGGCGGGCGTAAGCATCAATCCTTTCAAGGAACGTTGTACGGAGTACAACGTGGGCAGTATGGAAAGTTGTCCACGTCCGTTCGAAAAATGAGCTCGAAGCAGAGTTCTCAAGAAGCCTTGTGCGTAAAACGTGCAGGGCTTTTTCTTTTTTCCTAAATTCGCAAAGAGTCCTATTTTTTATTGATGCATGGTATCTAGTCTTTTCATATGCAACAAGAGAGAATATGTGGTATATTATGGAAGAGAATATATCGGGGTTTCACCGCACGTTCGATTTTTTGATTTTCCGTTCTAGCATTTGGAGTAAGAACTGAAAGCATGTCAGTTTTTGGTATCGTTTGAAGAAAAAAGATTCTTCCCTATGGATGTTAATACGCTAAATACCATACTCAATCCGGTGGGCACGCTCGCGAGCAGTGTTGTTTCTGGTGTGGCGGGCAATATCGTGATATACGCGTTCAAGTTCTTGATATACTGCGTGTTCGTGTTGCTCGGATGG
>DBUA01000035.1:52787-68340 GCA_002307715.1 Candidatus Moranbacteria bacterium UBA1302
GTCTATGTGATGTGGAAGTTTATCCGTGATTTTTTCAACATCTTCTTTATTTTGATGCTCCTTTATATCGCTTTCACTACTATTTTTCAGATAGGAAAGGATTACAAGAAGGCATTGCTTCACTTGGTCATGATGGCGCTGCTTGTGAATTTCAGCTTCCCGATCACGCGTTTTATCATCGATGCTGGAAATGTTCCCATGTATTATTTCGCCGATATGTTGAGTGGCGGTACCGGCAGCGCGAGCGCGGGTCTTGGTTCAGTATTCGGTGCATCGAAAATTCAAAGCATTCTCATATATGGCAATGAGAGTACAGTAGTCACGTTTTCAGCAATAAACGATAGTGTCGAATTGGCGCACTTGCTCGCCGCGACCGTTTTTTTGTTCATGTTTTCCATTACGCTGTTGGTGCTTGCGGTGATGTTCACTATCCGTTTGGCTATGCTGGTCGTGTTGCTGATTTTCGCATCGGTCGGTTTCGTGGGATCGGTCATTCCAGGTATGGCGAAGTTTTCAAGCGATTGGTGGAACAAGCTCATGCAGTATGTCATCTATGGTCCGGCGGCGATGCTTATGCTCTTGATTTCGGTGAAGTTTTTCGAGATTGTCGCGTCGAGTTCTTTTCATACGAAAGTCCAAACTGCGGCTAATACCCAGAGTATTACGGGCATGAAGGACTTCATGTCTGCTGCGACGCAGTTTTCTATTCCAATTGTCATGCTGTGGGTAGCCATAGGCATGTCCGGAAAAATGTCGATCATTGGTGCTGGCGTTGTGAATGGATATGCACAGGCTGCGACAAAATGGGCACGTAGGAAGACATATAATAATCCGATTACCAATAACGGCGTTACTCGGGGTATAGCTAAGGGAGCTCGGCAGAGCTTAGAAGGGAGTAAGTATGGAAAATTCCTTCTTCCGAAAACATGGGAGAAAGGTTCGAAACATACTGAAGAACTTACAGCTGGTTTTATTAGCGGTGGAAATAAGGGTTTTGCGACTGCAAAGGAACGATATCACGATGCCAATGTGAGTGAGCAGGAAAAGAAGATGGAAGAGCAGCGTGTGAGTGAGTCGGAGTTGCGCAATATCATGAATGATCCGAAGAAGCACTCCAAAGAGAAGGTCGAAGCAGCTGTCAGGTTATTGTCAAAGAAGGACGCATTACGCAATGGCACCGATATGAAGGCCGCTATGGCCGCTATGGATTTTGCTAATGAAGGCAATAATTCGGCAAATGATAAGAAACGCGAACTGATTCGCAAGGCTGGCGGGGAAATCTATAAGGATGCAGCAAGTCTCACGAGCGCGTTGAGTGTCTTGGGCGAAGATACCAAATCTGCCGCAGCGCTTATTGAAAAGGCGGATAAGGCGGCATTGAAGGGCGGATATGGCGAGATTGCCGGAAAGGTTAAGGGAAATGAACAGTTGCAGAAATCGCTTGATGGTCGCTATAAGAAAGAAGGTATGGTTCATGAAATCATGAATCATCAATTGAACCAGCCGGGCGCTGATAGGCAAAAAGTGTACGAGGAAACCATCAGGAATATGACGGCGGATGATTTCGCGAAACAGGGTGGCCTGCATGAAATGATAGGTGCAGAAGCCGAATTGACTGAATATCTGAAGAAACATGCGAAAGAGAATGTCTCGTATTATCAGGAATCGATAAAGAAGATGAGTAGCGCGAGCCAGAGCAAAGTCAGGACGATTATGCCGGTGAGCGAGGGCGGCAATAAGGGTTCGAATATACGTGAAAAATTGAAA
The DNA here is from genome assembly GCA_002307715.1 of Candidatus Moranbacteria bacterium UBA1302. Taxonomy (GTDB): domain Bacteria; phylum Patescibacteriota; class Minisyncoccia; order Moranbacterales; family UBA1568; genus UBA1568. Next base: position 54,555 of record DBUA01000035.1, read on the forward strand.
GAAGTCGGGACGAAAAATGGACGCCGGTAAAAAGGATTATGGAAAACAAAATAAACAATCCTATCTACTATCCAATGCTTGCTTCTGAAGAAGTGAACGGAGGAGCTCTTTCTGATGAGGAATTCCGTTCGGTTTGGAACGGTTTCCAAGCGCTTCCTCAAGAGCGGCAGGATATATTGACGAGCGAGGAAATGCCGTTTCGTATCAAGGAATTGCAAACATCCCTTGAGCTTGGCGATGATGTGGTCGAAAGCTTGAGTGTGCTTATTCGTTGGTATTTTTTCGATTTTTTGAAAGACGCGGCATTAGTCGATGCGGTACGCTCAATCTTGCCGCCAGATGGCGTTTCCAAAACCGACAAGATTATCGAGAAACTGAAAACTGATATTTTTTCTATCAAACCGAAGAAAACGTTACCTGTTCCGCAAGTGCTACAAGCGAAAACAGCTTCCGTTGAGCAGATTCCGCTTATGCAGGCGATCACGAAATATGAACGTCTTTCGCAACAGCTCATCACGGAGGATAAGATCTTAGTCCGATCACAACCTGTCCGTCCATCGCTCGTGAATTGGATCAAATGTTATCGTGATGAATTAGGCGTCGGTTTCCATGACAGCGTCCAACGCGGAAATTTCTTATTTCGTTCCGAGAACGGCAAACGTTTGACGACGGGTGAACGTGAGCGAGTCAATCTTATACTGAAGTCTATCGAAGAAAATTATCCTTTATCGATTGATACGGAGCATTTCGAGATAGTGTTTCCGAAATCCTCAGTCGCTATGCCTCGTCCAGAGCATCATGAACCTTCCGCTATTGCGGCGAAGTATCCCGTCGTGAAAGGCCCGGAATTTGGGACGCGTCAGGAAATCCCGAAGCCTGTTCAGCAGACTGTACCCGTATCGGCACCACCGAAAGCGGCAGCGTTTGTTCCGAAAATCGCTCAGGATCGTCCAGTATCGGTGAGCCCGTATCGTACTGGCAATGCTGGCATCGATTTTTCCAATCAGAAAACATCAGAAATTCCTGATAAGTCGTTGGTAGATGATTCACAGCTCAGTTTTTCGCTCAATCATGTCTTTCCTGCGGAGCATGAAGCGATGAATCATCCGCAATCAACTCCGGCACAGGCCCCGGTGATTTCGAAACCGGCCGTAGAACCGGTTCGATCCATGCCAACTACGACTCCTCCTGTCGCTCCGAAGCCAGCTCCGAAAAAGATGAATCCGTTTATCATCAATCCGATTTCCCATGAGGAATAGGCTGCGCAGTCGGATGTTTTTGAAAGAATCATAAAAACAATCGAGTATGATGTTCAGCGTACCGCAATTTATTGATATTGAAGATAAGATAGCCGGTCCGCTTACATGGAAGCAGTTGTTGTGGATGATCGGTATGGGAGCAGCGCTCCTTGTCATGTTCAATACGTTTGATAAGGCGCTTTTCTTCATTTTGGCTATCCCTGTCATTCTACTTTTTGTGGCACTCGCTTTTTATCGGCCGAATGGCATACCGCTTATAACGTTTATTTTTCAGATGTTCTTTTTTCTCTTTCGTCCGAAAATATCCGTATGGGAACGTCCGGTACAGCGTTTGCCGCAATCGCAACCAAAAGAATCGCTGCCTGTCGCTGCAGGTCCAAGCGATAAACGCATCACAGCAGATCGTTTGAAGGAATTGGCTGGCATACTCGATAATCAGGGGAAATGATGTTAGAATAGAGAAAAGGGTTACGTCAAAGTCGTTTTTCCTGCTCGTTCACTTTATATGGAATTGCTCAAACCAAAAAATAAATCAGCCGGAGGCTCTAGCACTCAAAAGTATGTTGATGTTGAGGAGATACGTGACGGAGCTATTGTCTTGAAAAATGGGGCGCTCAGGTCCATTTTATTGGTTTCTTCAATCAATTTTGATCTCAAATCAAGTCAGGAACAAGATGCTATCATCGGCCAATACCAATCTTTTCTCAATGCTTTGGATTTTCCCGCTCAAATCGTCATTAGCTCCCGAAGATTCAATATCACTCCTTATCTGGAACTTCTAGATGACCAAGAAAAGCATCAGGAGAATGAATTACTGCGTTTTCAGATTTCCGAATATCGCACATTCATTAAAAATATGACAGAAGTGGCGAATATCATGTCGAAGTTTTTTTATGTTGTGGTGCCGTTTGCTCCGTCTGAAGATGAGAAGAGCGGACTTTTGGGGAAACTGAGCGGTATATTCCAGCCGAAAAAGATGAGTAGTCTCCACGGTGAACAGTTTGAAACGTACCGTAGCCAGCTTTTACAGCGTGTCGACCAGGTTTCTGCGGCGCTTGTTGGCACCGGAGTAAAGGTGACGCAGCTCAATACCGAAGAGATCATAGAACTCCTTTATAATAGCTATAATCCATCGCTTTTCACGACTACCGTCATCAAGAATATCGAATCAGTCGAATTATCTTAGGAAAATAGCGTTAAGCCACGGATAGAAACTAAAACGATGCCACAAGGAATCACATTGCCAGAACCGGAAGCCGCAAATACTCCCGAGAAGAAAGGATTGCTTAATGTATTCGGACAGCATAGCCAGCCGAAACAATCATCCGGACAGTCTGAAGCGGAACGGTTGTATCAGCAGGGTATCGCTACTATCCGGGATCTTATTGCGCCTCCGGCAATCAAGCTCAAACCGAATTCCATGCAGGTAGGAGATGTGTTGGCACGTACGTATTTTGTCATCGCCTATCCACGCTATCTATCGACGAATTGGTTTTCACCGATTATCAATATTGATTTCGCGATGGATACGGCTCTTTTCGTGCATCCGATTGATACGGCTGAAATCCTCAAAAATCTCAGAAAATCTGCTACCCAAGTGCAATCACAGATTCACATTGAAGCGGAAAATGGGAAGATTCGCAATCCGCAGCTCGAGACCGCATTGGAAGATATCGAAGCACTTCGTGATAAATTGATGCAGGGAACGGAGAAATTCTTTCGATTTGGTCTTTATATGACCATTTATGGTACTGATGATCGGGATCTTAATGATAAATGCCAGACAGTAGAATCGATTCTTGAAGCGCAACTCGTTTATGTGAAGCCGGCTGTGCTGCGTATGGATCAAGGTTTTGCAGCGACGCGTCCTATTGCGACAGATACGTTGGATGTAGCGAACAATCTGAATACAGAACCGCTTTCGACGACCTTTCCGTTCGTTTCGTCGGATTTGTCTTCCAATGACGGCATCCTTTATGGGATTAATCGTCATAATAATTCGTTGGTCTTATTCGATCGTTTCAAGCTTGAAAACGCCAATATGGTGGTGTTCGCGAAGTCTGGTGCCGGAAAAAGCTATACTGTGAAGCTGGAAGTGCTCCGTTCGATGATGTTCGGCACGGATGTCATCATTATCGATCCTGAAAACGAATATGGACATCTTTGTGAAGCGGTGGGAGGTACGTTCCTGAAAATATCGCTCGGTTCGAATGTCCACCTCAACCCGTTCGATTTGCCGAAGAGTTCGAGTGATGATGGAAACGAAGGCGTACTTCGCAATACTATTGCTAATATCATCGGCTTGTTGCATATCATGCTTGGAGCAGTAACGCCGGAAGAAGATTCTATTCTTGATCGCGCTATCCATGAGACATATGCCATCCGTGATATCACTGAACGGACGGATTATGCCAAATTGACGCCGGCTGCGTTCCCTACCATGTCTGATTTGTATGCCGTATTGGAGAATATGGATGGAGCCGAATCGCTCACGGCTCGGTTGGAGCGTTACACGGAAGGTATTTTCGGCGGTTTCTTGAATAAGCAGACTAATATCGACATGGAGAATCAGTTGGTAGTTTTCAACATCCGCGATCTTGAGGAAGAGCTTCGTCCGATCGCCATGTATATCGTGCTTCAATTCATTTGGAATGAAGTGCGTTCCAAAATGAAACGCCGAGTGGTTGTTGTGGATGAGGCTTGGGTTATGATGCAACACGAGGATGCCGCTTCGTTCCTGTTTGGTATCGCGAAACGTTGTCGAAAATATTACACAGGCCTGACTACGATCACACAGGATATCAGCGATTTCATGAATTCTCGTTATGGCAAGCCGATTATTACGAACTCATCGCTTCAGCTTCTTTTGCGCCAATCTCCTTCGTCCATAGACCTTATCGCTGAGACATTCTATCTCACTGATCATGAGAAGTTTCTTTTGCTTGAATCGAATGTCGGTGAAGGTATTTTCTTCGCCGGCTCAAAGCATGCTGCTATTAAAGTTATTGCTTCATATAGCGAAGACCAGATCATTACATCGGATCCGCGCCAACTTTTGGAAATCGAGACGGCAAAGCAGGAATTTGGTACAGGCCAATAACCAAGAACGAATATGGTATTGCCAGCGATTGCTGTGCGTGCAGCTGTATCCGGCGGAGCCCGGAAAACGGCTATGAGCGGAGCAACAAGAACGGGAACGCGCTCAATGACGGCAGAACATTCCGCAGCGAAACGGGATGGACGCTATAAAAAAGCGCAAGAGCATTTGAAATCAGGCATGACATCGCTTCAAAAGAATGCCTCAGGGAAAGCTCCTTCGGCATTGGTGTATATTGGAGCGCTTGCAGTGGCGATATTCAAAGACATGCTTGATCTGATTGGTGTTGGATCATTGCCTGCGCTTGGAACGATTGTGACGATATTTTGCACAGCGCTCATCTGGATCATCATTTCATTTGATGATGTCGGAAATGCCGGTAATATGAAGATGATGCGAGGTATTGTGTTGGTGGTGGTCGGTATTCTCGAAGGAATACTGTTCGGGCTCAACTTGATGCCGATTGAATCGCTAACGGTGATGGGATTATACGTTATTGCTAAAAATCAATCGAAAGGGTAGTAGGGGTGGGCATTCTTTTCAAAAATGGGGTATAATGATAATGATCATTGAAGCATGAAGCGTATGTTGAAGAAGCTTTCAGAATATCGGCGCGCTGTCGTTACGGGCCTTCTTGTTTTTGGCTCAATTGCTTTTTTGGGACTTTTCAAAGAAAGCGATGCGGTGAATCCGACATTTCAATTTATCATTGTGAGTATCGTTTTTTTCCTTTTGGTACCGATGGCATATACGAGATGGATATTGGATGAACCGTTTTCCACGCTTGGATTCCGTCGCGGAAAATCCATACGCGGAGTCGTTGCTGGAACGGTATGCGTATCAGCTGGTCTTTTGGCTTCTTATTGCTTGCTTCATTTTACGCCTTTCGCAAGCCAATATAGTTTGCCGTATATCGTACGGAGTGATTTTCTTTGGTTCATGGCGTACGAGCTTGTTATTGTTGCTGGCATGGCATTTTTATATGAAGTGTTTTTTCGTGGTTTTATACAATTGTCTTGGTTCAAGGATCAGCCGATTGTCGGCATAGCGGTGAGTTCAATCATGTTTTGGGGATTGTATGCTTTGAGCGGCGGTGTTGTCTGGCAGCAAGCACCCTTCCTTCTTTTTGCTCCGTTAGCTGGCGTTGTTGCGGCGATTTCCGGATCGATTTGGTATTCTTGGATGGCTAGTTGGATGTTCCTTTTTTTGGCAGATGTTTTATTTCTCATGATACGTTAATCCAAACAAAGAGTTTTTATTATGCGGTCTTTTCAGAAATGGCAAAAAGTCATGAAGGCATTCTCTGGTATGTTCGCAGTCGCGGCGCTTCTTTTCGGTAATGCGGCCCCAGCTTCTGCTGGATTATTCGGTAGCGGAGGTGTGCCATCGGTTTCGAGTATTGCTTCGCAGATCGAATCTCGTTATCACATGAATCTGAACAGTCTTCAGAGTACGGGTGAGAGCATGAATGTCTCTGGTAATAAGCTGATGTCTCCGGAGGTATCGATATTTTTTTCGCCGACCGATCCGAAAGCAGGCGAGAAGATCATGGCTCAGGCACTCCCGATGTATTTTTCGAATAGTAATGAGTCGATATATTATACTTGGTATCTTAAGCATTCCGGATGCGGTCTGGATAATTCTCCGAGTTCTGACAAAGAGGATTTGTGTGATCGCGATGGCAATGGAAAGATCACGGTCGAGGATTGGAAAATTGAAGCAGCGCGTATTATCGCAAAAAATGGATATGATAATTCTGATACGAGCTATGATTCCGATTCTGATGATGATGGGTATAAAGCGAGATATGGCGGTGATACCAAAGCGAGCACTCCGGATTATTGCTATGTCCATGATAACCTGACGGGCGCAAATTATGAGCTTTCGACTGCAGGTGGTACGGATTTCGACTGTCCGAGTGGCACATCGCCTGCTTGTATGTCAGATACGAGCGATCTTGATAGTTTGAGTTTAGATACATCGTCGACTATCAATATCACTACTAGTAGCACAGGGGCCTGCGTTTTAGCGGGTTGGCCGATATGCTCCAGTGATAAACCGGCATGCGATACCGGTACGCCGCGTTGTGTGAAGGATCCCACTACGAGTACTTCGTGCGGGTCATCGCTTACAAGCTGCACTACGGATGGCGGCAGTGTGAATGACAAATACTGCAAACACTTGTTCCCGGACGCTTCCGGAGAGACGACAGGTGATGGAGATTTCGGAGCGAAAGAAGAGAAATTCTGGCGAACCGACCCTGCCGATTCGAGTACGGCGGATAATGGCAATAAGGATGAGGCGAATGTTGCCGGTCTCGGCCAAGAGACATTTTCGTGGAATTATGATAGTGGAGATCAGGTCGGCGTCGTCGTTGAAGGAACGTCGATGATTACTACGAAACATGACGATTCGTCCTCTATGATTATGTGGGCGTTTTCGAAGAATGATTGCCCGGTATCGATCGCTTCCGATAGTATCGGATCTTACGTGCAGACTATACAGGGCTATTCTGTCACTATTCCGACTATCGATATGGACTTGAACGATTGTCTGGAGCGCAATCTTGTCGATCCGACCGAAGGTGGCCAGTCGACAGCGCTCAAAGTGAATGTCACGAGCTCCCCGGATGATCCAGTGAATGATTCGAGTGGTGATGATAGTGGCGATACGGTAGCGGTACAGGCAAGCCTTGATAATTCATCAAGCAGTCTTTCGGGAGTTCAATTCGATTGGAAAGTCGAAATGAGCAAGAGTTCTCAGTTTGATTCTGATGCAAGTACAGTGACTGATGTGACATCAATCTTCCAAACTCTCGGATTATTAGGGAATACCAAAGGAAACGCTCTTACGTCGCTTAATATGAATCTTGATATTCCGAGCACTTTTTCGGGCAAGAAATTATCAAGTTATCTTACGAACGGTGTCGGTTATTTGAGATTTTCGGTCAAAGCATCTGAAAACTTCTCAAGCGGGGTCGTTCGGAAAGGGAATGGCAGTGTAATCGTAAAATTCGTTTCTACAGATAATAAGATCGTCGCTTATCGTGCTGCTGCTGTTGCAAGCGGTTCGTTGATGCACGTTAAACTGCCAGGATCATCCGGTATCATTTGTAATGATAGTTCTTTGGAACGGAGCAATTGCAGCGTGGTTTCGAATGAAGTCATCGGTCTTCGTGTCAATCCTGATGGTCTGAGCAATTTTTCTTGGACAGTGAACGGTGTTGCATTGACATGTAGCGAAGACGCTACTTCACCGGATTGCACAGATGGTAGTCAAAATGAAATAAACTTTTTGCCGATTACCGGAGGAGTCGGAACATCATATGCCGTAACAGTGACAGCAAACGATGTTACAACAGGGAAAGCGGTGACGCTTTCCAGGACGTTCACCGTCGTCAATCCGAGCGTTTCGATCGTTCCGGCGGATGAAGTGACAGTATGGCCGAAAATACTTGGTCAATACAAGGATCTGACTGGAAGCGCTACGGAGTGTACAGATGGATTATGCAATGATTACAGTACGACTATCATGCAGGCATTCGCTGGCAATGAGATCATGTTGAAAGCTCAGTTCACCCCATCATTTTTGGCGAGTGCTGCAAAGAAAGCGTGGACTGTGGATGGGACGTCGATCGATGAGACGAGTTCCGGTAATGTCGTGTTTTCAGTGGCATTGTCTGATGATGGTAGCGATAGGGTGTATGACGTCAATCTCAATGCCTCATATTCCCAGTCTGATGATATCCGTAAGGCGTTGTATGACATCTGGGGGGTTTCACAGTTTGATTCTTCCGAATTCTATTTTTCCGATGCGAATCAGATCGAAGTATCCGATCCGATTCTGACAGTCGACGGTTCCGTCAATAAAACGAAATTCTTGGCGGCTATCGCATCATATATTCCAGCCTCGCTCATGTTCACATTCCGGATAATCTTGTCAGGAATACTCGTTGTCTTCGTATCGGGGTTCTTGCTGGCCCTTATTCCTGAATCGACGGCAGTATCTCGCCGGTCTTGATTGATAGGCAGCGGAGAGAGAAAACCGGGCTTCATGAGCCCGGTTTTTTTGAAAGACATTTTTTCAGTGGGCAGAGAGGGACTCGAACCCTCACTCCTTGCGGAACCAGTTCCTAAGACTGGCGTGTATACCAATTCCACCATCTGCCCAGTTGTTATTAAGCGACGATACGCGCGGTCGGACCAAGTATCGGAATGAGCCTGGCTACTTCTTCTTGTACTGGACCGTCATTATCGTATTCTCCATGATGACGCGTTTGATCGCCGTACGTGTGTTTTTTCTGGTCAAGATGAAGATGTAGCGAAAGGGAAATCTTCTCGAGCTTCGCATAACAGTGGAAGCGTGGATAGCCTGACTTGGCCAGCGGTCGAATGAAACTCATCTCATTGCCTTCGTTGCGTTGGAAGGAGTATCCTGCTCGTCGCATCAATGAGACTGGATTTTCTGTGATACTGCCCACCAAAAGCCTCATGGAAGTTATCTTAATCCTGAGAATGAAAACCTGCCTAGTGATGTCTTCAGATGTGAGAAGAGTGACTGTATTGTCGGAGTGCCGGGAATCGAACCCGGATTACACGCACCCGAAGCGTGCGTAATACCACTATACCACACTCCGAATCTTCTTTTACCCTACCCAATGAGACTTCTTTATTCCTCGATCATCCTCATGACGCTTTTCGTCGATACGCTCTTTGGCAAGTCGACGAAGGGCATCAAGATCGCGATTTATCAAGTCATTCGATCGTTGCAGTAAGGCTTCCCGAGTGTTTTTTGATGGATCTTCGATGACTTCCGCTAGAAGAACATCGAGGATAGCACCGATTTTCGGTCCGGCAGGCACATGGAGCGTTTCCAAAAGATCAGTCCCTTTGATGGAGAGCATTTTGACTGAAACTGGATCCCGTGAGACTTTTTCTACCATGTACTCCAGATGACGAAGCTTGTAGGGTTTCGCCTTAGGAACACCGGAACCAAGTCTATCACCGATTCTGACATCCATCAAGTCGCGCATATTTTCGAGTCCGACGCGGCGAATGAGACGACGAACCGAGGCTTCGGTCACCTCACCGACATTATAGTAGAAAAGATGGTTGTCTACGAGGAGAGTGGCATGATCTATGATCGTATTCGGATAGTGTAGTCGAGTCAGAATGGCTTTCGTCATGCGAGCGCCGACATGATCATGATTATAAAATGTGGATCGGTAGCCTTCGCCGCGCTTTGTGCGCGGTTTTCCGACGTCATGAAGAAGAGCCGCTAACCTGACAGAGAGCTTTTTCGAGGGGCATGTGGCAAGCGCTTTGATATTATGTTCCCAAACAGTGAAACTGTGGTGCAGATTTTGCGAAACGCCGATACCTTCACGGAGTTCGGGAATGATATGCTTGAGCAGGCCGGTGTCTTCAAGCATAGTGATGCCTGCCTCTGGGTTTTTTGAGAGTATGATATGGCTGAGTTCGTCGCGGATGCGTTCATGAGAGATGGATTTCAGGCCATCAGCTAGTTGTCGGATAGCGGAAAATGTATCGGTATCAATCTGCCAATGCGCATTGGCAGTATTGAGTTCCGCAAAGAAACGAACAGCACGCATAAGCCGGAGAGCATCTTCATTCAGACGATCTTTCGGGTTACCGACCGTACGGAGGATGCGTTGTTCAAGATCGTTTTGGCCATGGAAAGGATCGATGAGATCCCAGACGCCGTTACGCGGTCCGTAGGCCATGGCGTTGATGGTGAAATCTCGCCGCGCCAGATCTTGTTCCAAGGAATCAGTAAAAGCGACCGTATCGGGCCGGCGTTTGTCGGCATATCCGGATTCTATGCGGTAGGTCGTGACTTCGATGACATCTTCTTCTTTTTCTTCAGGGGTCGATTCCATGAAGCGTACAACTTTTACGCCGACAGTTCCGAATCCATTTTCGTAGAAGCTTTCAGGGAAAAGCGCCATGATTTCGTCAGGTATGGCATTGGTTGTGATATCCCAATCCTTCGGCGTTCGGCCAAGGAGGGTGTCTCTGACACATCCGCCTACTATGAATGCCTCAAAACCTGCCTGGGAAAGACGTTCGATGATTTCAATAACAGGTTGCGGTATGTGATGTCGCTTGATCATATTTTGAAATTTTCTAGAAGCTTCATGCAAACCGTGGAAAGTTGCCTTGAAAAAAGCGATGAATATGGAATCGTGGCATGGAAAAACATGCAAACCGTGGAATGAAGCTGTTTTTTCGCTGAAAAATCTTGCGGAGATGTTTGTTGGAAGATTTTCAGCCTTGATTGGATGATTCCGAATATCCTTTAAGGAGCATTGCGTCTGCCTCTGTTGACTCTGCATCCGATCTGGAACAGAGTTTGAATATAGGCGGAAAGGGAGAGATTCGAACTCTCGATACCGTTGCCGGTATGCCGCTTTTCGAGAGCGGTGCCTTCAACCACTCGGCCACCTTTCCATAATCTCTGTTGTACAGGAAAATGACGGCGAAATCAAGGAAGGAGCATATTGTGGTGTCTACATATTGCTTCTTAGATGATAATATTTGTTTTATCCCTTCATTAAGCCAAAGTATTCCTTTACAATCTCAGAAAATCATGATATGGTTTCCGTACAGGTTTCAGGGCGTCTTTTTTTATGTCTTTTCTCATGACACTATTTTCTTCACCATCGGTTATATACGGTGTTCTTGGAGCGCTTATCGTCGGAGAAATAGCACTTATCATTTTTTTGGCGGTTCTTTGGGTGAGAAATCGGAAGCTTACAGAGCAATTGAAAACATTCTTTTCCGGAAAATCGGCGGAAGATTTGGAATCAGTGCTTTTGAAACAGCTCAAGAATACGGAAGAACTCGATCGGGAGATCCAAGAGATATTTGAAATCCTGAACCGTTTGCGTGCTTTGACCCTCAAGAGCATCCATAAGACCTCTATCGTTAGATTCAATCCGTTTAAGGAAGTCGGCGGTAATCAGAGTTTTTGCGTCGCTTTGCTTGATGGGCGTAATTCCGGCATGGTTATTTCATCGCTGCATACCAGAGAAGGAACGCGTGTGTATGCTAAACCGGTCGTGAATGGCGGGGCTGAGAATTTTCCACTCACAGACGAAGAGAAGACCGCGATAACGCAAGCCCTTCAGAACAAAGTATCCGCAGCGGAATCTCCGACCCATTCATCTATTTAATGCACGTATCGGCCTATGACATCAGTGACTCAAGAATCAGCAGGCAATGTTTCCATACCGTCATCCGTCACAGTCAAAAAATTGAGCGAGCTTTTGAGTGTTCCGGTCGCATCGGTTATCACTGAGCTCATGAAAAACGGCATCCTCGCGACTATCAACGAGGAAATCGACTATGATACGGCCGCCATTATCGCTTCTGATTTGGGTTTTGAGACATCTCAGGCAGGTGAAGATATTGCGGAAGGAGCTTTGACACTCGAAGGACTCAATGCACTCCTAGTAGAAGAACAGCATTCAGGCAAGAATCTTGCTCCTCGTCCGCCGATTGTGACTATTCTCGGGCATGTCGACCATGGCAAGACGACGCTTCTTGATACGATACGGAAAGCCAATGTGGCGGCGGGAGAAGCCGGAGGTATTACGCAGCACATCAGCGCGTATCAAGTGAAGAAGCATAAGCAATTGATTACCTTTGTCGATACGCCTGGACATGAAGCGTTCTCGGCTATGCGTAAGCGCGGACTTTCCATCGCTGATATCGCTATTCTTGTCGTTGCTGCCGATGATGGAGTCCGTCCGCAGACCAAAGAAGTCATCGAATATCTCAAAGAACATAAGCTGCCGGTAATCGTCGCTATCAATAAGATTGATAAGCCGGAAGCGAAGCCGGAACGAGTCAAGCAGGAATTGGCTGAACATGGTGTTCTTTTCGAAGAATGGGGCGGTGATACGATGTGTACCGAAATCAGTGCTAAGAACAATATCAATATCGATAAACTGCTTGATAATATCCTTTTGCTTGCAGAAGTCGAAGATTTTCGTGCTGATCAAAAACGGGACGGTCTAGCGGTTATTTTGGAATCGCATCTTGATCCGCAGAAGGGGCCGGTCGCGACAGCACTCGTCCGTACGGGAACGCTCAAAGTCGGTCAGGATGTTACTGCTGGAGTCGCATTCGGACGTATCCGCCACATCGAGGATTTTTCTGGGAAAACTCTTGAAATGGCCGGACCATCCGTCCCAGCGACCTTGTATGGTTTTAATGCCGCTCCACAGACGAACGACATTGTCCAAGTGGTCGGAAGCAAAGGTTTAGCTCGCTTGCGATCCAAAGAAGCGCTTCTGAAAGATACGGCGAAAAGCAAAGTAGGCCGCATCCAAACGGAAGAAGAGATTGAAATGAAGAAGCTTTCCATACTCCTGAAAGCTGATGTCCAGGGATCGCTTGAAGCGATTGATCAGATACTGTCTTCCATCCATTCAGAAGAAATAGTGTTAGAGATGGTCGGCTCGGGTGTCGGCAATATCACGGAGTCTGATGTGCGTATGGCTGAAAGTGCTTCTGCTCTTATCGTTGGATTCAATACTATTCCGACACCGGTTGCGAAACGGATGGCGGAAAACGGGCATATCAGTATTGAAACGTACGATATTATTTATAAGCTTGTTGAAGCGATCAAAGAGAAGCTGGCAGCGCTTCTGCCGCCTGAAATCGTTCGCACTGATTTCGGCCGGCTTTCAGTCCTTGCCATCTTTAAAAATGGCAAGCATGACATGATTGTCGGTGGCCGCGTGTCCGAAGGGAAAATGATCCGAGGGACGTTGCTCGAAGTGATGCGTGATGGAGAAATCGTCGGTAAGGGACGGATGCAGAATCTTCAACAGAACAAGCAGAATGCCGATGAAGTGAATCAGGGCAATGAATGTGGTGTTGTCTTTGAAGGTAACATAAAAATTCAATCAGGCGACACGCTCGTCTGTTACAAGGAAGAAGAGAAACGCCGTTCTCTTTGAGAAAGCCCAAAGCCTGCGGCTTCCGTATCAAGATATCGTGGTATTCCGCATAGAGCAGTCCAAGTTGCTTGCATAAACAGAAAATATGCTGTATGGTGTGAGCAAACAATATTCCTTGCTAAAAATTCGCAAGGAAATGTTCGGTGTTGTTGAAGTGTGGTCGGTTTCCCGCTTTACAGCAGCGTAAATTACCGGAAGTGCAACCGCACTCTGGTAGTGCGGTTGCTGAGGAGTGAATCATGTCCCTTACCAAAGAAGATCTTGAAAACATCGGAGCGTTGATCGACGCAAAGCTCGACGCAAAGCTCGACGCAAAGTTCGACGCAAAGTTCGAAGAGGACAATGCGAAGTTCGATGCGAAGTTCGATGCGAAGTTCGACGCAAAGTTCGAAGAGTACAATGCGAAGTTCGATGCAAGGCTCGATGAGCTCACTCGTCGCT
>DBUA01000024.1 GCA_002307715.1 Candidatus Moranbacteria bacterium UBA1302
CTTTGCCACAGGCAGTGGCGGTCTTCCAAGCGTGCCAGATGCTCGGTATGCCTGAATGCGAAGTGCATCTTGCGCAAGCGGTTGTTTATCTTGCACGATCCAAGAAATCGAACGCAATCTATAAAGGATATGGCAAAGCGAAGGACGATGTCTATGCTTTTCCGAATGAACCAGTCCCGCTCCATCTTCGTAATGCTCCGACAGGTCTCATGAAAGAGCTTGGATACGGGAATGGTTATAAATATACGCCTGACTGCAAGACGACTGAGGAAGCGATGCAGGAATATATGCCAGAACGACTGAAGGGCCGCCGGTATGTCGAGTTCATTTCGTCGGACCGTTGATGCTTTTTGGGTGGCAATGTGTATAAGACGAAGAAGAAGCATTGTTCGGCATCGATTTTCAAGCAAGATAGGATTCACAGAGGATGAATACCATCCGCTACTGACTTCTCATATGTTCCAGGAAGAGTTATAATGAAAAGCTCTATAATTTCAGAATGGCTTTGAATATGCATATACGATATGTGCGCGAGATGATGGATGCGCCTAAAATCCATAAGAAAGATGAACTCAGATTCTTGTTTGGTAAGGATGTCCGTGATGGGACGGTTATCGAACGTGACGGGATCCATACGATGCATATAAAAATCGATGCGGAGACAATGACGCGTCGTAAGTTAGTGTTGCTTATACGGCGTACCGTACGCGAAGCGATGGCGAAACGGTATCGGATGATAGCGTTTGATTTCAATCAGTTTCGTTTTGAACGCATCGTGATAGACGAGAAGGAACTCGCTGAACTTTTGGCGACGAATTTGATTATGGCGGGATTTGAGTTTCGTGATTTTCTTTCGGTTCCTAACGAAGGGTGGCCAGAAATTTCAGACGTGATGATTGCCGGTCGTCAGAACATCGGTATCAAGAATGGTCTAAAGCGCGGTATTATCATAGGAGAAGAAGTCAATCGGACTCGTCATATTGCCGATATGCCCGGCGGCGAGATGACACCTGCGTTGTTGGCGCGTCATGCTCGGCAAGCAGCAAAAGGACTTCCTATAACCTATTCCGTACTTGATGTGAAAGCTATGGAGCGTCTCGGAATGAGAGGTGTTATTGGTGTTGGCAAAGGTTCGGATTCTGCCCCGAAGTTCATCATATTGGAATATTTTGGTGCAGTAGACAAGAAAGCGCCACCGATGGTGTTAGTGGGGAAAGGAGTGACATTCGATACGGGTGGAATCAATCTCAAACCATCGAATGCAATCCTCGGCATGAATATGGATATGTCTGGCGGTGCTGCTGTCATCCATGCCATTATAGCGGCAGCACGGCTCGGAATACGGAAGAATATCGTAGCGTTGATTCCAGCTGCTGAGAATATGCCTTCTGGTTCAAGTTATCGCCCGGGCGATGTTATTCGCTCGATGTCGGGGAAAACGATAGAAGTGCAAGATACCGATGCTGAAGGACGGATTATTTTGGCAGACGCTCTCCATTATGCAAAACGGTATAAACCGTCTCTCGTAGTGGATGTCGCGACATTGACAGGCGCTTCTATGGTCGCTCTCGGGGAACGTGCTAGCGCCATCTTTACGGAAGATGAAACGCTTGAGCGGCTTTTTCGTGTATTCGGTGAAGAAAGCGGCGATTATGTTTGGCCACTGCCGCTATGGGATGAATATGATGCTGATATCCAAGGAGAAATAGGCGATATCGCTAATTTGGGCAAGACACGTTGGGGCGGAGCGATCACAGCTGCTGTTTTTCTCAAACAATTTGTCCATCAAGAATATCGATGGGTTCATATCGATATGGCGCCACGTATGACAGCTGTATCAGACGAGTTTCTTGGAAAGGGTGCAGCCGGAGCGCCCGTGAGGCTTTTGATAAAAGCTTTAGAAAGCCTCCCATAGCAGTGAGGTTTGCAATTTATATCGCATTTGGAAGTGAAGATGCTTCTGTAAAACAGCTTGAAAAGGCTGTTTTTTCTTTATAAAAAATGCGGTGCATAATTCGGTGTTGACGTGTGGTGGCATAGTGGCGTAAAATGGGTTTGTATTCCATAAGTGTGGGGAAAAGTGGTGAATTTGTAGATTTTTTGAAGTATGTTCATCGGCGAATACAAACATACGATTGATCCAAAAAAGCGCCTGGCGCTTCCTTCGAAGTTTCGCGGAGAACTTGGAAGCACTGTTGTCGTAACGCGTGGCCTGGATAACTGTCTGTTTGTGTATCCTGTCAAAGTATGGGAGGAATTAGCGACAAAGCTTGGCACATTGCCGGTTGGCGAAGCGGCGACACGCAGTTTTATCCGCGTCATGCTGGCTGGTGCCGCTGACCTTGAATTGGATGGGCAAGGACGCATCCTTTTGCCGGAATATCTTAAATCTGATGGCGGGCTTGAAAAAGACGTGACGATTGTCGGACTGTTCAATCGTTTGGAAATCTGGGATACATCGGCTTGGAATTCGTATAAATCACAGGCGGAAAAGAATACTGGCAAGATTGCAGAAGATCTCGGTAAGTTGGGGATTTATTGATTCGTTTCAGGCTTGCGGAAAAAAGTCGTTCAAATATCAAACATTGGAAATTTCAAAGAAGTTGTAATGTTTGATGGTTGAACTGGAATGGAAATGACGCGACATACATCAGTATTGTTAGAAGAGACCATCAAGAATCTGCACCTTGAGAAAGGAAAGATAGCAGTAGATGCGACGCTTGGCGGTGGAGGGCATGCGCTTGCAATTTTCGAGCGCATTATGCCTGGTGGACGCTTGATTGCGTTCGATGCCGATGCCGATGCTATAAGTCGTTTTCGAGCTCGGGTCGCTGAGATGCCGTTAGTTGAAGGAGCGCTTAAGGAGGGAGCGCTGCTTCCCATTAAGGCGAATTATTCTCGCATAGGCGAAATGCTGGATGCGGAGGGTATCGTCGGTGTCGATGCCATTATGGCTGATCTTGGATTTTCTTCCGATCAGATCGAGAGCGCTGAACGAGGGTTCAGTTTTCGGAATGATGGTCCGCTCGACATGCGCCTTGATCGGTCGACGGATTTGACAGCGAAGAGCATCGTGAATACGTATGATGAGCACGCGCTCAGACGGATTCTCGAAATATATGGCAATGAGCCTGAAGCACGCCGTATCGCTCGAGCCATAGTGTCAAAACGTGAGTCTGCCCTGATTGAAACAACCGAAGCTTTGCGCTCTATCATCGAAGCGGTTTATCCAGCGGCACGGAAGCATCAAGGTATCCATCCGGCGACACGTTCTTTTCAGGCGCTTCGTATCGTTGTCAATCGCGAGTATGATCATCTTGAATCGTTTCTCGCACAAGCAGTTGAAAGGCTCAATCATGGCGGAAGATTGGCAGTGATTACGTTCCATTCTGGAGAGGATCGTATCGTAAAGCAGTTCATGAAGGAGCGTTCGGTCGGTTGTATCTGTCCTCCGGAGTTTCCGGTGTGTCGATGCGGTAAGAGCGTCCTGATGCGAATAGTAACGAAAAAACCTATCGTTCCTGGTGAAAGTGAGATCGCGTCGAATCCGCGATCAAGGAGCGCTAAGCTCCGTGTCATCGAAAAACTTTGAGAGCAGGGGATACAGAAAAACAAAACACAATCGTATGGGAGGAAAGCAAAAAAAGATGATTGCCATACAGCGTCGAGCAGTGCGCGTTTCGAATACCAAAGTATGGCAGCCATCGCGTCCGGCGACAGCTTCGTTTTCATCGAAAAATCGGGAATTATCAGGATCGGCACACGTGACTGTGTTGGGTGTTCTGACAGCGCTGTTCATTTCAGGGGGTATCTATCTGTATTCAGTCAATCAGAGCGCGGTGCAAGGATATCATATCCGAACGGCTGAAAAGGAAATAGCCCAATTGAGACAACAGAATACTGAACTTGAGATTTCCGAGGCTGATCTTCGCTCGCTCTATCGTATCGAGCAATCAAGTGAAGAGTTGAATATGCAGAAGGTAGAGAGCGTCAAATATATGGAACAGCACGGTCCGGTGGCTCTGAGATAACGCGTGAGCCGGTGCTTCTCGTGATACGATATGGTACAAGGCTCTGGAAATATCAAGAATACCAAAAGAAACGCGGCTTCGAAAAGACCTGGCGCGGTTTGGATGAGCCGTTTTTCAAGGATGCATATCTTGACAGCTGTTTTGTTCGCTGTCGGTTTTTTGCTTGTATTCCGTCTGTATTTCATCCAAGTGCTTTCTCATGCGAAATGGAAAGAGATGGCTGAAGACCAACACAGCGCTTTTCAGAGACTGGTCGCGAATCGAGGAGAGATATTCATGCATGATAGTGATGCGTTATATCCGTTGGCCGTGAATCGCGAATATCAGATGGCATATGCCGTTCCGAAGGATATTGATGATCGCGATCACGCAGCGATAGAGTTGTCGCAGGCATTGGGGATGGATATCCAATCGATACTTGAAAAGTTGAACCGTCCGGATGACCCGTTTGAAATCATTAAAAAACGACTGTCAGATGATGAGACGACACGTATACGCGATCTTGGTATTAAGGGTATCGCGCTGATGCCTGAGGAATATCGATATTATCCGGCTGGCGAGCTTGCTTCGCAGGTGGTTGGTTTTGCTAATCTTGATGATCAAGAGAGCAAAGCGGGGAGTTATGGGATAGAGTCATCACAAGATGGGCGCTTGAGCGGGATGACTGGACAAGTAAAGCAAGAGAAGGATGCTGGCGGGCGATGGATTCCTCTTTCGGACCGTTCTATCATTTCGGCTCAGGATGGCGATAGTATCATTCTGACGCTTGATCGAGTGATACAGTATGAGACAGAGAAGATCCTTAAGGATGCGGTAGATCAGTATCAGGCTGACCGTGCGACTGCGATCATCATGGAACCGCAGACGGGGCGCATCTTATCGATGGCTTCGTTTCCGCAGTTCGATCCTAATGAATATTCAAAAGTGGAGGATTATTCCCTTTTTATGAATCCAGCGCTCAGTATGTCTTATGAGCCAGGTTCAATCATGAAGCCATTGACGATGGCGATCGGATTGGAAGAGAAGAAAGTGTCGCCTGAAACGGAGTATGTCGATACGGGCTCAGTCCAAGTGGGAGGGTTTACGATCCACAATTCTGAGAACAAAGTATATGGCCGGAGCAATATGTATAAAGTGCTCGACCAATCGATCAATACCGGAGTTATATTTGTTGAGAAGTTAGTCGGAAATGCATCATTCGGCGATTATGTGCGCCGATTTGGTTTCGGTGAGCGTACCGGTATAGAATTGCCGGCTGAACTTTCCGGCAATGT
>DBUA01000038.1:0-7255 GCA_002307715.1 Candidatus Moranbacteria bacterium UBA1302
GAATCTTGTTGAGATCGCTGAATCATTGGAACGATTCGAGTCGCTCCCAGGGCGTTTGCGGCTGTTGCCTGGCCGCGACGGCATTTCTATGCTTGATGATACGTATAATGCATCACCGGCGTCTGCCGAAGCTGCGCTTGAAGCGATGGGAAGTATGATGGCCCCTAGAAAGGTTGCTATACTTGGCGATATGCTTGAACTCGGTCTTGAAGCTGATGCATTGCACGCTGCATTAGCGTCTGCAGTCATCGCTTCCGGTGCGAATGTTGTTATGACAGTCGGGAAGCATATGCGGGCGCTCCATGAAGCGTTGCTTGCGACAGAGGAATATTCCCGTAAGCAGTTATTATGGATGCCGGATCCGGTTGCAGCAGTCGACGCAGTATTGAAGCTCGTCCGGCCCGATGACCTCGTGCTTATCAAGGGTTCTCGTAGCATGCGGATGGAACTTTTGGTTGAACAGCTCTTGGTGGATGTCAGGGATGCTAAGGATCTTTTATGTTGCCAGACGGACGCATGGAAGAAGAGGCCTTTTGTGTCTCCAGCGGAATGGATGGATGAAGAGACGACGTAGCAGGAGAATACTATATAATACGTGGAAAAGTTATGCTATCAGCAGCGCTTATTGTTCTCGGTCTGGTATTGTTTGAAACGGTATCAAGTATCGATAATGCGGTCATCAATGCGGAAGTCTTGTCGACAATGGGTCAAAAAGCCCGGAAATTTTTCGTGACGTGGGGAATATTCACTTCTGTCTTTTTGGTGCGAGGGCTTTTGCCGATGTTCATTGTTTTCGTGACGGTTCCAGAACTCGGATTTTTTGAGGCTTTTACGGCGACGTTCTCAGATGACCCATCAGTTGCTGAAACTATTCGCGCATCTGCGCCAATTCTGCTTATGAGCGGTGGCATTTTTCTCTTGTTCCTTTTTTTGCATTGGTTGTTTCTTGAGCCGAAGCAATATGGCCTCAAAAGAACGGAGCGGTTTTTTATTGAGCATGGAGTGTGGTTCTATGCTTCGGTTTCGGTGCTTTTAGTGATTGTTGTCTGGTATGCCATGAAGATAAGCCCGATGCTCGGTTTTGCAGCGGTTGTCGGATCATCGGCTTTTTTCATTACGCATGGATTCAGACAGCAAGCTGAAGAAAGCGAGCGTCATCTGGCTAGTGGCAAGAAGGGCATGTCTGATGCGAGCAAAATTTTGTTCCTTGAAGTGATCGATATGAGTTTTTCGATTGATGGTGTGCTTGGGGCGTTCGCTTTTACGCTCTCTGTCCCGCTTATATTATTAGGTAATGGCATCGGCGCTATCGTCGTTCGATCATTGACATTGATGCATATCGATCGAGTCAGCCGATATGCTTTCCTGAAGAACGGAGCTTTTTATTCGATTTTCTTTTTGGGCGTTATCATGATTTCTGAAGCATTCGGACTCCATGTTCCGGAATGGTTGTCGCCCGTGATGACATTCGGTATTATTTGGTATTTCTTTGTGCTTTCAAAACGGAAGCTTGCTTTGGAAGGTGTTTAAGCGTTTTTTAGCGCCACCAGATACTCAAGGTTGACAGTATTTTTGAAATGGGATAGAATTGGGTCTGTATATAGCTTAAAGACGTTTATCAAGATATGTTGACGATTAGATTCAACCGTACCGGTAAGAAGAACTACGCTTATTTTCGCATTGCGCTGCAAGAACATACCAAGGCTCCAGGAAAGCGCCATATTGAGATTCTTGGCAGTCTTGACCCTCACAAGAAAGTGACAATCCTTAAGAAGGAGCGTATTCTTTATTGGATCGGTCAGGGCGCTCAAGTTTCCGATGCCGTTCACAATATGTTGGTTCGTGAGGGCGTGATTGATGCTAAGAAAGTCGCCAAGAAAATGCCTCGTCCAGTAGCCAAGGAAGAACCGAAGACTGAAGAAGCCGCTGTTGCTGAAGCCGCGCCGGTCGAAGAGCTAAAGGCTGAGTAGTTGCGATTTGACATTCTCGGATTTTCCGAGTATGGTAGCGGTACAACTGAATATTTCCGCAGACATGAGGCACGCGCTGTAAGGCCGGTAAGCTCCTCACGAGGAATCAATCTCCTGATGCGCATTCGAATCAAAAGATAGCGTTGGGAGTGCCAGAAATGGCTTTCTCGGATCTGCGGTTCACCCCGCAGATTTTTTGTGAAGAATATTATTTCGTGTCTACCTAGTGTATCTATAAAACGATAAGCCTATGCAACAGAACAAGCAGCAAAAGGAAGCGCTCGTTGCCGAAGTATCCGAAAAGGCCAAGCAGTCGAAATCTTTAGTGTTCGCTGATTATAAGGGCGTTACAGTGAAGGATTTGACAAGCATCCGCAAGGAACTTGCCAAGTCTGGATCGAGTTGGCAGGTATTGAAGAAAACACTGTTGAATATCGCTCTTAAGAATGCTGGCATTGAAGTGGATGCTCGTGCGCTTGGCGGACAGATTGGTGTCGCTTTTTCTCATGATGAAGTGGCCGCCGCTAAGGTGTTAGCGGATTTCACCAAAGCGAATAAGGAGACTACCCTGAAGATCGAAGGTGGTGCGCTTGGCAGCAAGTCTTTATCGTCTGATGAGGTCGTCGCATTGTCGAAGCTTCCGACACAGGACGAGCTTCGCGCAAAATTGGTTGGAACGCTCCAGGCTCCGATCGCGAGTTTCGTACGTGTGCTCAGCGGCAATTTGAGTGGTCTTGTCCAAGTGCTCAAAGCTATAGAAGAGAAGAAAGCATAGAGTTTTACGGCATCATGCCGCACTGCTCGGTGGCTGAGAAAATATTCGGCCTTCTAGCAGTGCGACAATGAAGCCATAATCAAGAACGTAATTATTCTAACGTCAATCATATGACTGAAGAGAAGAAAGAAGTCGTTGTGCCGGAGAAGTTTGAGAAACTCGTTGCCGAAATCGAGAAGATGAGCGTGCTTGATTTGTCAGAACTCGTGAAGGTTCTCGAAGACAAGTTCGGTGTGTCTGCTGCTGCTCCTGTAATGATGGGAGCTGCTCCAGCGGCTGCTGCTGAAGCTGCAGAAGAGAAGACTGAATTCGATGTTGAACTTGTTGCTGCTGGTGACCAGAAGATCAATGTGATCAAAGTCGTTCGTGAAGTGACTGGTCTCGGTCTTAAGGAAGCGAAGGATCTTGTTGATGCTGCTCCGAAGGTTATCAAAGAGAAAGTTTCCAAGGCTGATGCCGATGGTATCAAGAAGAAACTTGAAGAGGCTGGTGCTACAGCAAATCTGAAGTAAGAAAGAACGTTTCAGGATTAAAAGACCTCGGATTTATCCGAGGTCTTTTTTATATTCGTTCGTTGTAAACGTTGACAGAGAAAGTGAGGAAAGGTAGGATACGTCTGTTGTAATCTTTTGAGGGAGGAGAATCCGTCGTAAGCGGAGCCTTTTGTTTTTTCTATATGCACATTGAGGTATTTTTGGCGTTTTTTGCGCTTGTGCTCATTTCAGTCGGTATCTTTGCTGTTTCGCGGAAGATCAATATTCCGTATACGGTGCTTTTGGTGCTTGCGGGTACCGCGCTTGTTCCCATGACTGAACTGCCGTTCCTTTCGTTTATTCGGAGTTTTGAGTTAACGCCGGAACTCCTGTTCTTCGCCTTTTTGCCGATTCTCATCTTCGAATCGGCTTATAACATGGACATCCGCGAGATGGCGGAAAATATCAGGTCCATATCGTTGCTTTCCATAGTGAGCCTGCTTATTTCAGCGGCTTTTGTTGCTGTCGGCCTGTATTTCAGTCTTCATCTGATCGGTTTCGATATTCCGTTTATCGTCGCGCTTCTTTTCGGATCGCTTATCTCTGCGACTGATCCTGTCGCCGTCCTTGCTCTTTTTAAGGAATACGGTGCACCGCGCCGATTGTCGCTTATTTTTGAAGGCGAATCGCTTTTCAATGATGGCACGTCGCTGGCTCTTTTCATGATTATTTTAGAAATATTCCTTAAGGGCTTCAATGGGATTGGTTCTATCAGCGAAGGACTTTTCCTCTTTGCGAGCATGATTATCGGTGGCATTATTTTTGGTCTCATCATGGGATTTTTGTTCTCGCAGCTTTTGGAGAAGGTGGCTGAGAACGATTTCGTCGAGATTACGCTTACCATGCTTGCAGCGCACCTCACTTTCATCCTTTCGGAAGTTATTTCTGAACATTTTTCCGTTTTCGGCCATGAGATTCGACTTTCGTCCATCATTGCGACTGTTATCGCCGCCATGGTTATCGGCAATTATGGTCGATCCAAGATTTCGCATTCAGTCGATGAATATATGGAGAAATTCTGGGGGTATTTCGCTTTCGTTGCAAATTCACTCGTCTTTATCTTGATGGGACTTCTGTTCGCCGGTCTCCCTATCGATTTCATGATTTTTATCGCGCCGATTATCATTACGATTGTGGTTGTGATGGTCGGCCGTGCGCTCTCCATCTATCCGGTTATCAGAGTGCTTAACTGGACTAAGAAGGAACGGCATATCCCTGACTCGTGGCAGCATCTGCTTTCGTGGGGAAGCCTACGCGGTGCGCTGGCTGTTACTATGGTATTGCTTATACCGGATGACGCGACCGTCACCGGCTGGCAGTATGATTTTTCTGTTAAAGAATTCATTGCAGCGATCACTATCGGTTGTATCTATTTCACGCTTATCATCAAGGCGACGACAATCGGTCGTGTTATGAAGCGGCTTGGCATAGACAATCTGCATGCTCGCGAGGAAGCGCAGTATCATCAAGCGAAGTCACTCATCCATGCTCGCGCTGTTGAGAAACTGGCTGATTTCAAGGAAAAGGGTTATGTGACGGAAGGAGTTTTCAATCGTTTGAAAGAGCGTCATGATACTGAATACGAGGATGCCTGTCGGATGTCTCACGGATTTTATGAGACTGTTGAAGGGCGTAAGATTGCCGAGGAAGCTCTTCGTGTCTATGCTATTGGTATTGAGCGTCATTTTCTCAAGATTCTCTTCCGTTATGGCGAAGTGACTGAACCGGTATATAAGCGCGTTCTCGGAAAACTCGCCGTACAGCTTGCTCATGTGGAGCATGGGGAGCGGCAGATATCAGACAAGGATAGCGATGATTCGTATGATTGGTTTGAGCATATCGTGAATATTTTCCGCGTGCTTGTACTCCGCAAGGGGAAGCAAGGGGCATCTCCAGAAGAATGCTATATGTACTATCGTGCACAGGAAATCATTTCTCGCAAAGTGCAGAAGCACCTCCGTTCATTCATGGAACAGAGCGGGTATCATTCTTTCGGTGATAAGCAGGTTTTTGATATCGTGCTCGGCCAATATGGGGAATTTGAACAAGGAGCGAGAGCAAAAATGCTTGATTGTCTCAATCGATATGATGATCAACTGCGCTCTGTCCGTGATGATTTTGGCCGTCGCGGGGTTTTCAAGGCACAAGAAGACGCGCTTGATGATCTTACGGAAAATGAAATGATTACACCGAAGTTGGCGATCCTGCTTCGAGATGAATTGAAAAGGACATTATAGCGGTTTCTTCCCGGATGCATTCTCTGGTATACTGGAAAAACTGACGTATCATTGAATCATATATATTTTTATGCATTTTTTCGGTATCGATCTTATTACATTGATTGAAGCAGTTGGTTATGCCGGATTGTTCGGAATCGTTTTTGCTGAAACAGGTCTTTTTCTTGGATTTTTCTTGCCTGGCGACAGCTTGTTGTTTGTAGCTGGATTTTTGGCGGGTCAAGGGCTGTTTTCCTTGCCAGTACTCGTCATAGGGCTGGTTATCGCGGCGGTCATCGGAAATGTGTTTGGTTATGAATTTGGACGCCGTGTCGGACAGAAGCTTTTCAGCCGAGAAGATTCAATCATCTTCAAGAAAGCGCATGCGGTACGCGCTCAGAAGTTTTACGATAAGCATGGTCCGAAAATGATCGTGCTGGCACGTTTTATGCCGATTGTCCGAACATTCGCTCCTATTGTCGCCGGGGTCGCAAAGATGCGTTTTCCGATATTCCTCATCTACAATATCATCGGTGCGGTCGCTTGGACGATGCTGTTGGTGATACTCGGATATTTTTTGGGGAGCGTTATTGATGTTGATCGATATCTCCTTCCGATTGTCCTCACGATTGTCGTTGTTTCATTCCTTCCAGCTATCATAAGCTATCTTAAGGAGCGACATGAAAACAAGGGGAAATGAGGTGTTGTACGCGCTTTGACAGACATTTCTTCCTCAGTTATCATGGAGAGCGAGTCTGCTTTCTTTGAATGGTCGGCGAATCCGTTTTTTCGATAAAATAGGCTAGATACCCCCATGTATCGATTATTAAGGAAAATTATCAAGACTCCGAAAGTCACTCTATCGGAAGTGGATTTTGCTGCTGCTGATGTTAATGTTATCGGAGCGGAGCTTCAAGCGTCTCTCAAAAGGCTTTTTAGCGGTTCGCTGGCCATTCGCGAAGTCGCTGCTGGTTCTAGTAATGCGGAAGAGCAGGAATTGACGGCGCTTTCAAACGCTTATTATGATTCTGAGCGTTTCGGAATCCGGTTCGTTGCTTCGCCTCGCCATGCCGATATGCTCATGGTGACCGGTCCAGTATCAAGGAATATGGCAGAAGGCCTTCGTCGGACTTATGAGGCGATGCCTGAGCCTCGTCTTGTGGTCGCGGTTGGAGACGGCGCGATTGATGGCGGAATCTATCGTGGATCATATGCTGTGTATGATAGTGTCGAAGAAATCATACCTGTCGATTTTAAGATACCTGGAGATCCTCCATCTCCGAAACAAGTGCTCGCAGCGCTTCTTCGAATGTTTCGTGATATTGAAGCGAAGCGATAATCAGTGACGGTTGTTTGTCGGAATCACATTATGGATATCATGCTTTCTCCTATCGGTATTTTGCTTCTTTTATCCGTTTTCATTATCGGAGGTTTTGGGGCGCTTTTTTTGGACCGATTACTCAATGATGGCGGCCGGATGGGAGGTCTATGGGCTCATGCTTTCGCTCTTGGAGGGTCGTTGTTCGGCTTGATTATCTCAGCTAAAACGCTTCTCGTCGGCCAGGGAATCGCTTTTTCGATTCCGAGTCCGCTTCCGCTTTTCTTATTTGATTTTCGGATTGATGGGCTTTCGGCATTTTTTCTCGGAGTGATCTCATTGATTGCTGCCATGGCTTCGATTTATGGACTTTCTTATCAAACACATTTTCTTGGTTTATATCGTCTTGGTCGCCTCGGATTTTTTTACAATGCCTTCGTTTG
>DBUA01000038.1:7581-17494 GCA_002307715.1 Candidatus Moranbacteria bacterium UBA1302
ATGTCGCTTGCGTCGTATTTCTTGGTCATTTACGAGCATCGCAAGCCTGAGAACATTCGCGCCGGATTCCTGTATTTCCTCATGACGCATTTTGGAACCGCATTCATCATGCTTTCATTCTTTTTGGCGTATCGTGCGACAGGATCGTTCAGTTTTGATGTTTGGCGGGCTGCAGCAGGAGCTATCGATCCGATGATGCAGACGTTTATCTTCCTTGCAGCGCTTATCGGTTTTGGTACGAAAGCCGGCATCATACCGCTCCATATCTGGCTGCCCGAAGCACATCCAGCCGCTCCTTCGCATGTTTCAGCTCTTATGTCTGGCGTCATGATCAAGACTGCCATCTTTATGTTCATCCGGATATTCTTTGATTTTTTCCCGATCGCAAGCATAGAGTGGGGATTGACATTCCTTGTCTTAGGAGGAATCTCGTCATTGCTTGGTGTGCTTTATGCATTGTCTGAACATGATCTTAAGCGACTGCTTGCCTATCATAGCGTCGAGAATATCGGTATTATATTGCTCGGTTTTGGCGCATCATTGACATTCATGAGTCTCGGATATGAGAAATTCGCCTTATTCGCTCTAGCTGCTGCTCTGTATCATACTCTGAATCATGCCATATTTAAGGCGCTTCTTTTCTTGGGGGCAGGATCAGTCGTTGCAGCTACTGGAACGCGCAATATGGAAGAATATGGCGGACTTGTGAGATTGTTACCGTTCACGTCAGCTTTCTTTCTGATCGGTTCACTTGCCATATCGGCTTTCCCTCCATTTAACGGATTTGCAAGCGAGTGGCTGACGTTTCAGGCGCTTTTCATCGGAATCGTTTCTGCCAGTATCATCGTCAAAGCGATATTCATCTTCGCTATCGCAAGTCTTACGTTTACCGGTGGTTTGGCGGCTGCTTGTTTCGTTAAAGCGTTTGGTGTGACATTTTTGGCGCGTCCGAGAAGCGAAGAAGCGACTCATGCACATGAGTCGGAATGGCCGATGTTGGCTGCTATGGGAATCTTGGCCGTCTTGACGTTAGTGATTGGCGTAGGGTCAGGATTTGTCATATCTTTGCTTGTCGGTATCGTTGCAAGTATCTGGCTTTCGAATCCGTCCACACTCGCATTCCCATTTCGTCAGTTTATCGAAACTCGTAGTCAGTTTGCTGATATTCTGCCACTTGATACGGTTGCCGTCATCACGCTTGCTGTTTTCGTTGTTTTGACCGTAGCCATTATGGTGCTTTCGCGTTCACGTAAAGTGTCGTATGGGCGAACTTGGGACTGCGGTACTGAACTCGGTCCGCGCATGGAAATCACATCGACGAGTTTCTCTCGTTCGCTCATCACAATCTTCCAGGGTATTCTTCGTCCGACCAAACAGACGGATGTTGAATATCATGATGAGGAGATGCGTTATTTCATAAAATCACAAGAAGTGAGGACTGGAATCGGCGATCCGTATCGCCAAGCATTATATCGTCCGCTTTCGGCAGCATTGACAATGGTCGCATCACGCGTGCGCCTTGTGCAAAGCGGTAATATCAACATGTACATACTGTACGTTTTCATAACACTCATCGCGCTTATCGTGTGGGCTGCCCGATCATAATCGCGAACAAAGAATCCATATGACTCTTTTTTTCTCTCTCATACAAATTGTCGCCATTCCGGCTATTTCACCACTTTTCGTCGGTATTATCCGGAAGCTGAAAGCGCGTATGCAGAGTCGTGTTGGTGCGGATATTTTTCAGCCGTATCGAGACCTATCAAAGCTGTTCAAGAAGGATGAAATCATCTCGAAAGATGCGTCATGGATAACGAAGATAGCCCCATACATCATCTTTACTGTGACAGTTGTCGTCGGTGCTGCTGTTCCTATTGTGACGACAATTATACCTTCTTTTACTCCTGGATTTTCATTGCTACCGCTTAGCGATTTCATCGTCATGGTGTATCTTCTTGCGCTTGGGACATTTTTTCTTGCGCTCGCCGGCATGGATTCAGGGAGTGGTTTCGGCGGTTTCGGTAGCAGTCGCGAAATGATGGTCGCAGCGCTTGCTGAAGGAGGATTATTCTTTTCGCTTCTTGTCGCATCGGTTGCATCTGGCAGCGGTCATGTACCGTCGATGGTGGTATCGCTCCAAACATTGCCATTCACATCATTCATGCCTCTCATTGTCGCTTTTCTCGCGTTTTTTATAGCGCTTCTCGCTGAAAATAACCGGTTTCCGGTCGATAACCCTTCGACACATCTCGAACTTACGATGATTCATGAAGCTATGATTCTTGAATATTCCGGTAAGCGCCTTGCTCTTATGGAGTGGGCAACTGCTAATAAGCTTGTCATATTCATCGCGCTCGGAGCGAACATCTTTTTTCCGTGGGGTGTCGCCGCATCGCTTGAAGGACATGCTATATTATTAGCGTTTGTCCTCTTTTCTCTCAAGACAGGCGCACTTCTTTTTAGCATAGCGTTCATCGAATCAACGATGGCGAAGTTTCGTGTTTTCCGTGTTCCTGATCTCCTATTCACATCATTCGTCTTGGCGGTCACAGCGCTGTGCATCATCATAACGTTCTAAGCAAAGATTATGTCTGAATACGTCCTCAACGCGCTCCTTTTCGTCGATATGGCGGCTTTTCTCGCGGTGCTTTTTATGCACCTTATCAAGAAAGATAGCCATCTTATTTGGCTGTACGCGCTCCAATCGATGGCTACGGGGCTATTTCTTCTCGGTACTGGTATCGCTGAAGAGGAACGAAGCTTGATCATGGTAGCGGCTTTGACGATTATCATCAAAGCGATAGCGGCACCGATATTCTTTTTCCGCCTCATGGATCGATTTGGGTCCCACGGGTCATCAAGCAGTTACTTATCAACTCCGGTAACGCTTGCGGCGCTTATGGCGCTTGTGATGTTCGCTTATTCCAGTGTCTTTCAGATTCTCGGGATGCTGTTGCCTGGAACGGTCGGTTCATTTCCGCTCAGTCTCGCCGCTATTTTCATGGCGATTTTCCTCATGATTAATCGTCGCGGTGTTTTTTCTCAAATGATCGGTATCCTCGCGCTTGAGAATAGTATCGTCCTTTTGACGGCCTGTATCGGTATTAAGCAGCCGATCGCGCTTGAAGTCGGCATCATCTCTGACATCGCGCTTTGGATTGTCATCGCTAATGCGTTCATATCGATGATTTATCGCCAGTTCGGATCGCTGAGTACATCTGATTTGAAACAGCTCACTGAAGAATAATCATTTCTTGATATGATGACCACATTTCTCGTAGCCGTACCGCTTGCCACTGCTTGTCTTATCGGCTTTTTGCTTCCAGCGAAATCTGTCCGTTTCATCGGTTGGTCAGCAATATTCGCTTCGTCTCTTGATTTTTTGCTCGCGCTTTTCATTGTGCCGCGTGTCGTATCCGTGGGATCAACTGGCCCTGCTTTTTGGCTTTCGCTTGATGCGTTGGCGGCATTTCTCGTGTTGATCATAACGTTAGTCGGGTTTTTTGCGAGTCTTTATTCCGTCGGTTATCTGCAAGCTGAGGTAGAAAAGGGCATCATCGGTCCGAATCGTGTCCGCCAATATTTTCTGCTTTTCGAGCTTTTCATGTTCGCCATGTTGCTGGCTGTTTCAACGACGCATCCGGTTGTCATGTGGATTGCCATAGAGGCGACAACGCTTTCGACCGCTTTCTTGATCAGTTTTTATAACAAGCCGTCAGCGACAGAGGCGGCTTGGAAATATCTTATCCTCAATTCTCTCGGATTGCTTTTGAGTCTACTTGGGACGCTTATTTTTCTGGCATTACCGCAAATCCAGACAGGTATTACCGATTGGAGCATGTTGCAAGCTTCGGCCGCCAGTTTTCATCCGCTTGCAGTCAAGATCGCTTTCGTTTTTATTCTGGTTGGTTATGGAACGAAAGTCGGCTTGGTTCCGCTTCATACATGGAAACCTGATACGTATGCGAAAGCTCCGACACCGATGGCTGGCCTTTTGGCAAGCGTGCTCATTAATGTCGCTTTGTTCGGTATCTTGCGTTTTAAAACCGTGACGGACGCCTCGATAGGCACCGGATTTTCTTCCGGACTATTCGTGATGTTCGGTACTATATCGATCGTCTTGGCGGCGCTTATCATCTTCATACAGAAGAATTATAAGCGGATGCTCGCATATTCCGGTATCGAACATGCTGGCATTATGGCACTCGGTTTCGGTTTCGGCGGCATCGGAACGTTCGCAGCATTGCTCCATATGCTTTATCATGCGCTCGTGAAAGCGATGCTCTTCTTTACGGCTGGAAATATTTTTCTCAAGTACAGTACAACGAAGATGAAACAGATTACGGGAGTGTTATCCGTATTACCGCTTTCTTCCGTGCTTTTTTTCGGTGGGTTTATCGCGATTGCCGGTTTGCCGCCTTTTGGAATCTTTGCGACGAAACTTCTCATCCTCTCAGCTGGTATGATGTCGTATCCATGGATTTCGGGAATCGTACTCTTTGCGCTTGCCGTTGTTTTCTTCGGATTCTTCCGACACGTGACCGCGATGTTGTTCGGGCCGATTCCTCAGGACATTGAACCGGGAGAATCGAATATGCTGACGAAAATTCCGATAGTGCTTATGGCAGCAATCATCATTATCGTCAGTTTCGACTTGCCAGAAACGATTTCGTCTATCGTCACTGCGGCCGCCGCTTCGCTCACGCAGCCTTTTTAAGATCCATACTTATGACTGATTTCATGACTATCCTCGGAAGATACGGCCTCACGTATGCTGCGGAACGAGAAGGAAATATTCTTCTGTTCGATGTGCCCGCTGTTGAGCTTGAACAGGTGGTTCGGACTCTCAAACATGAGCATCATCTGCCGCTCAAGACAGTCGCAGCCGCCGATGAACGTACAAACAAAGGCGTTTTCCGCATCCATTATGTGTTTGGCATTCCAAAAGAAGGAGTCTTTTTGGTACCGACCCTTTCTGTTTCCGAAGCTGATGCGACATTTCCGTCGTTGACGCTTGTTGATCAGGAATTTTCCGTTTATGAACAGGAAATCATGACCTTTTTCGGGCTTGTGCCAAAAGGACATCCACGGGCTGAACGCATTCTTTTACATCGTGAGAATTTTTCGGAAGACCTGTATCCGCTTCGCAAGGATTTCGCATGGAATGCCAAGCAAGAACCGACAGGGAAAGAGATGCCAGCTTTCCAGCAATTCGATGGTGAAGGCGTGTACGAGATTCCAGTCGGTCCGGTGCATGCTGGTATCATCGAACCAGGACATTTTCGCTTCAGTGTCTTAGGTGAAGAGATACTTAAACTTGAACCGCGACTCGGTTATGTTCATAAGGGGACGGAAAAGCTTTTTGAAACGCTTCCGATGGAACGGAAGGTCGCATTAGCGGAACGTATTTCCGGCGATAGCTCATTCCATCACGCGCTTGCTTTCGCTCAAGCTATTGAAGCGCTTGCTGCAGCGGAATTGTCTGAACGAGCGAAGCTTTTGCGTGTCATCTATGCTGAACTTGAACGTCTAGCGAACCATTTCAATGATATAGCGTTCATCATGCTCGATACCGGATTGAGTTTCGGAGGTAGTCAGGGAACGAGGCTTCGAGAACGAGCGCTCCAATGGAACGAGCGACTTTCCGGAAATCGTTTCCTTCGAGGCGTTATTGTTCCGGGTGGCGTGACTTGCGATATTGATGCTGAAACCGTTCGGAAGTTCCAAGACGATCTTGAAGTGTTAGAAGAAGATTTCCGCGAAATTATTGAAGCAGCCAAAGAGAGCGATTCACTGTTGAATCGTCTCCATGGGACAGGACGTCTTGATGCGAAAATTGGACGTGATCATGGTGTGGTCGGTATTGCTGCTCGCGCTGTCGGTATCAATATCGATGCGCGCGCTGACTTTCCGTATGCCGCTTACGATGGGCTGCAATGGAGTGTTCCGACCGAATCCTCCGGAGACGTCTGTGCCCGTTTTTTCGTCCGTATCCGTGAAGTCCATCAGTCGTTCAGGCTGCTCAGTCAAGCGCTTACGCTTCTGCCCCATACAAAAGGAAATCTCACGGCTTCTATCGGGAATTTGCCGTTTGAGGCGCATGCGGTCGGTATCGTTGAAGGTTGGCGAGGCGACATCGTGTATTTCATAGCGACAGATGATCTGGGGGCGCTCTCACGAGTCAAAGTGCGCGATCCATCCTTCTTGAACTGGCAGGTCTTTCCATATGTCGTGACGAATGATATCGTGCCTGATTTCCCGCTTATCAATAAGAGTTTCAATCTGTCCTATACGGGAAATGATCTCTGATCCCGTACCGCTGGCGATTATTACGTAATAAGATACGTAACTCATTACGTATCTTATGTGATGAAGCATGGGAAACAGTCTTCTCTTTCAAAAAACCATATGCGACAGGAACGGTACGAAGAGTATGACGTCATCGTGATCGGCGGAGGGTCGGCCGGTATGATGGCAGCTGGACGAGCGGCTGAATGCGGCGCACGCGTGCTTCTTTTGGAGAAGAACGAGGAACTCGGAAAGAAGTTGCTCATCACGGGTGGCGGCCGGTGTAATCTGACCAACGTCGGGCCAGATTTTTTGGAGAAATTCGGGAAAGATAAAAAATTCCTTTTTTCGCCCTTTTCACGTTTCGGTGTGGAGGATACACTTCGTTTTTTCAATGAGCGGAAAGTTCCAATCAAAGTCGAGGCGCTGGGCCGTGTCTTTCCTGAGAGCGATCAGGCACAGTCGGTGTGGGCTGCGCTCAGTCGGTATATGGACGAAGGAAGAGTGGAGGTTCGTCGTAATGTCTTTGTGAAAGGTTTTGAGGCGCAAAGTGGATGCATAATCGGATTACGGATTGGTGGGAATGATGAAGTGCTTCGTGCATCGTCGTATGTGCTCGCGACAGGCGGTCTTTCGCATCCGGAAACAGGATCGACTGGGGACGGATTCCGATTCTTGAAAGAACTTGGCCATACAGTGCGCGATCCGGAACCGTCGCTCGTGCCGATTAGGGTGCGTGAACGTTGGGTGCATGCGCTTTCCGGTACAGCATTGGAAGACGCAGCGCTTTCTGTATATCAGGATGGCAAGAAGATTTTTATACGGCGTGGTAAGATGCTTTTCACGCATTTCGGACTTTCTGGTCCCATGGTACTCAATATGAGCCGTGAGGCGAAAGAACTTATGAAGCGGCAGCAGGTGGAGCTTATGCTTGATCTTTTGCCAGGAACAGATCAGGGTGCGATCGATAAGCGGATCCAAGCAATCTTCTTGGAACATCAGAACAAGCGGGTAAAGAATATCCTTTCAGGCATCATCCCGGCGGTATTTTCGGAAGCGGTGCTTGCATTGGCTGGGGTCGATTCTGGGAAGCCGGCACATTCCGTGAGCCGGGAAGAGCGATTATCTATCGGGCGAGTGATCAGGCGCATGCCGATGACGATTTCTGGATTTCTTGGACCCGAAAAGGCGATCATCACATCGGGAGGCTTGGTGCCTTACGAAGTCGATTTTCGTTCCATGTGTTCGAAAAAATATCGGAACCTGTATGTGGTTGGCGATATTCTTGATATTGATCGGCCGTCAGGCGGTTTCAGTCTTCAGCTGTGTTGGTCGACCGGTTTTGTGGCTGGCGAATCGGCCGCTCAGTATGCGATGTCGGTACAAGCCGTTTAAACAGTTTTTTTCTTGTTGAGAACGAAGAGATTGATCCAGGCAGCCAATACGAAGAGTGAACCGATGAGGAAGGGGATGCGAAGACCGAAAAAACCTGATCCGAATCCGGCTAAAAGAGGTATGATTCCTTGGGAAAGCGCCATGAGAGAGCCATTGATGCCGAGTGCGGCGCCTTGGCGTTTTTTGGAAACGCCCTTGCTGATGAGCGATCCCAAGTTCGCCATGGAGAGTCCTTGTGGTACGGAGAAGAATGGCATGACAGCGAAGAGAAGAGAGGCTTCCGGTATGAATGGGTAGAGAGCGATAGCGAGGGCGACCGAGAGGAATGACCAGCGGAGGATGGCGCGCTCAGAGTATTTTTTTGAGAGTACCCGCAGGATGAAGATCTGCGTAAAGATGCTCCAAGCGCCGATAATTCCAAAGAATGTCCCGATGGATGCTTCGTCAAAAGAGAAGCGATTGACAAGAAATATGCCGATGAACGAAGTGAAGAAGGTGAATCCTGATGAATAGAGAAAGCTCGAAAGATAGAGTGGGCGAGCATCGGCGTCGCGGAATGCAGTACGGATGTTCCTGATTCCTTTCAGGATATGAAAATGATGCTCCGTTGTCCGGTCGTGGTGGGTTTCTTTGAGGAAGTATGTGATGAGCATAAGATTGGCTATGCCGATGAGTCCGGCGAACCAGAAAGGCGCTGCTGGATTTTGAGCGGCACGCGCGATCCATCCTCCCAGCGTCGGACCGAATATGAAGCCGATGCCGAATGCTGCGCCGATGAGTCCGAAATTCTTCACGCGTTCATGCGGTTCGCTGATGTCGACGATAGCTGCTTGTACGATGCTGAAATTCGCTCCAGAAAGTCCGGCTAAGAATCGGCTGGCGAAAATAAGACTCAAAGATGCGGTTTCAATGCCAAAACCGAACAACATCTGTGAGAAAGCGAGTCCGCCGACGCCAATGATAAGGAGTCGCTTTCGTCCGTAGACATCGGAAAGTTCGCCGAGAATCGGAGCACCGATGAATTGCATGATGCCGAATATGGCTGTGATAGCGCCGGATACTATGTATTGTTCGGCTTGCGAGTAGCCAGTAAGCAGAAAATTCGGCGAAGAAGGATCAGTAAAAATGATCGGAATGATTGGAATGATCATGCCGATACCTATCATATCGAGGAGCAAGGTCAAGAAAAGCGCGAAGAGAGTCTGATTTTTTTTCGTATTCATAAAATGGAGAATATTGGAACGGTTGCTAGCAGGGGAGAAATAGAAAACCGTCGGATGAATCCGACGGTTTTCTTCGAATAGCGTCGTTCTCCTTAGGCACGAGCCACATTGGTGGCTGCTGGACCTTTGCCGCTCTCGATGATTTCAAAAGTGACGGCATCGCCGACTTTGAGTTCATCGAAAGTCACGCCGACGAGCTCTTTGGCATGGAAAAAGAGATCCTTTTCCTCGCCTTCGCGGGAAATGAATCCGAATCCACGGTCCGTGAGCGTCTTGATGGTTCCGTTCATGGCTTTCTTCGGTACTACTGCTGATTAGCGAAAGTTTAAGAAATCCGACTACATTTCTTCTGCTTTACTTGTAATTCTAGCACCGAATCGTATGAAAGTCAATAGCAGGCTATTATTTGGTGTCGATATTCAGATAATGCTTATAGAAACATGTTTTTTAGAGCTGAATCCCGAGATTTTTCAAATCAGCCATGAGTTGTTCGTTTTTCGCCAGAGACGACCACTTCATCACGGAACTTTTCTCAGTCGTGTGATTGTTGATTTTATTGGCTGGGGAGGAAGGGATCGAACCTTCGTATGGAGGCTTCAAAGGCCCCTGCCTTACCGCTTGGCTACTCCCCAAAAAAGGAAAACTGATTCTGTATCTTTTTGAATTTTCTGATGATCAATTTTCTTGTACGAGTCTTCCACCGAGCATCTCCATCGCTTGATTGATTAGCGGGTCAGATGGAAATGTCGCTTGCTCCGATTCTGTTTTTGGAACGTCTTCTAGTGATATTCGAAGCGTTGTCGGTGACCCCAAGATGGTATCAAAGGCTGTCTTGAGTGTCAACTGATTAGCTGGCTCATCAAGACGTTCTTTGTGAAAAGGATATTTCACAGCGATGGTGATAGCGGATCCTTTGGCGGAGATGGGTCGGGCGGTTGGAAGAGCCAGTGTCAAAGAAGCATTGAGTCGTTTGGCGGTATCGACGATGGCTGACCCGCTGCGTTGTG
>DBUA01000056.1 GCA_002307715.1 Candidatus Moranbacteria bacterium UBA1302
ATCCTCCGATGATATCATGCTTGTTATCACTGGCAACACATTATTCCTATTCCTTGTCTGGAGCGTTTCCGGTATGGCCAGCCCAATTAAGCATCCGATAACCCAAAAGATATCCGTACTCGTCGATATTCGGCAGACAATATGCCCGACAGCAGACCACCGTTCCATCCTTACGTCGCAGCTGATATTCCGGCAAACGCCATGACGCTGCTTTTCTTGCCAATATCTCAAATTGCCTCAGCTTTCTATCGATTCCTCTCATCGGATAGAAAGACGCGATATTTTTACCGACAATCTCGATCGGCCGAAAACCAAGACAGCGCTCTGATCGGCTGCAGACATACAGAACATCGCCACGTTCGCTCACCTCGCAAACGAAATCGCAAAGCGGCACGTGCTGATCATCCTGAACTAAAGCAGGATTGATGATACGAACAACCAGTTTCTGCATATTCTGATTGATCGCATGATATGACACTGACACCGAAAGAGGATCACCTGACATATCAAGGTGCTCCAAATCAAGACGAAGATATCGTTTGTCTCCGCATCGCAAAGCGGCTTCGCGGTCATCCTCTGCAATCGATCGGTTCGCACAGAATCCGCTCACATGTTTTCCGACAATATCATCCGGATGGCATCCGTAAAGACGCCTCACGTTTCCAGTCACCTCAACGATTATGCCATCCTTATCGGATACAAAAATACATCCATCAGATACTGGGATAGGCGTCAATCCGATAAGCGTCTGCACGTGTCCGCATCGCAAGCATTTTATATCTACGCGGCTCTTGAATAAAATTCCTCGGAACAATAACTTACCACACGAACATCGGTATTCGCGCGATATGTAAGAAGCGGTGGAAGCCATACGTTCACTTACGGCAAATAAGAATCTCTACTCTCACATATGGTACCACATGCGCAGGATGCTATGGAAGCATCTTGCTCTTACTTTTTCAACGCGCGCCGGAGATATTCTCCTGTGTACGATCCTTTTTTCATGGCTACTTGTTCCGGCGTACCAGTCGCAACGACTCGGCCACCCCCTACGCCGCCTTCCGGACCGATGTCGATAATATAGTCAGCTGATTTTATAAAATCCAGATTGTGCTCGATAACGATAACAGTATTGCCTTTCTCAACGAGCCGATCGAGAATCTCAATGAGCTTCTTCACGTCTTCATAATGCAGACCAATTGTCGGCTCATCGAGAAGATAAATCGTACGTTCGACATGCGGACGATACAATTCGCTCGCGATTTTGACGCGTTGCGCTTCGCCACCCGAAAGCGTAGTCGCACTCTGTCCGAGCTTAAGATATCCGAGTCCGACCTCATTCAATGTCTTCAAACGATCAGCAATCGCCGGAATATCATAAAAAAATACATGCGCTTCCTCAATCGTCATCTCGAGTACGTCGTGGATGCTCTTATGCTTATATTTCACCTCAAGCGTTTCTTTCGTGAAACGCTTCCCGCTGCACACATCGCATTCAACATAAACTGTCGGAAGAAAATGCATCTCAACCGCGATGAAACCGTTACCTTCACAGGCTTCGCAACGACCACCAGGACGATTGAATGAAAAACGACCGGCTTTCCACCCGCGCACGCGTGCTTCTTCACTTGCCGCAAACATATCGCGGATATGCGTCCATGCGCCGGTATAGGTCGCCGGATTCGAGCGCGGCGTCCGACCGATCGGGCTCTGGTCTATCATGACCGCGCGCGACACATACTCTGTTCCCGAAAATGATCGGCAATGCGCGCTTTCTCCGGATTTATAACGCCTATCGAGCCGAAATTGCAGATTCTTATGAAGAATCTCGTACAGAAGCGTCGATTTGCCAGAGCCGGAAACACCAGTAATCACATCAAAACGTCCCAACGGGATATCGACGTCCATATCTTTGATATTGAAAAGATTGCCGCCGCGGATCTTGATTACTCCCTTTTCTTTCTCACGCCGCTTTTCCGGTATGGCAATACGTTCTTCTCCTCGCAAATACGCGAGTGTAAGAGATCCCGATTCGTTCTTCTTCGCTGTCAACAAGCCTTCAAGCTGGCCAGCCACAACAACTTCTCCTCCGTGCACACCCGCTCCCGGACCGATATCGACGATATAATCGGAAGCAAAAATAGTATCCTCATCATGTTCGACTACGATAATGGTATTGCCCATATCGCGAAGCGACAAAAGTGTCGCTATGAGCCGATCATTATCCCTGCTATGGAGCCCGATCGTCGGCTCATCAAGAACATACAGTGCTCCCACCAATTTCGAACCGAGCTGCGATGCTAATCGGATACGCTGCGCTTCACCACCAGAAAGCGTATTAGCTCGACGGTCAAGCGTCAGATAATCGAGCCCTACATCCAGCAGGAATGTGAGACGTCCGCTGACTTCGCGCAGCACAACAGCAGCAATCTGCCGTTCACGTTCTGAAAGTTCGAGATTCTCAAAAAAACCCAAGGCATCCGCTATGGTCATACCGATCACCTCGACGATATTCCTGCCGCCGACTTTTATATGGAGCACTTCTTCGCGCAACCGCGTCCCTTGGCAAACTTCGCACGGCTCGTCGCCGAAGAGATGCTTCGTACCGAGACCATTGCAGGCTTCACAGGCGCCATACGGAGAATTGAATGAGAACAGCCGCGGCTCGACTTCAGGATATGAAAAGCCGTCATATGGACAAGAGAATTTCGATGACATAACGAAACTTTCCTCACCGATACGGATGCCAACCAATCCATCGCTCTCTTCAAGTGCGCGCTCAACCGCCTCAGAAAGACGACCTTCGGAAGTTTCAGGGAATTTCTCAAATTCATCGAGAGACAGCTCATCGACGATAAGATCGATGTCATGCTTCTTATTTTTTGAAAGAATGACCTGTTCTCGAAGACTCTTGCGTTCACCATCAAGCACTATGCTACTGAATCCTCGGCTGAGAGCATTATAGAGCATCTGATAATATTCTCCTTTCCGTCCGCGGACGACAGGAGCAGTGATCATGAGAGACCGTCCATCAGCATGCTGTTGATCAGCACGGGATTGACCTACGCGGCTACGTACCGATTCGAGCATCTCTTCCGTCGAAAGCTTCCGTATCTCCCGTCCGCATTCAAGACAATGCGGCCGTCCAAGCCGCGCATACAGCACGCGGAGATAATCATAAATCTCGGTGATGGTCGCGACCGTCGAACGCGGGTTGCGACTCGCTGATTTCTGATCGATAGAAATAGCCGGTGATAATCCGGTAATCTCATCGACATCAGGCTTCTGC
This sequence comes from Candidatus Moranbacteria bacterium UBA1302, assembly GCA_002307715.1. Taxonomy (GTDB): domain Bacteria; phylum Patescibacteriota; class Minisyncoccia; order Moranbacterales; family UBA1568; genus UBA1568. The sequence goes on from DBUA01000056.1 coordinate 3,290, forward strand.
ATCGTATTCAAGAATTGTCGCGCATAGGCAGACAGCGATTCGACATAGCGGCGCTGCCCTTCGGCAAATATCGTATCGAATGCCAATGATGATTTTCCCGATCCTGACAATCCAGTGAAAACAATCATCCGATTCCGCGGCATCTCGACAGTAATATCCTTCAAATTGTGCGTTCGAGCACCTTTAACGACTATTTTATCCGATGGATGAATATCATGCGCTATTCGTTTGGATGACATTCCTGCTCCCATAGCAACGTTTTACATTTCTCCCGTTCCTATCCGGAACAGAAAAGCCATAATTAGAAGAGAAAGTATTATAGCACATTCTTCAAAAATGCTCAAGTATCGCCTGATATTCATCGGCACGCTCCGGATGGACAACCACTTCGACTGTTCCGGATGGCAGACGCCATGACGACGGCTGCGGACTTGCCAACCAATCAAAGCTCGTCATCCATTCAGACGAATGCAATCCTGATGCTTTGAAGAGAGAAAGATTACGGAATCGCAACACGCTCAGAATACCAGCCACCATTCCACGCTGCTCTCCGCGGAAAATACCCGATGTGCCAAAACGGATGTATGGTATATGATATCGATCTGCCAATTTCATGAAAACACGGAAAAACACAGGGAAATAATGTACATGCTCATGAGAATTGAAGCCATCAGGAAACCGACCGAATAATTCATGGAACCGCAAGACCTGGCTTTCCCACTGTTCTTCGACTTGACGCGCTGTCTCGCGACTGAACGCATATCGCCACACGAAATTGAATCCTCGTCCGAATACGCCTGCGCGAGCATGCTGATCGCCGCTCTTCAAAAAATCAATCAACTCAAGATGGATATCGATCTGCACTCCAGTCTCAAGAAGCGCTGCCGCTTCGTCAGGCGACGTAAAATGGACCAGAACGCCGACACGATCCAATTTCCCCCGCTGTGCTAAAGCCAAAATCGGCTTCGAAGTCTCGCGAATGCCATAATCGTCCGCAGCGATAATCAGCTGTCCATTCGATGCAGTCATGTGTTCGCTATCACAACCCCAGAGATTATAAACGTATGTCCTTCTTTGATATGCGTCGCAATCAGATGAATTGATGATGAGGACGGTTTACAGATCTTCCCGTTCCGTCTCATTGAAAGCCGCTTGAAGTTCGATACGAGCTTGATCCAACTGATATCGGAATGCCTCGACAGCCGACACGATCGCAGCACGACGTTTCGCAATCGCAGCATCCATCTGCGTACCTGCCTCTGTCGTCTTATTCCGTTCTGATACAAGCCCCTGGCGAGCCGCTTGAATAGCTGACCGGAACGTCGCGCGCACTGTCAACGCATCCGTACCATTGGCACAAGCATTTTTCGCCGAAGCAGATGCGGTTTGGACAGCCGACTGGAAAGCCGACACGGCAGCCAAAGCATTCCGTCTCGATGTAATACCATCGACATCCGAACGGAAAGAAGCAATAGAGGCATCAACCGTAGAACGGCGTGTTTGTATAGCCGCTTCAACCGTTTCCTTGAAACGTTTTACAGCCGCTTTCTGTTCATCTGTCACTGCTGCGTTCTCAAGATTCTGATACATTTCAGAACGGCGTTGATCCGCCTCTGAGCGGGCATCATCCAACGCTTCATTACGTTTCGCCCGGCTTTCATTCAAACGCGCTTCACGCCCATCCTGACGCTTGTCTATCGAAGCCTGGATAGTGTCTGCCGCCGTTGCCGCTTGTGCCGCCCGTTCTGAAAAACGTTCACAGAATGCATCCTGCCTATTTTCCTGACGCTCTCCGACAGTCTGTCGAACAGACGAAATATCCTTCGCCGAAACAGCCACAGGCATCGCGCATGCTACTGCTACCAAAAGAACGCCAAAATATCGTGCATCAAAATCCATTTTCATCATAAGATGTATCAAGATCATTCAAAACTTCGCTATCAGAAGCAGTATCAGAACGCTCTTCTGACGCTTCCGCATCAAATATCGTCGTATCAGCCGATGCCTCATCGCTGATTGCCGACGCGATATCGACAGTCGTTTCCGGAACGGATGCTAACGGCGACACTGCAGCCGGCATATCGGAGCGCGACGAGAATCCTGGTGTCTGCCCGTTCTCTCCGCTGCTGTACTGACGATATGAAAATACCGCAATAGCAGCGACAACAGCGATGACTGCGACCGTTATGGCGCCTTGTCTCATTGTCATAAACGTGTATCCTATTCAGCCTGTATTAATAATATACAGTATATCACATATCGTATGCAGCTCTGCAACGATACGGACAATCCGATATTTTATGCACGAGAACTTCGCTTAGATTTTCTTGTATCACTCGCCTTTTCAAGCATGCGTATCTCATCGCGCAGAATAGCTGCTGTCTCAAAATCAAGCAGCTTTACAGCCGCCTGCATTTCCTTCTCTTTGAGTCGGATGAGCTTCTGCGGATTCTGAGCGAACACTTCCTTATCAAGAGAGACATTGGCTCGCACAGCTTTCTCATGTTCGCTCTCGAGATGTTCGGTAATATCATGGATCTGCTTACGGATAGTTTTCGGCGTTATGCCATGTTCCTTATTGTAAGCTGTCTGACGTTGACGGCGCCGATTCGTCTCACCGATTGCCCGTTCCATCGAACCAGTCATCGTATCCGCATACAATGTCACATGTCCAGATACATTGCGCGCTGCCCGGCCAATGATCTGGATCAGTGATGTCTCAGAGCGAAGGAATCCTTCCTTATCGGCATCAAGAATTCCGATAAATGAAACTTCCGGGAGATCAAGGCCTTCACGCAGAAGATTCACACCAACCAGGCAATCGAAATCTCCTCGACGAAAAGCCGTCAAAATACGGATGCGATCAATCGTCTTCACATCGCTATGCAGATATTCGGATCTGATGCCTTTTTCCTT
>DBUA01000055.1 GCA_002307715.1 Candidatus Moranbacteria bacterium UBA1302
TGTGGTCACGATTATCTCCTCTTGTAAAATAACGAATTGTATCTTCCAAGTATACCTCAGATTTAAAGAAAAGTCAGGTATGCTTTAGGAAAGCAAAGCGATAAAAAGCGTTGAAAGGATGAAGCCGATAAGAGCTCCTGCCACTACTTCGCTCGTACGATGACCGACGCGCTCTTTGAGACGAGGGAACTTCGCTTCGTCGATCACTTCATGGAGTTGCTCGACAAGCATATTGAGGTAGCGGCCTTGATCTCCGAGGTGCATGCGGATACGAACAGCATCATCAATGACGATGAAAGCAAGAACAGCAGAGATGGCGAAGACTCCCGAACCGATGCCGTCATAGTGACCCACAGTCGTTAAAAGCGAAACAACCAGTGCGGTGTGAGCGCTCGGCATATGGCCATGCGTGAATATATATTCAGGATCCCATCCATGACGCATGGTATAGAATGCGAATTTGATGATTTGTGTCAGGATGCCGACAACGATCGGAATAAGGAAAACGAGATAATTTTGGAATGGTTCCATAGCGGTGTTTGTTTATATGTTTGATTAAGTACATATATAGTATATCCTCGAACAGGTTTTTATGGTATACTTCAAACGTAACGGAGAGTAAGAAGTAATGGATTTTCACATATGACACTTGCGCTCGTTGTCGTTGCTGTTGTCGCGCTTTTTGCGATCGTTTCTTATAATGGATTGGTTCGTCTCAAGGTTCGGACAGAAGAAGCTTGGAGCGATATTGATGTCCAATTGAAGCGTCGTTATGATCTTATTCCGAATCTCGTGAATACCGTGAAAGGGTATGCTTCGCATGAACAGAGCGTTTTTGAAAAAGTGACTGCTGCTCGTGCCCAGGCGATGTCGGCTACCGGTATCGTTCAGAAAGGCGAGGCTGAAAATACGCTTACCGGAGCACTCAAATCAATCTTCGCGATCGCCGAAGCCTACCCTGACCTTAAAGCTAATCAGAATTTTCTTGAGTTGCAACAGGAGCTTTCGGATACTGAAAATAAAGTCCAAGCAGCTCGCCGATTCTATAACAGCAATGTTATGGAACTTAACGCGAAAATTACCATGTTTCCTTCGAATATCATCGCGTCACTTTTCGGATTCGCAAAACGTGAGTTCTTTGAGGCGGAAGAAGGGGAGAAAGCTCCTGTCAAAGTTGAGTTCTAATCGGTTTTTGGTCGATATCGGGCGTCATTTCGGCGCCTGTTTTCTTTTTTCTTCCCGTACCTTACAATAAGGAAGTCTCGGAATAAGCCGTTGAGAGAATCCATATGCCGACGATTTATAACAATTACGATACCAATAGCCGTCTTACCTGGATTTATCTGACAGGATTTTTCGTGTTCGTTATCGGAGTGGGATACGTATTCGCTGGTGCTATGCATTCGACCGGTATCTTGTATGGAGCCGTAGCGTTCTCTCTTCTCATGAGTATCGCTTCATATTGGTGGAGTGATCGGATCGTCCTTTCCATGAGTAATGCGCACGAGCTTTCGTTTGAAGAGAATAAAGCGATATATCGGCTTGTTGAGAATCTGTGTATTACGGCCGGACTGCCGATGCCGAAAGTGTATATTATGGAAGATGCAGCACTTAACGCTTTTGCGACAGGACGAGATCCTGAACATGGCGTCATCTGCCTTACGACAGGCATCATCAGCCGATTGGAAAAAACAGAACTTGAAGGAGTCATTGCGCACGAGCTTTCACATATCGGCAATCGTGACACACTCGTGTCGACGGTCGTCGTCATTTTGGTCGGGTTTATTGCGCTTTTGGCTGATTGGTTCCGGAATTGGATCTGGTTTGGGGGGAGAGATAGCGAAGGCGACAACAAGAATGGCCAATTGCAACTCATACTGTTTGTTTTGGCGCTTGTCCTTTCGATTCTGGCGCCTATTGCTGCAACGCTCATGCAGCTTGCCATTTCCAGAAAGCGGGAGTTTTTGGCCGATGCGTCTGGTGCACTCCTGACTCGTTATCCAGAAGGGCTTGCGAGGGCATTGGAGAAGATTTCCGGAGATCCAGCGCCGTTAGCGGCAGCGAATCGTGCTACTGCATCGCTGTATATATCCAATCCGCTCAAAGGAAAAAATGTGTCAAAATTGTTCATGACACATCCTCCTATTGAAGAGCGTATCGCTGCGCTTCGCGGCATGGAAATCTGATCGCAGTATGGCATCACCATACCAGGAATTTGTTCAGAAAGCCCGTGAACGGTTCGAAGCGAAGCGTCAAGCGAAGGCGTCAAAGAGTGCGGGCCCGTATCGTTTTACGCTGCATTCGCAGTTCAAAATGCGTCAATACGGATTATCGGAGCAAAAAGTGCGGAGCGTCATCCGGAATCCGCAGCGTCGCGAAGAAGGCATCATGAAAGATACGGTCGCTGTCATGCAGCCGGTTTCTGTGAAGCATGTGAATGGCAAGGATGTATGGAAACAGGAAATCTGGGTGATGTATATGACTATGAATCAGCAGTCATCCGATAGAGTGCAAAGCAGCCAAGCGCGAATCATCAGTGCATGGCGTTACCCCGGAGTGAGTCCGGAACGTAATCCGGTACCGGAAGAGATTTTGCGAGAAATCGAAGAGGGGTGTATCTTTGAAGAGTGAGTAGTAGTAATCTGATGATGATACGAAAATATGTCTCAAGATAATAACCAAACAACACAAGAGGAAACATCAAAACCGCCTGTAACAAGCATGATGGAAGACGTGAAGAATGCTCTTGCAAAGCTTGAGGTGACGCTTGATCAGTATATGGTGAAGAAGGCGCCCGCGCTTCCTATCGGCTTTAAGCAGTTCTTGGTGAAGTTTGTGCCGTACGTTGTCGTCGTTTCGGCTGTGTTCGCTATACCGAGCATTCTGGCTATGCTTGGGCTTTCAGCGATATTGACGCCATTTGCGATGCTTGGAGGATCAACATATGGCGTCGGCGCTCGCATTTTTTCTGTTGGTCTTACATTGCTCGTATCGACTGCCATTCAGCTCTATGCTTTGCCGGGACTATTCAAACTTACGAAGGCTTCCTGGAAACTTGGCTTTTACGCGACACTTGTCAGTGTTCTTGGAGACATTGTTTCTTTGAATATCGTATACGGTGTTTTCGCCGTTCTTATTAGCTGGTATTTCCTTTTCCAGGTGAAAGAACTTTACAAGAATTGAGAGGCTTCAGGTAGAAATGGATACATAAAAATGGCCAGAGATGGCTATTTTTT
>DBUA01000011.1:0-1102 GCA_002307715.1 Candidatus Moranbacteria bacterium UBA1302
CCAGTCCCGTTCACACCGCAGGCTCCATTCGCAGAATGGTCTGATGCTGTTTTCCAGGATGCTTGCGAAGAAGCGTCACTGGTTATGGCATGGCATTGGATTGCTGGAACATCATTGTCACCACTTGATGCAAAAAACGATATCATCAGCCTGACAGCATTCGAGCGGAAACGTTTCGGCCGCTTTGTCGGCGATCTTTCGGCGGAAGATACGCTCGCTGTCTTTCATGAATATTACCAGACTCAAAGAGGAGAGTTTCGAACAGATGCAAGTATGGAGCGTATCGTACGTACGCTCATGGCTGGGCATATAGTGCTGGTACCGACTGATGGCCGGAAGCTTGGCAATCCGAATTTCGTATCGCCGGGGCCGGTAACGCATATGCTGGTGATCATCGGTTATGATGCTCTACGGAATGAATATATCGTAAATGATCCTGGAACGCGCCGTGGTTTTCAGTATCGATATCCTGTTGCAACGGTGTATGATGCCATCACCGAATATCCGACAGGAAATCATGAAACCGTATCAAGCACCAGAAAAGTGATGATTCTCTTATGACGGATGAGCATGTATTTTTTGACGGGACGCGCGTCAGCATGAAGAAATATCGTTCGGCGCGCGGATTTCGAATTATTGTCCATGCCGATTCGAGTGTTTCGTTGACGCTGCCGGCAGCTGTGCCGTATCGGCAAGGGAAACTTTTTTTGGAACGTCAGCGCGAATGGATTTTCCAACGCATGTCAGAGGCTCGGTCTCGTTTCGGAAATCGTCTCTTGGCTCGGGGCACTCATGAGGATCTTGCACGATACGAGAACCAGGCTCGCGCGCTCATACGGGAGCGCCTCGATTATTTCTGTCCGTTGTATGGCGTTTCATGGAAGAAGCTTTCTATCCGTGATCAGAAGACTCGCTGGGGGAGTTGTTCGCGGCAGGGGAATATGAGTTTCAACTATCGCGTTGTCTTTCTTCCTGAACATCTTGTCGACTATATCGTTGTCCATGAACTTTGCCATCGCATCGAATTCAATCATTCCAAGCGGTTTTGGGCCTTGGTCGCTCGTGTCATTCCTGAGTATGCTGCTTGTCGTATTGAACTTCG
>DBUA01000011.1:1450-4628 GCA_002307715.1 Candidatus Moranbacteria bacterium UBA1302
GGACGACGGGTTGAGTTGACAGTATAGGCATTTTCTGATACAATTGAATCCTTACGCTAGAGTCTCTATCAAAGACTCTTTTTCCTTTGATTGGGCCTTTTCCGATCCGAAGGGGGCGGGAGGCCATAATCAACCACATGAAGAGAAGTTATGTTCAAGAAGTCATCGAAGAAGGTAGGAAATCATCCTTTGAAACGCGGCGGCGGACGTTTTACCAAGCGTTCTTCACGCAAGCAGAAGCGCGATGCCAAGTCATCAGCCGCAGATTTGGATTTTTCGAAGTTTATTAAGCAGGCCATCAAGACGACAGAAGTCGAAGCGTATCACCCGGAACATTGTTTCGCTGATTTCAAGATGCATAGCGCGCTCAAAAAGAATGTCGCTGACCGTGGTTACATACATCCGACACCGATCCAGGACGGAGCCATCCCGCGCATTCTTGAGGGCCGTGATGTCATCGGTATCGCTAATACCGGTACCGGCAAGACGGCGGCATTCTTGCTGCCGCTCATCCATAAGACGTTCAAGAGTAAGAATGAGAAAGCGCTCATCATCGTGCCGACGCGCGAACTAGCTCTCCAGATAGAAGATGAGCTCAGGCTTTTTTCAACCGGATCCGGCCTCCGTTCCGCATTGTGTATCGGTGGCGCGCATATCGATCAACAGATTCGGAGCATTTCGCGCGACCCAAGCTTTGTCATCGGTACCCCAGGACGGCTCAAGGATCTGATTGAACGCAAGAAGCTTTCGCTCGGCAGTTTCAATAATATCGTTCTGGATGAAGTCGATCGTATGTTGGATATGGGATTCATCAAGGATATAAAGTTCTTGATCTCTCTTATGGCTGCCCCGCGCCAGTCGCTGTTCTTTTCTGCGACTATGCCTCGTGAAATCGCAGAGTTGGCGAAGCACTTCCTGCATGATCCGATCACGGTTTCGGTGCGTACGCGCGCTACGGCGGAGAATATCAACCAAGATATCGTTCGTGTCGGTAAGGATGAGGAGAAAATCGAAGTGCTGCATGAGTTGCTGCTTCGTCCTGAAATGGAAAAAGTCATCATTTTCGGTCGTACCAAATATGGAGTCGATAAGCTTGCGAAGAGGCTTGTTGAACGCGGATTTTCCGCTGATTCTATCCATGGCGATAAATCGCAGTCGCAACGCCAGCGTGCACTTCGTCAATTTACCGCCGGTCAAGCGAAAATCCTTGTCGCAACCGATGTCGCTGCGCGTGGATTGGATATCCCGGATGTTTCCCACGTCATCAATTACGAAATCCCTGAGAACTACGAAGACTACATCCATCGTATCGGTCGTACAGGACGCGGCGATAAAGTCGGTCATGCTTTCACCTTCGTCGATTAACTGGAGAACGATTCGGGGGTATACTATGGAAGCGGGCCGATAAGCCTATCAGCCATTTTCCTTATGCATTTCCTCAATAGTATCGAACAGCTTTTTCGCATGGCAGCATTCCATATGCCGCTCGATTGGTTCGTCTTTCTTGGCTCGTTCCTTGAAGAGGTGGTGAGTCCTATTCCGTCCGCGCTCGTCATGGGGACGGCAGGATCATTAGTGCTGCTCAGACATGAACCGCTGTGGTATCTTTTTTGGCTTGCTGTGTTTGGCAATGTTGGCAAGACGCTCGGCGCTTGGCTCTATTATTTCATCGGTGATACGCTTGAAGATCTGTTCACGGGGCGTTTCCAAAAATATGTCGGTTTCAGCCATGAAGACATTGAACGGATTGGCCGGCGATTTACCGGTCATCATTGGCAGGATGGCGGCGCACTGTTTGTGATTCGTTTTATTCCGTTTTTTCCGACAACACCGGTATCAATCGTCGCTGGTATCATAAAAATGGATATTCGTGTCTTTTTGATCGCCACGTATTTCGGCAATATCATCAAAGACTTGTTCTATATTTATGCCGGATATGTCGGTTTTTCCGCGTTTCATTCGTTCTGGAAACACTTGGTTCCATTCCACTCTGGCGCGGAAGCCATGCTTGTGATCACTGGTCTTAGCGTGATGCTTTTTTTGCTTATCAGGCGCTTGGCTGGCCGAGAGAAATCTATCCAAGATGTTCATGACATCCATAAAAAATAATGGCAGAAAACATGACAACATTCGCATTGAAAAGTTCGTATCAGCCGTCTGGCGATCAGCCGCAAGCGATTGCGGCTTTGTCGCGCGGATTGGCGAAACATGATCGTTTCCAGACTTTGCTCGGCGTGACCGGTTCTGGCAAAACGTTCACAGCAGCGAATGTCATCGCACATTTTGACAAACCGACGCTCGTCATCGCGCATAACAAGACATTGGCTGCCCAGCTAGCCCAAGAGTATCAGGAGTTTTTTCCGGATCACGCGGTCCATTATTTCGTCTCGTATTACGATTATTATCAGCCGGAAGCTTATATGCCGGTGACGGATACGTATATCGAGAAGGATGCGCAGATCAATGAGGAAATCGATCGTTTGCGCCATGCGTCGACTCAATCGCTTCTGACGCGCCGCGATACCATTATCGTGGCATCCGTGTCTTGTCTTTATGGTTTGGGCAGCCCGGAAGAATACGAGCGGGAACATTTGCGGATCGAATTAGGCATGGAGATGTCGCGCAGCGAGCTGCTGCATCGCCTGGTCGCTGTTTTCTTTGAACGTACGAATGCTGATCTTGAGCCGGGGCATTTCCGTGCTTTGGGTAATCGTGTAGAAATCATGCCGGTTTCTGAGAAGCAAGTGTATGTCGTTGAAATAACAGGTAATCGTGTTGCGTCTCTCACGAAGATTGATCCGGTTTCGCAGAAAGTGCTCGGTGAGCTGCCAGCTATACTCCTGTTTCCTGCGAAGCATTTCATTACGGAGAAGAGTCAGCAAGAGCAAGCACTCGTTTCTATCCGATCCGAATTGGATGAACGGCTCAAGCAGCTTGAAGCGGAAGGGAAGCTGCTTGAAGTCGAGCGTCTCAAGCGCCGTACCAATTATGATCTTGCCATGATAGCCGAAATCGGTTATACGAATGGCATTGAGAATTATTCGCGCCACCTTTCCGGCAAGCAGCCTGGCGAGCCTCCGGAGACGCTACTTGCCTATTTTCCAAAAGACGCTGAAGGCCGCCCGGATTTCTTGACGATCATCGATGAGTCTCATGTGACGCTGCCGCAGCTTCGTGG
>DBUA01000033.1:0-2051 GCA_002307715.1 Candidatus Moranbacteria bacterium UBA1302
AGCGCTATTTACGAATACCTCAAACCGAGATTCGATCAGTTCGAAATCATCGTTGTCACTGATGGCAGTCCTGACGACACCAGAAAAAATATCGAACGCATCGGAAACGCTCGCCCCGAAATCCCCCTCATTCTCATTCCGTTCCCATCGAATCAAGGCAAAGGCGCGGCCGTAAAATCTGGCGTACTCGCTTCGAAATTCGATCCCGTGCTTTTCATCGATGCCGACCTCACAATTCCGATCGCCGAACTCGATAATTTCCTTTCTGCTCTCGAAACCTCCGATATCGCCATAGCATCCCGTCTCGTGTCAGGCTCGAGCTTCGAAGAACCCATCCCTTGGTACCGCAGAATCATGGCGCGCGGATTCCACCTGCTGCAAATGATTCTGCTCGGCAATTTCGAATTTGCCGATACGCAATGCGGTTTCAAGCTCTTCCGTCGGGACATCGCCCTCACGCTTTTCCGAAAAATCACCATCAAACGCTTTGCCTTCGATGCCGAGCTCCTCTTCATAGCTGCCCGTTACAATCTCAAAGTATCCACTCTGCCAGTCACTATCCTCAAAGATACTCGCAACACCAACGTCCGTCCGATTTCAGATTCGCTCAACATGTTCTTCGCGCTGCTCAAGATCCGCTGGAACCATTTCATCGGCCGTTACGATATCGCCAAGAACCGACATAACGAATCGCTCTGACTCTGATTTCTCATTGTTATGGATCGCCGTTTCCCGTCTATTTCTATCGTCATTCCCGCCCATAACGAAGAGCAGGCCATCTCTCACGTCATCAAAGAGACAAAGGCAGCCGGATACGACACCATCATCGTCATCGATGATGGCAGTACCGATCAGACAGAAGCCGCTGCAAAACGATCTGGTGCAACCGTTTTTCGCCATCTCATCAATCGCGGCAAAGGCGCGGCCATCAAAACCGGCATAGATGCCGCTAAACGGCTCGGAGCCGATATTATCGTCACAATCGATGGTGATGGGCAACATGACCCTACTGACATCGCACCGATGATCAAGGCTATCAGCCAAGACGGCTACGACGTCGTGCTCGGCAATCGTCTTCAAGACCGATCCGGCATGCCAGCCTATAAAATTATCCATAATCTCATCGGCAACTTCATCGTCTGGCTTCTCTACGGGCTCTGGGTGAACGATAGCCAATCAGGCTTCCGTGCGTATTCCAAAAAAGCTGCTCATGCTATCGACACGCACACCGATCGCTACGAATACGACAGCGAAGTCATCCGTGAAATCCATCACAACCATCTCCGTTTTATCGAACTACCCATAAAAGTCCGCTATACCGCCTATTCGCTCGGAAAACGCCAAAAAATGAATCTCAAAAACGGCTGTAAAACCCTCATCAGAATGCTTATCTTCGAATAATCCGGGATCTTTCCTTCCTATGACCGCCTATCAGATCATCCTTGCTGCCATCGCTGGAATCTTTCTCACATCCAATATCGCGAAATTCCTCGACCGGCGGCATGGACACACTTTATTCAAATTCATCGCTTCCAGCACCATTTGGGGCGGTATCATGACATTCTCTATCATGCCGACAGCCGGCCACTCTCTTTCACAAGCCCTCGGCTTAGGAGAAAATCTCAATACACTCATCTTTATCGGGTTCATCATTGTCTTTGCCATCATCTTCCGGCTGCTCTCAACCATCGAACAGCTTGAGCGCAGTCTCTCAGAATTCGTTCGGCGCGATGCTTTACGGCAGATCAATCGCGACTAACCCGCTCATCAAAGCGCTCTATGCACTCTTGCCGTGTTGCCGTGCTCATTCTCGGATACAACCATCGAGAAACGCTATCTGAGACGATCGCGTCCGTACTCGACAGCTCTTATGCGGATCGAGAAATCATCTATATCGATAATGCCTCTACTGATGGATCAGCAGACCTGGTCCGCTCCAATTATCCGGATATCCGCGTCATACAGCATGCTACCAATCTCGGTTATGCAAAAGCCTACAAAAATGCCCTGACCGAAGCGTTCAAAGCGGATTTTGACGCAGCCGTCCTCCT
>DBUA01000033.1:2376-3186 GCA_002307715.1 Candidatus Moranbacteria bacterium UBA1302
CCGCAGACACCATCGCGTTCGTCCAACCGAAAATCTATCTCTGGCAAAATGGGCCGACTCACAGCTTCAATACATGCGGCAACGAGATACAATTCCTCGGATTCGGTTATTGCGGATGTTACGGAAACGACGACACCCAAACGCTTTGCGAAGACCGTGACATCGCTTACGCCTCTGGCGCCTGTCTATTCGTCAAGAAAAAACCCTACCACGCCCTGCCCGGACTCGACGAATCATTCTTCGCTTACCTGGAAGACCAGGATCTCGGCTGGCAAGCCAGAGAGTACGGATATCGGAACATCATTTCCGCCCGTTCAATCGTTTGGCACAAATACGATTTCGAAAAGAAACACCTTGCCGGATTGAAATTCTACCTGCTCGAACGAAATCGTTTCATCTTCATCGTAAAACACTTCAGCTTCAGACTCCTTTTTCTCATCTTTCCAGCACTCATCTTCATGGAAATCGGCATGCTGTTCCACGCGCTCACCAACGGCTATTTGTGCGCGAAACTGCGAAGCACCGTCGATTTCCTTTTCAGCATCAGAAAAACGCTTGCGGCACGTGCCATCATCCAATCCGAACGAGCGGTCATCGATCGGGAACTCTTCCCGTTTCTCAAGCCAACCGTCGATTTCAAGGCTGTCCAATCGCCGCTTCTCTCATTCGCCAATACGGTTCTGACACGCTATTATACGCTTATCAAACATCTCATATGAACCCTATGATTCCCGTCATTATCTGGACAATCATCTTTTCGATCGTCACAGTCATCTCCATACTGCTCACCGGCTCCCGCAGCCTGATTGG
>DBUA01000042.1 GCA_002307715.1 Candidatus Moranbacteria bacterium UBA1302
AGCGAAACCATATCATACCCTAAGAAAAAAAACAAATGCGGGACATAAACCCGGCACGTTGCATAGAACCCGCCAAAATCTTGTATGCGACTTCGATAATCTCGTATTTCATGACGCCGGCTGGAGCAGCGAACTCAATCTTATCGCCTTTCTTCTTGCCCATAAATTCCTGCCCAAGCGGAGACTCGTTGGAAATCTTTCCCTGTGCTGGATCAACTTCGTTCGAACCGACGATTTCAAAACGCATCACTTTTCCAGCCACCTTAACGCTCAGTACGGAACCGATGCCAACATGGGATGTGCTCCGACTTTTTGTCGCGACGACAGAATCTTTCAGCATGCCTTCCAATTCTGCGATACGCGTCTCATTCTCATCTTGACGATGCTTCGCCTCACTATATTCGGCATTCTCCGAAAGATCGCCTTGCTCCTTAGCTTCTTTGATTGCTGCTGCAATCTCCTGGCGGATCCTGGTCTTCCGATCCTCAAGCTCTACCTGTAATTTTTTCAAACCTTCTTCAGTAAAAATTCTCGGCATATGTTTCGTATGTGATTTATTGTCCTTTCTTGGCCTCTGGACATTGAAAACAAAAACTTCTTTCCATAACGGAAGAAGAGCGCCTATAAAGCCACTCAATAGTACCAAACTATGCGAAATTGTCAATCAGATATTCCATGGCTTGGAAAAGCCTTATTTTTCATCTTCTTGCTCGCTGTTTGTTTCGCGCGAAAAATACCATTCATAGACTTCTTTCGCAACCGGTACCGTATTATATCCTTCGCTGCCCTGCCCTTCCACAAGAACAATCAACGCAAGCTCGGGATGCTCATATGGAGCGAACGAGACAAACCACCCATGTGTCTTTCCATCAGATCCGAATTGGGCTGTTCCTGTCTTACCGGCCGTTTCAATCGAAAGAGTCTTAAGCGATTGCGCAGTTCCGCTCGTTACTGTCTGGCGCATGCCTTCACGAACAACTTCAAGTATTCCGCTATCGATAAAATCTTTTCGTATCACTTGAACCGGAATCGGTGAGACCTTCCCATCGGCAGAACGAATCTGTCCGACGATATGCGGCACATACAACGTACCGCCATTCGCTATTGCTGCGACCGCATTGACAATCTGAAGCGGTGTCGCTGTCACGAATCCTTGTCCAATCGAAGCATGGTAATCGTCGCCGACATACCAGCGTTCACCAAGCTTTTCTTTTTTCCAAGCCGTATCAGGAATGAATCCGTCCGCTTCGCTCGGAAGGTCAATGCCAGTCTTATCGCCATAGCCGAACAGATTATCGTATTTCTTCATACGATCCATGCCAAGTCCCGCGATATTGCCATATCCGCCACCGACAGTATAGAAAAAAATGTCATTGCTTTCCGCTATCGCTGCCCGCACATCGCTCGGACCATGTGTTGTCCAGTCATGAAAACTGGCTTGGCCGATACGAAGAACACCACCCATACCATTTATGATAGTCGAAGGCGTAATGACTCCTTCGGCAAGAGCAGCCGCTGCAATTACCGGCTTGATCGTGGATCCCGGAGGATATTCACCCGAAACGGCCCGATCAAAAAGCGGCTGAGACGGGTCCGTCATCAGCTTCTGGTAATCGACAGCGGAAATGCCTTCAGCGAACAGATTATTATCGAAGCTTGGCAAACTCACCAGAGCTCGTACAGCACCATCACGCGGATCAAGCGCGATAGCTGCGGCACGTTCCAATCCGTTCTTTTCAAGAATAGCCTGAAGCGCATCAAATACCTTTTTCTGAAGATCAGCATCAATATTCAGGATAATATCATTTCCCGGTTTCGGATTGATTGTTCCGAGTTCTTTCTGGACTTGACCGAGAGCATCCACTTCTACTTGCCTGAATCCGTGCGTCCCGCGAAGAGTATCCTCATAACCCTTCTCCACTCCCTGCTTACCGATAGAATCCGTCAAGAGATAATCCGGATGACTAAGAAGCTCATCTTTCCTAATCTTACCTTCATAACCAAGCACATGTGAAAAAATGAGACTATCAGCATAATTTCGATGTGTCGTCTTATAGAGACTGAGTCCAGGCAACTCCTTGCTCTGACTTAAAAAAAGCAACATCTCATTTTGGGTCACTCGCTCTTTCAATGGCACTGGGACAATGGAATGACGATCGATCTTATCGAAGATTGCCGCCATGTCATCATCATTGATGCTCAACAACGTACGAATAAGCCGCTTCTCTTCATCAAGCGCTCCCTGATCTTCAGGAAGATCCGCTGGCGTAACGACAATATCCATGCTAGGAACATTCGTTACCAGACGCTTACCGAACCGATCATAAATGATACCACGTGGAGCCGGCATCACTATCTGCCTCAAACTGTTCCGTTCAGCCGCTTCCTGGTATTGCTGTCCTTTGATGACATTGAGATACACCAATCGAAAACCGAGCACCATGAAAGATGCGAGCATGCCGAAAAAGAAAAATCGGGCTACGGAACGGGTAAGCGGCCATTCGATACGCGCTGCATCGCGTTCTGTGATAGTCAAGACAGCATCATCGATTTCCATGCTGCCATTCTTATATGTATTCTTACGTACGAAAAGACGCATAATATGAGACAAGCCGGTTCCGTATACGACGGATGCTTATCGGACATTTAAAAATTGCTGCTGCGATATCCGGACGATATAATTCTCAAAACGCCGCATCAATGGATACGCTACAATAAACAACACACTGGATATCACAACAATCCTCATAATCGGAATCCCCACAAACAAACTGGAAAAACCACCTGTCCGGAATACGTATACCCCGGTATCTCCTGCCAAGAACGCAATGAGAAAAATACGACAAACAAGCGCGGCGCCGGCAGCGACAACCGCATAGAGGAAGATTCCATTTCCTCGCTCTTCAATCAACAATCGTCTCGAGAGAAAACTCACCCCGTATGCTAAAACGATTGAGAAGACTGAGAAGATGCCGACCGATCCCGATACGACAATCTCATACAAGACCGAAAGCGGTACCGTCATCCAAAGCGCTCTCGGGAATCCCTGCACAAGCGTCCAAACAACGGTACAAACGACAATACCGATCGGAACGGCCAGCTGTGGAAAAAGGATATCCAAAAAAGAAAGCTGGAAAAAGATTACGATAAGAAGGAGAAGGAATCGGATCAATAAGGTCTTCATGGCATTCGCGTATTGGTGATGACAAAAACGTAACGCAATCGATCGATCTCTATCGGAGATACGAGCGAAGCTTGCTGGAACAAGCGATCTTCCGAAAAACGCGGCTCCTGAATCGTTCCGATCAAAAGGCCTTTCGGAAAAACGCCCCCCAACCCTGACGTGACGACAGAATCGCCTTCTTTCAGGACATCCGTCTGAAGCACCATATCGAACAGCAATCCGAGACCGTGCTCACCTTTCACGATTCCTGAAGCTTCTGTTCCGGTTTCTGATCCATTGACAATGCTCTCTGGATTGGAAAGCAGCATAACACGCGAACTTGATGCTGATACATCAGAAACACGCCCGACCAATATTCCAGCATCAACGATAACCGGCATACCGGATACGATTCCCTGAAGCGCTCCTTGATCAATCGAAAGCCAATTACCAAGTCCTCCCGCATCACGTCCAATAACGCTTGCCGCCTTAAGTTCATACTGTTCCCTCGGCAAAAGACCGAGTTCGGATCGAAGTTCTTCATTTTCTTTTCCGATATCGATCAATCGCGCATTCTCCGCTGAAAGCCGCAGACGCTCCTTCTCAAGACGCTCATTCTCATTCTTCAGATTTCCTATCGAAGAGAAGAAACGGAACGTATCAGCCGTTTCAAAAGCTGCTACTGAAAATGCTTTCTCAAATGGAAAAGCAACCAGAAGAATCGACTTCCGTATCGGATCAGTCAACGGCCTCGGCAACCAAAATACGGATGCTATTACGACTACTGATACTACCAGAGCCGTAAAAAACTTTGTCCGTAGAAATCTTTTCTGTGTCATGGATACTATGCAATCAAACTACGCAATCATATCAGCCAAGCGCTCGGCCCTGCTCCTCTTCAATCAGCACTTCGCGAAGACGATCCATATCATCCAATACGATACCAGTACCTCGCACCACAGCCGTTAAAGGATCTTCCATTGTCCGAACCGGAATCCCGGTCTGGGTAGCGATAAGCCGGTCCAGACCACGGATCAAACTACCGCCGCCGGCAAGTATGATACCGTGCTGCATAATATCCGACAGAAGCTCCGGAGGGGTTTCCTCAACAATCGTTTTGATATTATTCACTATGATACGTATGGAACGCGACAGCGCCTCACGAATATGCTCATCATTGATAATGACTTCTTTCGGCAATCCTGAAACAAGATCCCGGCCACGCATCGGAAATGTCAGCCGCTCACGCTGAACATAGGCATTGCCGATAGCGATTTTCGCCTCCTCGGCAGTCCGCTCACCAATCAAGATATTGAATTCATCACGGCTATACCGGACAATATCCTCATTCATCTCATCGCCAGCGACGCGCAAACTGCGCGAAATGACAACGCCTCCAAGCGATATGACAGCAATCTCGGTCGTTCCTCCTCCGATATCGACCACCATATTCCCGGCCGCATCAACAACGGGCAAGCGAGCACCAATAGCTGCAGCCATCGGTTCATCGATAAGAAAAACCTGTCGGGCCCCCGCACTGAGACCAGCTTCAATCACAGCGCGTTTCTCCACTTCGGTTACGCCAGAAGGAATGCCGATAAGCACTCGAGGACGTCTCAGAAAAGCGAATCCGTCCCTATTTACACGACTGATGAAATAACGGAGCATCTGCTGTGTGATTTCAAAATCGCTGACTACCCCGTCAACCAACGGTCTGGTCGCCACGATATGTCCAGGAGTCCGCCCGACCATTTTTTTAGCTTCACGGCCGATAGCAAGAATCTGCCCGGTACGCTGATTCACTGCTACTACCGATGGCTCATTGATCATGATGCCTTTGCCACGTACATATACAAGCGTATTGGCCGTTCCGAGATCTATACCGATATCCTGTGAAAGATGGCCAAAAAAACGCTCTATGAAGCTTTTTTGAATATCAGCAAACAACCGTTCAATGCCGTTCATATCGCAAAAATCCATGAAAAATGGGGTACGCCTCATTGTATCCCATTTCTCAAAAATATTCCACCCCTCCATAATCCTCAAGAGGATCAAATCTCATTGATCATCATTCTTACGCGGTAGGATACGGATACCCAATTCAGCAAGCTGTTCGGATGCGATATTCGCAGGAGCCTCCATCATCAGATCCCGTCCCTCACCAGTTTTCGCGAAAGCGATGACTTCACGGATATTCGGTTCATTCTGAAGCAACATCATCAAGCGATCAAACCCGAATGCCAATCCTCCATGCGGAGGCGTGCCGGATGCAAGAGCTCGGAGCATGTGTCCGAAATTTCGTTCGATGCGCTCATCGTCATATCCCATAATTTGAAAAACTCGACGAAGTGCCTCCGGGTTATGATTACGGATACCGCCCCCGCCAATCTCATAACCGTTGAGCACCATGTCGTACTGGGCAGCGATAATATCGCCGACATTCCGTTTTTCTAGCAAGTCATCGCCATATTCCGGTTTCGGAGCAGAAAAAGGATTATGCGTGAAAGTCCAGCCGCCACGATCATCCGGTTCAAAAAACGGAAAATCGATAACCCAGCAAAACGCCAAGAGATTCGGATCATTCTTATCCGTTC
>DBUA01000049.1 GCA_002307715.1 Candidatus Moranbacteria bacterium UBA1302
ATTATTTTAAACCGCTACAATGAGAGCGGTTTTTTCTTTGGAGGAGAGTTGTTATACTGAAAGTATATTTTTAGGGAACAAAATCAGTATGTATGTAAATAAGCGAACATTTTATGTCGGAGGAGTGATTTTTTTGATAGTGACGAGTGCTATTTTAGCTTATATACGGATATTAAAAACGGAATCAATAGCGAGAAATACTGTTCACGATACTGAACAGCAGCAACCAGCGATTGTGGTGCCGAAAGAGAAATCAATCGTATCGGCAACGGATTTCTATGATATATCTGCGAAGTATCCGACGGAGTCGCTTGATCGAGACGGAATAATGGAAAGTTTCGTAAAGGATCAGATCGCGCAGAGGGAAGAATCATGGAAAGACGGAGGGGAGGCATATGAGACGGAGAAGAAGATTGAAAAAGATTTTCCGGATCGCTCGAAAATGACCTATACGCTCGATATCTCCTATCAGCGTTTTGTATCGAACGTGCGCGATACGGTGTCGTATCTCTTCATCATCGGTGAATACACGGGAGGTGCGAATGGCCGGGAAATCGTGCAATCGTTTACGTTTGATAAGAATGGAAAGGTTGACCTCGAGTCATTGCTCGATATAGCGGGTTCACGGCCTATCGGCCAGAATAGTGCTTCGGTGCCGAACGATATTTCGCTTTCTGAACTTCTGCTCGCCCAAGCGCAGAAGAATCCGGAGCAATTTCCTGACCTTGATATGGTGCGCACCGGCCTTGGTCTTGCGTATCTTGGTACGGATGGTGTGACACTTGATCACAAGAAATGCGGCTGTGACGGATTTTTTTACGGATCGAATCTGCAGAATTTCGTGGTAACCGATGATGGATTGGAGTTCTTTTTTGGCAAAGGAGACATCACGATCGGAGCCGCTGGCGCCGTGAGTATCGGAATCAGCTGGTCTGATCTGCAGCCGTATCTGAAGGAAAATATCTGATGATCCGATCTATCAAACTTGATCGTTTTTCGAGTCGAGACCGCGAATGGCAGCTTCGATGACTTTGAGATAAGCGGCGAGGTCGGTTTTTGAGATTGGCGTCTGGAAGAAAGAGGGCATTTCTTTGGTAAAGCGAGCATCCACAGTGTCGAGAAGTCCAAGCCCGGCGCGAGTGATCATGATGAGCTGGCTGCGCTGATCTGCCGGGTTATCGCTGATATTCACGAGACGTTGCTGTTCAAGCATGTTGATCGTGACTGTGACGTATGGCATTCGCACCCCGAGATTTTTTGCGATAAGATTCGGGCTCACAGGCGATTTCTTGTGTTTAAGGAAACCGAGCACTATCCATTGCGTGATGTTGAGGTGGAATGGCGCCAAGAGAGAACGTATCCGGTCGCGCAAAAGACGATTGAATTTGGTTTGGAGCAAAGCTATTTTTGTGGCTGGGAAGCGGGATAATGATGCTGGCATAGCGATAAGTTTGATGGTATCGACAGCATATCATGACTCGCATCATCGGTAAATATTTTTCGCTTGACTGCGTGCCTATTTTTCCTATATATTGAAGCTAGTTAATTAACAAAGTGAAGCAAATCGTGTGCTCGAGGAGCTTCGAAGGAGAAGGAGATGGATTTCTTGGTCTTGGATCGTCAGGAGCGTTGCCCGTATTGTCAGTGCTTGTTTCTTGAGATGGATCATGATGGAATGGATCATGAATCGATACTTGTTGTGAATGGAATACCTGTCAGATTCCATGAGGTATGCAAAGATAAATTCATCGATGATGTTCAGCAGAAACGTTGATACGAGGAGAGACTGTGATGGTATCGAAACGCGACAATAAGGAATCGTCCGAGATTCCTTCTACGTGGGCGGCGGAATATGCCGCGTTTGCAACTTTATGGAATGATGGACGCCGTACAACAAAATCGGCTGTGTCATCGGGGTTTGCGGGTATGTCGTATCGGATGATTGCCAAGCAAGCTGAACGCTTCCGTTGCGAAGCTGAACGATTTTCGAAATTGTCACAATCAGGCATTCGCCGGCTCATTCATCGGGACAGTAGGACGGGCAAAATCATTCATCTGAGCGATGAAGCTGAAATGGAACTGCGACACTTCGCTATTGATCGTGAACAGCTGTGCCAGTCGGCGGGATGTATCGTGACGTCGGCGCAGTTCGATGGTGAACTCATGCTCCCGGTTTGGAAATCGCTTGAACGTTATTCGGAATGGACCGGATATCCGATTGTTGTTATGCCAATCAAATACGGGCCGGTGCAGATCGATAGTAATGGCATTCCGATAGGGAAATTCGACCCGAGATTGAAAGGGCATATTCTGTATGAAAGTCTTCGGTTAGCTCCCGATCTCAATCTGAACATGTTCCGTATGCGCCCGACGCTGGCTCGTTATCTGACGAGTCAGGTGTGTCGAATCGGCGGAGATATATCGCAAGTTTTTGCTGCGCCAAGATTCGAGCTTGAGCATCTCCCGCGTATCGGAGGCAACGCCGGTTCACGGCAAGCGAAAGCCGTCATGACATGCGGAGCTGTGACAGTGCCGGATTATCGGCGCGATTCGCTCGGGCAGCAAGATAGGACGGGCGAGATAGCGGCAGCGATGCATACGTATGGCGCAGTAGTCGTGGAGTTTTCTGATAACAGAAAGGTTTTTCATTTCCGCCAATTGGTGATGGGGAAATCGGGAATCTTTTATGACATTGATCCGTACGGCGAAACAGGAGTCGTCAGATGTTCTCCGCAAGGCGTCGTGCCTGTGTCAGGGGCAGTGGAAGCGATGGTGCTGGGAGATTGGCATACGGGACTTACGGCTGCCGAGGTGCGCAGAGCGACAGTATCTTCGAAGCAGAGCATATTGAATACGTTGCGTCCGAGCCATGTCTGTTTGCATGATTTCGTAGATGGTATGTCCGTCAATCCGTATGACCATCCGATGGGAAAAGATCCGAATATACCGTTCCGGGCATTCAAACAGGAACATGGTTTGAGTTCGCTCAAGCATGAAATGAAGCAGGCATGCGGCGAACTTCGGTGGTTTATGAAGCATGCTCCATCGACGATATTCCATCTTATTCCGTCAAATCATCCGGAATTTGTCAGCCGATACGTTAAGGGAGGGAAATGGTCGCAGGATGATGTGAATGCTCCGATGGCTGCAAAGATGTATGGACATTGGGTTGAGGCGCTGCAATCGACGCGCGATGTGCGGAAGATGAAACAGTATGATCCCGTAAATGCGGAAATTGCAAGGATGCTTTCTCGCAAGGAGTTAGGGCGCGTTCGATTTTATACGCGTCAAGATGCCATCGTGTTCCCGCAGAAGAAAACGGCATATCGAAAACGTATTCTGATGATGCACGGCGACGTCGGTATGCGCGGACAGCCAACGCGAGGAATGATGGAATTCCTCGGGTTCAATGCTCGTATCGTTTTGGGGCATAACCATAGCGCTTCAATTTATGGCCCGATATGGCGCGTCGGCGTGTCGACGCTTTTGCAACAGCATTATGTCACGACACCGTCGACAGCCTGGACGAACTCGCATTGCGTTATTTTTGAGAATGGCCAGCGCATGATCATCAATATCATCCATGGCTCATGGCATGCGTGAGTGTTAGTGCCTCTTCTTCGGAAGGGGCGTTTTTCTTCTCTTATTTTTTTATGGTACCATTGAAGAAATAGGATAATGTGAGAAATATGGAATCGAAGATACGGGAATTGCTTATAAAAATGGATGGACTCAATGCTGAATTGCGTTCCGAATATCAACGATTAGCTGAAAAATACGGTTTTTCTCTCAAAGAGCGGACAGTTGTATTTTTGGAAAAAACGCGGCTAAAGAATCGGCAGTGGCGGATACCGGCGTGGCGTTATGCTGTTCCGACGCGTGTCAGACATGTGCTCTCGATGCCATTCATATACGCGATGATTATTCCGGCAGTCATGTTGGATATATTCTTGACTGTTTATAATCTGATCGCATTGCCGTTATATCGCATTCCGCGTGTCCGTCGTGAGGAGTATTTCATTTATGATAGGCGCTTTCTCGATTATTTGAATATCATTCAGAAAGCGAATTGCCTTTATTGCAGCTATGTGAATGGTTTATTCGCATATGCGACAGAGATAGGCGCTCGCACAGAGCGATACTGGTGCCCTGTCAAAGCGTCGCAAAGGCCAGGAATGAGTCATCGTTGGTATAAGGATTTCGCTGATTATGGCAATCCGGAAGAATGGCAAGCGAAATTCAATCGGCTAGAATCGTTCGTTGATACGGAGACAGATTCCAGACAATCTGAGAAACGAATAGAGACATGCGGCTTATAACGTGGTATACTGAAAGCGGAATAAGTTGATGGTATATATTTTATGGAAGAAGAAAAGAAAGTTGTTGATGCAGTGCCCTTAGAGGATAAGAGAACAAACAAGTTTGAGAAGGTGAAGAAGTTTTATGAACGTTTGAGTCCGAGAGCGCTTGTTATCGCGGCATGTATTGTCATTATCGCGGCCGCGGCCGCGTATGTTGTTTATGCGAAACGAGGATGGTTTATTGCAGCGACGGTGAACGGGACAACGATCAGTCGGTTGAGCGTTATCGAAGAGCTTGAAAAACAGAATGGAAAAAACGTGCTTGATTCGATTATCACGAAGAAGCTTATCGCTGATGAGGCTGCAAAGCTCGGCGTATCGGTTTCGGGGGATGATATTGAAGCGCAGATCCAGAAGATTCGTGATCAGATTTCAGGGCAAGGCGTTGATTTGGAATCCGCTTTAGCACAACAAGGCATGACGATTGATGAGCTTCGGGAGCAGATTGTCTTGAGCAAGGAGTTGGAGCAGATTCTGGCGGATAAGATCGCTGTAAGCGATGATGAAATCACACAGTATCTCAAGGAGAACAAACTGATGCCGGCTAAGGGCGATGCGACAGAGAGCTTGAAAGACAGCGTCCGTGAGCAATTGAAATCGCAGAAGTTGAGTACGGCGGCGCAGCAGTGGGTGGAGGATATCAAGAGTCGGGCGAATATCATCAAGTACGTCCAGTATTGATTGAGAGTTAGCAGAATAGAAAGCCTTTTCCCCATGGAAGAGGCTTTTTGCTATTGAGCGGTTTTGACGTATAATGGAAGAACTTTGAAGATACGCTGATAATATTGGAAATGATGGATTTCTCTTATCTTGATCCCCAATCGTTTTATTTCGATTCGGCATGCCAGACACTTCGGCCGATTCCTGTTATCGAAGCTCAAGATGGTTATTTTCGCGAATATAATGCTTGCGCGGGTCGGGTGAAATACGCTTGGGGTCAACGGGTTGATGCGGCAGTGGAAGAGACGCGTCAGTTGATGCTTGATGCGGTAGGGCTTTCCAGCAAGGAATATACCTGCGCTTTTACATTGAATACGACATACGGCATCAATCTGATAGCGAGTCAGCTTCCGTCTGGAAGATTCCAGAGAGTCGTTACATCGGAGATCGAGCATAATTCGGTCTTTTTGACTAGCATCGCTTTAGCGGAGAGACTTGGTATTGAACGGAAAGTATTGGCACGTGAAGCGGATGGGACACTCGTGTATGACCCGAAAGATTTTGAAAATGCTGTCATCATGCTGAATGCCGTATCTAATATTGATGGTCGGCAGCTTAAGAACATAGCCGATATCGTCAAAGATGCCCATCAGCGTTCCGGTATTGTCCTTATTGATGCAGCTCAGGCATTTGCCCATGGAACGTATACCTTTAAGGGAATCAAGGCTGATGGTATTTTTACTTCAGCTCATAAGATGTATGGTCCGAGCCTTGGTATGATGATCGTGCATCGTCATCTTGTCGATTCGCTCACGTTTGGATTCTTAGGCGGGGGTACCGTGCAAGATGTTGATCGCGATAACTTTACTCTTATTCCGGATGGTACCGAAGCATTCGCACGGTTGGAACCGGGACTCCAGAATTTTTCCGGTATCATAGGTTTGAAAGCGGCTCTTGAATGGCAGAAGTCGTTTCGTCCGGAGAATAGAACGTCGGAACAGCATCAGGAACAGTTGTCCACTCTCGTTTTTGAGAGTTTGAAAAGCAATCCGAATGTCGAACTATTGAATGCGGAGCCGAGCACGATAACGAGTTTTTATACACCGAAGATCGATGCCCATCGTCTTGCGCTTTTCCTGTCAGCGCAAGGCATAATGGCTCGGAGCGGTTATTTTTGCTGTCATTATTATCTCAAAAATCTCAAGCGATACCCGCCGCTTCTCAGACTTTCACTCGGTCTTCATAATACGGTTGGTGAGACTGAACGTATGCTCGAAACGCTCCATACTATTATACGTAATGCTTAATTCCAATGTTTTGCATCGCATCCTTCATTGTTCTTTTTATTCTAGGAATTTTTTCAGCCCGATATCGGAAATTGGCTGGCAAGGCATGGCGGTGTACGCTTCGGCGCGTTACATTCCGTCCGTGCGATGTGAATTTTGGAGAAGAGATGAAAGGCAGGATATTGGGAGAGCTGATTTTGACGCACCCGCGCTGGTACCGGTTTTTTGGGCGCTGGTTCGATGTCTTAGCCTTTATTTTTGTATTTTTGACAGTTTGGAGCGTTGCTTCTGTGACGCTTTCTGGCCTGAATCTGTTAGTGTACGATACGTGCAATCCTCATGATGCCGAATCATGTTCGCTTTCTGGAGAGGCTTGTTCGGTATCGCAGGTACGGATGACATTATTTGAGTCCGTTTTGAAAAATGAAGAATGGTCGTGGATCAAGTCTGGAGTTGTGGATACGTATACGGCGTTTTCGCTCGTTCCTTCCCGTTTCAAACATTGGGAACCGGAACAATATGCATCCGTAAGCAGTGCCACGTATTATCCGGCGGACACTTCAAAGCCGTCGGCACTTATCATCATCGATCCAAGCTGTCGTTTCTGCGCTAAAGAATTCGGAGAGATTATGGCCGCCAGATTCGTTGATCGATATAACGTTTCATATATCGCGTACCCTATTCCCGATGGGAAGGGCGGATATAAATTCCCTTACTCGCGTATGCTGACGGAGTACCTTTATGCCGTTCGTATGACAGTTCCGATGCATTCCGTATCAGATGTTCCGGCTGATTGGAGATTTCTTGGGGATATCTTTACTGCCCCAGGGAAGATTGAGCCTTCCATCCAAGATGAATTCAACGTATGGTTCGATGAG
>DBUA01000039.1:0-3842 GCA_002307715.1 Candidatus Moranbacteria bacterium UBA1302
AGACGCGAGAGAGAGTAGAGTGTGTGTGTGATGTATTAAAAAAAAAAATACAAAAAGAGAAAAAAAAAAAAAATGTGGCGGGGCCTCCTTGCCGTTGGTGGTTGAAAGGGATTTGAAAAAAAAGCGATTGTGAGCGTTGCTGAAGGGCAAGCCATCGAGCTGTTTAAAGGCGGCATGTAAGGAGATATTTTTAGAGCATTATGGCAATCAAGATCTACAAGAAAAACAATGCTGGTCGCCGCAACATGTCGGTGGTGAAGCCTGAGGGCGTCACGGATAAAGCACCGGAGAAGTCGCTTTTGGCCAAGTATAAGAAGCGCGCCGGCCGTTCCCACGGGAAGATTTCCGTCCGTCATCAGGGCGGTGGTGCGAAGCGTCGTTATCGCGTCATTGATTTCCGTCAGGATAAGTTGAATATACCTGGAAAGATCGCTCATCTTGAGAAGGATCCGAATCGTTCAGCAGTTATCGCTCTTGTGCATTATGTCGATGGCGAGAAGCGTTATGTGTTGGCGACTGACGGGATGAAGCAAGGGCAGGAGATTATTTCCGGCGAATCGGTTCCGGTTGTGAATGGCAATCGCATGCTGCTTAAGAATATTCCGGTCGGAACGATCATTTGCAATATCGAAATGAAGATTGGTAAGGGCGGGCAACTGGTCCGTAGTGCAGGATCGCAAGCGACACTTATGGCTCTTGATGGCGCGATGGCTCAGATTAAAATGTCATCTGGCGAGATTCGTCTTATCAGCAAGGAGTGTTATGCGACGCTCGGCCAGGTGAGCAATTTCGAACATAGCGCTGAGCGTATCGGTAAGGCGGGACGGGCACGCCATATGAACCATCGACCATCAGTTCGAGGAAGTGCCATGAACCCGGTCGATCATCCGCATGGCGGTGGTGAAGGACGTCAGCCGATCGGTATGCATCCGAAAACTCCTTGGGGTAAGCCGGCTCTTGGGAAGAAGACACGAAAGAGTAAGAAGGCAAGTAGTAAGTATATCGTCAGGCGCCGTACCAAGAAGTAATATCCCTCTAGCGACAATAACGTTCAGAATTGTATGTCACGAAGCATAAAGAAAGGTCCATACGTTGATCCGAGAGTGCTCAAGAAACTCGAAGGAAAGAAGCTGGGCGACCGTACAGTCATCAAGACTTGGTCCCGTTCTTGTACTGTTTCCCCGGAGATGGTCGGGTTTACGTTCGGTGTGCATAATGGACGTGAGTTCATTTCCGTATTCGTGACAGAGGAAATGGTTGGACACAAGTTGGGTGAATTTTCTCCGACGCGCACGTTCCGTCGCCATGGTGGAAAGATGCAGAAAGAACTCGAAACAGCAGCGAAACAGCGTGATCTTGAAGCTGCTAAAGCTGCCAAGGCCGCCGGTAATGATAAGAAGAAATAGACCGGATTTATGAAAGTACATGCCACCCTCAACAATTTGCGTATCGCTCCGCGGAAAGTGCGTCTCGTGACCCATTCCATTATTGGTGTCGATGCTCGTGAAGCGGTTATTCAGCTCTCTAAGCAAGCCAAGCGATCTTCTCAGCCGATCCATGATCTTCTGAAGAGCGCGATGGCAAATGCCGTCAATAACTTCGGTCTCGATGAGACGAATCTGTATGTGCTTGAGGTGCGTGTCGGAGATGGTCTCCGTCTCCAAAGATGGCTTCCTCGCGCTTTCGGCCGTGCGACGCCGCTTATGCGTCGTGGATCGAATGTGACGATTATTCTCGAAGAAAAGATTGAAGGTAAAAATCGTATCGCTAAGAAGGAAGCAGTGAAGACGGAAACGATTGAGGAACCGAAGGCTGCTGAAGTGGTATCGAAAGATACGGTCCGCAAGGGAGTGAAGCCCGAAACGAAGAAGTCCGCAGCTAAGGACACTGTCGTAAAGAAATCCGGCAGTAAGGTTGTTAAGAAGGTATTCCAGCGGAAAGCCGCATAAACAAGAAGACTGATTATTATGGGTAATAAAGTCAATCCAACAGGTATCCGTCTCGGCATTACGACCGGCTGGCAATCACGCTGGTTCGGTAGCAAGAAGGCGTATCGCGAACAGTTGCGTAAGGATATAGAGATCCGCTCGTTTATCGTGGCAAAATGGAAGGCTGCGGCGATTGCGTCCGTTCAGATTGAGCGGTCAGCGAATGCTGTCCATCTCATTATCCGCACATCGCGTCCCGGCGTGCTTATCGGTCGTGGCGGTACTGGTATCGAGGATTTGACTCGCGCCATTAAAAAACAATTCTTCGCTGGTAAGAATGTTGAGCTTAAGGTAGAGGTCCAGGAAGTGAAGAATGCTGAATCTGATGCGAAACTGGTTGCTAACCAGGTTGCTGAGCAGCTTGAAAAGCGTATGCCGTTCCGTCGGGTTCTCAAAGGTACGCTTGATCAGGTTGAACAGAACAAGGAAGTGCAGGGTGTGAAAGTTGAAGTGTGCGGACGTTTGGGTGGTGCCGAAATGGGCCGTCGGGAATGGATGGCACATGGAAAGATTCCTCTGCATACGCTCCGGGCTGAGATCGACTTTGCTCGTTCTGAAGCGCATACGACATATGGAGTGATCGGTGTAAAGGTTTGGATTTACAAAGGAGAGCGGTTCAATGAAATGAAAGAAGCATAAGTGAGACATCACCCCTATGTTAATGCCAAGAAAAGTAAAACATCGCAAGATCCAGCGCGGCGGATGGTCGGGAAGCCCAGCCACGAAAGGTGACCAAGTCAGCTTCGGGGGATTTGGACTCAAAGTCGTCGAAGAAGGACTTATATCTGCTCGACAGATAGAAGCGGCTCGGCGAGCAATGACTCGTTCAATCCAGCGCGGTGGAAAAGTGTGGATTCGTGTATTTCCTGATAAGCCGATGACGAAGAAAGGAGAACAGACTCCGATGGGTAAGGGAAAGGGAAGCGTTGATCATTTCGTCGCTAAAGTACGAGCAGGCAGGATGCTTTTCGAACTCGATGGCGTCACGAGAGAAGCGGCAGCGGAAGCAATGCGTCTCGCGGCTCATAAGCTCGCTCTGAAAACGAGGTTCGTCGAGAAGCATTAGTCATTATCAATCGTATCCGGGAGTGTTTGCATGCAACTATATGAAAGCGAAAGAATGGCGTGAAAAATCAGAAGGTGAACGCGATAAAGCGATCGCTGAGCTGAGTGGAAAAGTCGGTAAGCTCCGCTTCGATCTCGCCACTCGTGAGGCGAAGAATAGCGGTGATCATAAAAAAATCCGCAAAGATATCGCTCGCTTGCTTACTCTACAACGAGAAGCCGAGCTCGCGATTGACACCCCTGAAGACAAGCAGTAAAGAAGTACACCTTCTACCAAGAAACCTATGAGTACAGCAGCCAATACAACTGGAATCGTGAACAAGGCGCCGAAGTTTAAAGGCATCGTGGTGAGCGATAAGACCGATAAGACTATCATCGTCAAAGTCGACACCCTGAAGACACATCCGAAATATCTCAAACAGTATCGCTCGTCGAAGAGATATCAAGTGCATGTCGAAGAGAACGGAAAGCATAAGGTCGGTGATACAGTCGTTTTCCAGGAATGCAGCCCAAAGAGCCGTTGTAAAAGACACCAAGTCGTAGCCGAATAATCTCGAAGTTTCCTATGATCCAGGCAGAAACAAGATTGAAAGTCGCAGATAATACCGGTGCCAAAGTGATCGAGTGTTTCAAAGTGCTCGGTGGAACGCGTCGCCGATATGCGGGGCTCGGCGATATCGTCGTTGCTTCTGTAAAAGTGGCTGAACCGCGTGGCATGGTGAAAAAAGGTGATAAAGTGAAAGCAGTTATCGTCCGTCAAGCCAAAGAGTTCCGTCGCAAGGATAATTC
>DBUA01000039.1:4183-12832 GCA_002307715.1 Candidatus Moranbacteria bacterium UBA1302
ATCTTCGGACCGGTGGCGAGAGAGCTCCGCGAGAAAGGTTTCTCGAAGATTGTGTCACTCGCTCCGGAAGTTTTGTAATGAATCCACGTGTATGAAGATCAAGAAAGGCGACCAAGTACAGATCATCACGGGCAAGGACTCCGGTAAGCAAGGAGAGGTGCTGCGCATCTTCCCAAGCGACGAGCGTCTCATCGTGAAAGGCTGCAATATGGCGAAACGTCATGTCCGTCCGCGTCGTGAAGGCGAGAAAGGCGAGCGTATCGAAAAAGAGACCCCGATCCATGTATCGAACGTGATGTTGATTTGTCCGCATACGGGCAAGCCGACTCGTGTCGGTTACAAGATGGAAGGCGGAGAGAAAGTCCGTTTCAGCAAGCGTTCCGGTAAAGCTATCCAGTAGAGAAGATGCCTATGAAAACTACATTGACGAAGAAGAAATATACTGAGAAGGCTCTTCCTGGAATGAAGGCTGAACTTGGTATTGAGAATCTAATGGCCATTCCGCGTATCGCGAAGATTGTTGTGAACGTCGGTATTGGTAAGATTCTCAAAGATACCAAGCACGTCGAAGAGGTGGTGCAAGCGTTGGAGGCGATTACTGGCCAGAAAGTCGTTATGACCAAGGCTCGTAAGGCCATTGCCGGCTTCAAGACTCGTGAGGGTCTCGAGATCGGTGCTCGCGTGACGCTTCATGGCGTGAAGATGTGGTCTTTCTTGGATCGGCTGCTCAATATCGCTCTCCCGCGCGTTCGGGATTTCCAGGGCATTCCGATGAGCTCCGTCGATCAGAATGGCAATTGCAATATCGGTATCAAAGATCATTCTATTTTTTCTGAGATTGTTCCTGAGAAAGTCCAGCATACAGCTTGTTTCCAGATCACTATCGTAACGACAGCTCGAAACAAGGCAGAAGGAGAATCATTGTTTAGACTCGTAGGCGTCCCATTTGAGAGTGAAGAAAGCAGAAAGGAACGGTCAATAAAGTAATCATCACGTATGGCAAAGACATCCACATTCGCGAGAGCGCAGAAGACCCCGAAGTTCTCGACCCGTATCGTCAGACGATGCTGGAAGTGCGGCCGCAAGCATGGCTATATTCGTCGGTATGCTGTCTGTCGCATCTGTTTCCGTGAGCTGGCCTCGACAGGTGAGATTCCAGGAGTACGGAAAGCCTCGTGGTAATCATAACGGAAAAATCGGGGATGCCCCATTTATTTAAGAAGATTTCGTATGCTTGATCCAATCGCAGAAATGTTAACCAGAATCCGGAATGCCCAGTCTGCTGGACACGAAAAAGTGTCTATCCGGGCATCGAAGATCAAATACACGATCGCTCAGATACTTGAACGCGAAGGATTTGTGTCGCGCGTCGAGAAAGAATCGTCCGAGGACGGCCGCGATATGGTTTCCATCTGGTTCAAGTATACGCAGGTGTCGCCGACGAAAAAAGTCCCGGCGATTAGTGAAATCACTCGCGTATCGAAACAAGGTTGCCGTATCTATGTGAAGCACCATGATGTCAGAAAAGTGAAGAATGGATATGGCATTTCGATCATCTCGACGTCCAAAGGGATCATGACTGGCCGTGATGCATACCGCCAAGGTCTCGGGGGCGAATATATCTGCAAAGTCTGGTAGTCGTCATTTTCAAGAGTATACGCCTATGTCAAGAATCGGAAAAAAACCAGTAGCGATCCCATCCGGCGCCGAGCTGTCGCTCCGTGCGAATGTGATTACAGTTAAGGGACCGAAAGGAGCACTTGAATTCACGCATCGCCGCGAGGTGAAGATTGCCGTTGAAGAGAATCAAGTCCAGGTCTCGAAGGTTGGAGAAACTAAGAGAGCTCAGGCTATTTGGGGAACAACAGCGAAAGTCATCGCCAATATGTTTGAAGGTGTGACAAATGGTTTTCAGAAGCAACTCGAGCTCAATGGTGTTGGTTATCGTATGACTGCTTCTGGAAAGAAATTGTCGCTCGCGCTCGGTTTCTCTCATCCAGTAGAGATGATTGTTCCGGAAGGATTGGAGGCGAAGGTCGAAAACAATATTCTTACCATCGCAGGTATCGATAAGCAGAAGGTCGGAGAGTTTGCTGCCGTAGTGCGCAAGTTGAAGCCGGTTGAACCGTACAAAGGAAAAGGTTTCCGATATGTCGGAGAAATCGTGCGTCGTAAGGAGGGTAAGAAAGCATCCGCGTAACGTAAAGATAACTAACAACGTGCGACGGACGACGGAGCAATGAGCGGAATAGCCGCAGGTCGTATGTCGTGAGTCGTAAGCCAAGAATTATGTTGAAACGAGAATCGAAGAAAGTGAAACGGTTCGAGCGTAAGCGTCGCATCCGCGCCTCCATCTCCGGTACGGCTGTTCGTCCTCGGCTGTCCGTATTCCGCAGCTTGATGAGTATTTCCGCCCAGGCTATTGATGATGAATCAGGAAAAACGCTTGCACAGGCGAATTTGTCGGAAGTTTCCAAGAAATTGGGAAATACGGTTGCTGGAGCAGCAGAAGTTGGAAAGCTTTTAGCTGAACGCTTGGCAAAGGCCGGTGTTTCGACTGCGGTTTTTGATCGGTCAGGCTATAAGTTCCATGGTAAAGTGAAAGCCCTTGCGGACGCGGTCCGTGAAGGTGGCATGCAATTCTAAGGGGATATAATAAGGCTTTTGTATTATGGCGAAACGAGAACAGGGAAGAAAATCAGTGAGGCGAGAGAAACCTGAGTTCGATCAGAAACTGCTTGATTTGGCGCGCGTTACGCGTGTTGTGAAAGGCGGTCGTCGCTTCCGTTTCCGTGCTACGCTTGTGATTGGTAATCGCAAGGGCAAGGTCGGTGTCGGTGTCGCTAAGGGATCTGATGTGTCTGATGCCATCAAAAAGGCTTTTAATGATGCCAAGAAGAACATGATTACCGTAGAGCTTGATGGATCGACTATCACTCATGATGTTGCTGCAAAGCTTGGGAGTGCTAAAGTGCTTTTGAAACCAGCTTCAGAAGGTCAGGGTGTTATCGCAGGAGGTGCCGTGCGTGCCGTCGTTGATCTGCTCGGAGTGAAGGATATCGTTTCAAAATCTCTTGGAGCGTCTAATCCTCTTAATGTGGCCCGTGTGACCGTTAAGGCGCTCGAGATGCTCAAAGCTCCTCGTGCTCCGAAAGCGGAAGTTGCTGCGGCTCCAACGGTTGCTTGATCCGTCCACTCTAAGTTAAGAAGCATATGCAAATCCATCAACTTTCAATCACTAAGAAACCGGAACGTAAGCGTATTGGTCGTGGAGGTAAACGCGGTACGACGTCCGGACGCGGTACGAAAGGACAGAAATCCCGTACAGGTTCTTCGGTTGATCCGCTATTCGAAGGCGGCCGATCGACATTTTTGGAGCGATTGAAGAAATTACGCGGTTTCAAGTCGATTCATCCAAAGAAGCATACGGTGACACTTTCTCAGCTTGATCGTTCGTTCGCTGAAGGCGAGACAGTCACACTTGCAGCTCTTGTTGAGAAACGCCTGCTCTCGAAACGCGCTTTGAAAGACGGTGCGAAGGTTGTCGCGACCGGTGAATTGAAGAAGAAGCTTACGCTCGGGAATGATGTAGCTGCCTCGGAAAAGGCACTTGCAGCTTTTCAGGCATAGAGTTCTGAACTATGATCCCCGCCGTAAGGCGGGTTTCTTTATGGGGGAAATTTCTTCTTGTAAGAGAGCGAAAAAAATGATAGTGTGGAGAGGTCTGATTTTCCTGTTAAGCTAATAATCATGAAAGAGACGATACTCAATTTGTTCCGTGTCACCGAACTTCGCAATAAGATTTTGTTTATTTTTGTTCTTTTGGTAGTGTATCGGTTTGCGGCGAATGTCCCGTTGCCGGGTGTTGATGTTTTGGCGCTTAAGCGGTTGTTCGATGAAAACGCTTTTCTCGGCCTGCTAAACGTTTTTTCGGGAGGCGGCCTGTCGAATATTTCTGTCGTGCTTCTTGGGGTGGCACCATATATCACCGCTTCCATTATCATGCAGCTCATGACGACGATTATTCCGGCATTGGAGCGGCTTTATAAGGAAGAAGGTGAGCAAGGCCGGCAAAAATTCAATATGTGGACACGTTGGCTGACTGTTCCGCTCGCAGCGCTCCAGTCTTTCAGTATGCTTTCCCTTCTTCGTTCGCAGAATATCCTCGGCGATATAAGTGCTTTCAATATGGCGGTTATCATTGTGAGTGCAACAGCTGGAACGATATTCCTTATGTGGCTTGGTGAACTTATCACTGAAAAAGGTTTGGGAAATGGCGTTTCGATGATTATCTTCGCGGGTATCGTTTCAAGCTTACCGACATCGTTTTCACGTCTTATCGCAACGTGGGATTCTTCGCAATTTTTCACTTACGCGATATTCCTTATTCTCGCGCTGGTCATAGTTTCAGGTGTTATTTTCATCAATGAGGGTCAGCGTACCATACCGGTAGCATATGCGAAACGTGTCCGTGGCGCCCAGGTTTATGGGGGGTCATCAACCCATTTGCCGCTTAAGGTCAATCAGGCGGGCGTTATCCCGATCATTTTTGCTGTTTCGCTTATCATGATTCCGACTATGCTCGCGAATGTTTTGGCTCAGAGCAGCCATGTCAAAGTGGCGGCTGCAGCACTTTCTGTTTCGGCTTGGCTTCAGAATCAATGGATATACGGCTCCATCTACTTCTTTCTCGTGGTTATTTTTACGTATTTTTATACGGCAGTTGTTTTTGATCCTGTGAAGATTTCTGAAAATCTGCAGAAACAGGGAGGGTATATTCCGGGCATACGCCCTGGTAGCACGACTGCTGAATATCTGTATCGTATTATCAATCGGATTACTCTTGCTGGTTCTCTGTTTCTGGGTGTTATCGCTGTTTTGCCGTTCGCTATACGGGGCATCACGGGGATTCAGGCTATTTCGCTCGGCGGTGTGAGCGTCCTTATTGTCGTTTCTGTCGTTCTTGAAACGATCAAACATGTGCAGAGCCAATTAGTGATGCGCAGTTACGAGTCTTTTTGATAAGGATAGCCGGTAAGGGAAGCCATAGAATAAGACAGTATCATTTTTGCGACATGCCACTTAAGGACACATATATTTTGCTCGGATCGGCTGGTAGCGGTAAAAGCACTCAGGCAGAGCTCATGAAGAGCTCGCTTCACTTGGCTCATATCGATATCGGGTCAGAAGCTCGTGCGGTTGCATCGCAGGCGACAGAACTCGGACGAAAGGTCGATGATATCATTAATCATAAGCATGAGCTCTTGCCGGATACGATAGTGTGCTCCATTTTGGAAGAAGCTGTCCGATCCATACCATCAACTGTTGGCGTTTTGGTTGACGGCATTCCGCGTCGGGAAAGCCAGATCGCGCGTGTGCTTGAGGTACTTCGCGAAACAGGACGCGAATTGAATCGCGTGGTATTCATTGATGTTCCGGCGGAAGTATCGGTCGAGCGGATATCGAAACGATATGCATGCGAAAGATGTAAGCGGACGTACATCCTTGGGAAAAACCTTATTGATGCATCCGTGCCGTGCCGATATTGCGGTGGCCGCATTATGCAACGGACTGATGATACCGAAGAGGGTGTACGCAAGCGCCACAGTATCTTTCATGAAGAGACACTGCCAGTCATTAAACATTTCGAAAAGACGGGGCATTTGCTTAGGATCGATGGCAATCAGGAAACATATAAGGTATTCCGGCAGATATTGGATGCGGTCCGACCGGAATGAGTTAATACGGCTGTCCATAGAGAAAAGATCATAATCATAAAATCATATGTCAGCATCATGGATCAAGACGGCGGATGAAATAGCCCGATTTCGGGAATCTGGAAAGCGTTTGGCGACTGCACTTGCGGCGATTATAGAATCGGTGCGTCCTGGTGTTACAACCGCTGAAATCGATACGCTTGCTGAGAAACTTATCAGGTCAGCTGGTGGTTCACCGGTATTTAAGGGATATGGCGCGGAATATGGAACACCGTTTCCAGCCTCGCTTTGCACATCGATCAATGATGAGGTGGTGCATGGTATTCCCAATGCGCTTCGAGTGCTTCGTGACGGTGATATCCTGAAGCTTGATATCGGTATGCGATATGAGGGTATGGTGACGGATATGGCTCGGACAGTCGCTGTTGGGAACATCTCCGATGAAGCGAAGCGTTTGCTTGCTGTGACTGAAGAGAGTTTGGCGATTGGCATTGCTGCGCTCCGGCCAGGGGGGCGACTTTCGGAATATTCTCGTGCAGTCCAGCGGTATGTCGAATCCAATGGTTTTTCAGTCGTGCGTGATTTAGTCGGTCATGGCGTCGGCCGTGAACTTCATGAAGATCCGCAGATTCCGAATTTTTTTTCGCGAAATTTCAGGGATTGTACGATAAAACCCGGTATGATGTTGGCACTTGAACCGATGGTAAATGTCGGTGCGTTTGATGTCGAATTGGCCGAGGATGGATGGGCGTTTCTGACGTCCGACGGGTCATTATCGGCGCATTTTGAGAATTCGGTTGTGATTACGGAGCACGGCGCGGAGATCGTGACGCATATTGGATTATAAGAGCCTTTCTATGCTATGGGTGATATCGCGAGCGTAAATTACTTAGGTATCGATTGGGGAGCGACCGATGTCGGTGTGGCGATTGCTCATGCCGAGACTCGTATCGCGATGGCGTATACGACGTTGCATAATGATGCTGGATTGTTAGATTGTCTCGGCGATATCATTGTTCGTGAACATATCGGGACCGTTGTGATCGGCACTCCGCTATATATTGGGAAATCAGCCGTTGAGCATCCAGGCAAACAACTCGGAGAATCGCTTGCCGGACGATTTTCGGTGCATATAGCTTATCAGAATGAGATGTTCACGACGAAGATGGCACAAGCGCATCTTATTGAGCGCGGCATGAGACAGGTGTCGAAGCATGACGACGCTGAAGCAGCCCGTATTATTTTGGAGGAGTGGCTAACAGTATCTTGCGGTTCACGTTGAAACGAATGGCATTTCTCCCAAAAACATAGTATAATAACATCAACCTTTGAAAGGGCATAGAAATATAATATACAAATGGACACGTCGCTTACGCGTATCGGATATGTTTTTTCCTTCGCACTCGCATTTTCGTTAGGAATCGCCTTGTCATCCTTTCCCGTCCACGCCGCAGACACTGCAAGCTCTGACATCCCTTCAGACATCTCTACTCTCCTGCAAAAAGACCCGACAACCCTGACAGATGAAGAACAGCAGAAGCTATCGGAATATTTTAGTACTGCCTCTGGTAGCAATGTTGCTACGACTGCTCCAGAAGGGACGGTCAATTGTTTTGATTACTATACGTTCGGCTCAGTACAGGTTGATGTTAATCCGTTGATTTCTCAGACAGTTCCTGGTGTTCCGATCACATTTTCTGGAACTATCAAGAATCAGAATCCATATCCTCTCATAGGCGGTTCCGTTTACGCTAAAGTCTTCCGCAAGAGTACGAATGCTTCAAGCGTGCAGGTTGATGGCTATGATGTCGTTGATCAATTTTTCGTTGAAGAGGGTATCACAGTTGCCGCCAACGGTTCGGTACCGCTTTCATTTGATTGGACCGTTCCACGCAATGCTCCTTCAGGCGATTATCAAGTAGCTTTCTTTTTTGTCACTGCGAAACGTTTCAATCTGCTTGGCCTTTCCTTTACGGATGATGTTGTTGGCAATCAGGCCAACTTCTCAATTACGAGTGATGCGACGGTCGCTCCGGTTGCCTTTGATAAGGGGTCTGTCCTTCTGAATGGAACCGCTTTTCATTTCGCTGCTTTTCCGCCGCATTTCCAAAAGGATGATACAGTAAAAGCAGAAATGGTTCTTGTAAATCCTTCCAAAGAAGATCGGACTGTCTCAGTATCTTGGAAACAATATGATTGGGATGGTTTGCGCCAAGAGAACCTGGTCACCGAAAAGACAGAAGCGATTTTGGTGAAAGCCAATGAAAAGAAATCCATATCGTACGAAACCAAGGAGTACAAGGGTGCTGTTACTTATCTTGTTGTCGAAGCCCGTGATGGCGCTTCGAAATCCATTCTGGATATCCGGTTTGTCAGAGATGATGTTGAACAGGTCCGTATGAATTTCCCTGGCATTATGAGTTTTCCTCTTAAAGCAGTGGAAGAGAATACGGTTTTCTCATGCATCCATGCGACAAATTCTGACATCGTCAACGGAACGGAATTGACGCTTGAGCTCAAGGATACGGATGGGAAAGTCATTCATACGTACGATTATCAGGGAGGTATCACAGGGAATATGATGGGCGTCAAGGATACGTTTATCCCAGAGAAGGATTATGGACGTTTTACGCTTTCTGCAACCCTGAAGAAAGATGGTAAAGTTGTTGAAGCTCTCGATCAGAACTATGATTGCCAGAACATTGACCCTTCCCTATGCCCGGTCGAAACAGTTTCCGGACTCCAGTCAATCACAGAAGGGTCTGGTACGAAGCATCTCCTGCTTATCCTCTCAACGTTGCTTCCGATAGCTGTCCTCGGATGGTATGTCGTCAAGAAGCTGAAACGCTAATATCCATCAATAATCGTATGCGCATACACGGCTTACATCTTTTGGTAGTATTCGGTCTTTTTGTGGCGTTTGCTTCACCGG
>DBUA01000027.1 GCA_002307715.1 Candidatus Moranbacteria bacterium UBA1302
GAAATAGCCCAGACTGCTTATCAAGCAGCGCTCGACCGTTACCTTGTGAAAAGCCCTATCGCCGGAACCCTGACCGTCAAAAACGTTTCTATCGGAGACACGGTGTCGGCTGGAGATACGCTCGCTGTCATCAGTCGCGGCAAAAAACTCATCAGATTCTATGTCGATGACGCTGAACGTTCACTGCTTTCGACCAAACAAACCATTTCCTTCTCCAAAGAAACCGACATGAGCGATGCTATCGACGGAACCATCGTGCGCATTTCTCCGGTTGCCGATGCCGCAAGCCGCCAATTCCTTGTCGAAGCGGAAAGCTCCGACACCCGCTTCGCCGGGACAGCTCCGGGGTCAATCGTGACCGTATCGATATCCGTATCGAAACAAGCCGCCCCAGGACGATTCTTCCTGCCGCTCTCGGCGCTTTCGCAGGATCAGGATGGCAATGCTGTCTTCATTTATGCTGATGGACAAGCCAAGCGCGTCGCAGTAAAACTCGAAAGCATCGAGGGGGAAACCGTTGAACTCTCAGGACTCAGCGATGACATGTCCGTCATCACGACACGTACCAAGCTTCTCAAGGATGGCGATTCTGTCACGCTTGATTAATCACCAATAAAGAAATCGACGTATGCCGGAACACGAACCGATCGGAGCATCATCCGATTCACGCTACCTCTCAAAACTCTTCTTCAATCCGGAACTCAAAAACAGCTTTCTGAATTTTTTCGTCACGCATACGCGGGTAGTGATACTGCTCATCATTCTGCTTTCAGGATGGGGCATCGCCGCCTATGTAAGCTTGCCCCGCGAATCGAATCCGGAAGTCAAGATTCCGATTGTCGTCGTCAATACTGCTTATCCTGGAGCTTCTCCGAGCGACGTCGAGGATCTCGTCACAAAAAAGCTCGAAACGGAAATATCCTCAGTCAAAGGTGTCGATAAAGTGACATCGACTTCAGCGAACTCATCATCGTCTATCGTCGTGCAATTCCTCTCCAGCGAAGACATCGACAATGCGACACGTTTAGTGCGCGATGCCGTCGAAAACATCAAATCCGATCTGCCTGACGATGCTAACGACCCAATCGTAAAAGAAATCTCTTTTGAAGACCAGCCGATCATCACATTCGCATTGACTGGACCGTATGATGGATTCACTCTCCGCGATTACGCTGACAACATCAAGGACGAACTTGAAAAAATCTCCGGAGTCCGTGAAGTCTCGCTTTCTGGAGGAGATGAGGAAGAATTCTCCATCGCTTACGATCCAGTCAAACTGAACCAATACGGCCTATCAGCTTCGGTGGCGAATGCTGCCGTTTCTTCAGCCAACACAGCTGTCCCTGGAGGCAATTTCGATGGACAGGTCTTCTCATACCCTATCCGTTCCGATGGACGATTCTTCGACGAGAAAGCGCTCGGCGATATTCCAGTCATGAGCTCCGTAAACGGCGCCCTTGTGAAACTCTCCGATGTCGCAACCGTCGAAAAGCGCGCCATCAAACATACGACGCTTGCACGACTTTCAGTGAACGGCAGCGCCCCTGAATCATCCGTCGCTATCAGCGTCACAAAAAAATCCGGTGGTTCCATTATCGACATAACCTCGGAAGCGAAACAGACTGTCACTCAGATGCTTGCACAGTTCCCAAGCGGCCTGCATGCCGACGTTACGCTCGACAACTCTACAAAAATCAATAAGGATTTCTCGCAGCTCAGCCATGACTTCCTGCTCACAATCGTGCTTGTGATGACAACGCTCATCCTCGTCGTCGGACTCAAAGAAGCGATCATAGCCGGACTTACCATTCCGCTCGTTTTCTTCGCGACATTCGGAGTCATGCAGCTCACTGGAACCTCTCTCAATTTCCTTTCGCTCTTTTCGCTCCTCTTAGCGCTCGGCCTGCTTGTTGATGATGCTATCGTCGTGGTATCTGCGACCAAACAATACCTCAAAACAGGAAAATTCACTCCGGAAGAAGCGGTCCTCCTCGTGCTTCGCGATTTTAAAGTCGTACTCCTTTCGACAACGCTCGCCACGACATTCGCTTTCCTGCCGCTCCTCCTGGCAACAGGTATCATCGGCGAATACATCAAATCCATACCGATTACCGTTTCAGTGACACTCATTTCATCGCTCCTGATCGCTATCATCATCAATCACCCGCTCGCCGCGGCACTTGAACGCATCCGTTTCACAAGAACGGCCTATTGGGTAACTTTCTGTTCAACGCTTGCAATCGGTATCCTTTCAATCGTTTTCCTCGAAGGCATCGCTCGTTTCGGCTTGGCTTCGTTCGGTTTCGCAGCAGCCCTCCTACTCGCTCGTTTCCGATATCTCAAAAATGGTGACACTCTGCTCCAAAAAAACGAGCAGCTTGTCGAGCTTGAACGCGACAATGATACCCTCATCAAACAAAAATTGCTCAGCCAAGGTAGCGAGGATGCGCACTTCATCAGTCGGCTCATGCATGGCATCGTGCATCTCGACAGCATCATTCCTTTCTATGAACGAGCCCTCCGCTTCGTGCTTTCGACGCGCAAACATCGTCTTGCCATCATATTCTCGACTATCGGATTATTTGTGCTTGCAGCGCTCCTGCCGGCTACCGGAATCGTAAAATCAGAATTCTTTCCGGTATCCGACGAAGATACGCTCTATGTCAACATCACTGCCGCTATCGGGACACGTCTCGATGAAACTGACAAAATCACCAACGAAGTCGAAGCGAAGCTCACGGCATATCCGGAAATAAA
The DNA here is from genome assembly GCA_002307715.1 of Candidatus Moranbacteria bacterium UBA1302. Classification (GTDB taxonomy): domain Bacteria; phylum Patescibacteriota; class Minisyncoccia; order Moranbacterales; family UBA1568; genus UBA1568. Next base: position 2,758 of record DBUA01000027.1, read on the forward strand.
AAACTTCTCAACTGTCGTCGGTCGAGGCGTATCAGCTTCACGATCAAGCTCCGGTGGAAGCGGTTCACATATCGCTGGCATCACCGTTTCATTGGTTGATTCGAAAGAACGGAATATCACCTCATACGATCTAGCCACGAAGATCCGAGAAGACCTTTCTTCTCTCCGCGATGCCGATATAACCGTCGCATCCGCCCAAGGAGGTCCGCCAGCCGGCGACGCTTTCAATGCGCAGATCAAAGGCAAAGATCTCGAAGAACTCGGCCGTATCGCTGAACATGTCAAAAGCATCCTCGGGACTATCCCAGGTGCCACAGGCATCGATATCTCGCTCAAGGAAGCTCCAGCCGAATACACATTTTCACTCGATCAATCACGGCTCAAGCTCTACGGACTCTCAGCGTCATCGGTTGGATCAACGCTCCGCATGGCCGTCTCCGGAACAGAAATATCGAAAGTTATCGATGGCAATGATGAAATCAAGGTAATCGCGCGTTTCGATGAACATGCGCTTCCATCGCTCCAATCGCTCCAAAACATTGAGCTCGTCAATCAATCCGGTGCTCCCATCTACCTCAAGGATGTCGCTGCGATTGAACTCAAACCATCCTTCAACGCTATCACCCGCATAGATGAAAAGCGTGTCGTCACCGTTACAGCTGATGTCGTCGGCGGTACGAACGCCCAAGAGCTGCTCAAAGAGTTCCAACAGAAGTTTGCCGAACAATACACACTTCCAGAAGACTATTCCATCACATACGGCGGCGCGAACGAAGAGAATCAGAAATCCGTCAAATCGATCCTACAAGCCATGATCGTTGCTGCGATACTCATCGTTTCGACGCTGGTCATCCAATTCAATTCTTTCCGGAAGGCTCTGCTCGTCCTCATCACGTTGCCTTTGGCGCTCATCGGTGTCTTTGTCGGATTAGCGATTTTCGGAATCTCGCTTTCATTCCCAGGACTCATCGGTATCTTGGCGCTCTTTGGCATCGTCGTAAAAAACGCTATCATCTTAGTCGATAAGATCAATATCAATCTGCGGACTGGCATACCGTTCGAAGAAGCTGTCATCGACGCCGGAAAATCACGGCTCGAAGCGATTTTCATCACATCGCTTTGTACCATTCTCGGCATCATACCGATCACTCTTTCGGATGCGACATGGCAAGCGCTCGGTTCCGCCATCATCTTCGGACTCATGTTCTCTTCGTTTCTCACGCTCTTCATCGTACCAGCATTATATGTCTCCCTCGCAAGCAAGCGGGAACATGCCAACAAAGTCTCATAAAGAACAGCCCACAAAAAATCGAAAGATACAAGCTCCGCCATCAGCGGAGCTTTCTTTTCGCTAAGACTCACGCTCATCACACGAAGATTCGACATGGATTTTGACATAATCAATATCCGGAAGTGCTCGACGAATATCCCCTTCCAGCGTCTCTGCATGGGCGTGCGCCTTCTTAAGAGACATGTCACCAGCCACGATAACATGCAATGAAAGAAACTTATCACCGTTATCAAGCATCCGGCAAGCGATACGGTGCACATCGGTCAATCCTAGGATATTCTCCGCCAAAGAACGTATCGTTTTCTCGGATCGTTCAATCTCTTCTGCGGATGCCGGAACGCTTTGCAGCAACATCCGATTCACCGGGTCGATATGAGCCACAACGACTGATGATTCTCCAAGCTCTTCGCGGACGTGCTGCTCTAACTGAGATGCTATGGCGTGCGCTTCATCCACCGTTAAGGTATCATCAACCGCTACATCAAGACTAATATGCCGTTCACCGTCATGTCCGATATCAGCGATTACATCATGAACCAGCAATCCATAACGTCCGGCAATCGCATAGACCTGCTCGGAAAGCGTCTCGGAAGAAAGCGCTACCGGCTTGAGATGCATCACAACATCCGCCCCGGGTATGGCTTCGACGATACGAGTTTCCGACTCTGTTCCCGTCATTCTGATCGATTCAGCATGACTCGTACGATCAACATCCGCCACCACATCAATCAACACGGATGGACCGGCATAGCGTGCGCGGATCCGCTCAATACGGACGATACCAGCAACACCATTCAATGCCTGTCTCACACGATCAGCAACACCTTCAGGAGCAGCATCAATCAAGACATCTATCGTACGTTTTCCAAGATTCCACCCGACCTTGACAATAAACAAAGCGACTCCGATAGCTGCGAAAGCATCGGCTTGTTCATATCCATATGCCACAGCAATCAATCCGAACAGTACGACGACCGAACTCAATATATCAGAGCTGAAATGCAACGCATCAGCTTCCAGCGCCTGGCTTCCAGTTTCTCGAGCCACTTTCATAAGTCGACGCGCTCGAAAAAAATCGACAGCGATAGAAGCCGAGATGACTGCAAAGGCATACCACGTCACTTGCACCGTTTCGCTCCCTGAAATCAGACGAGTGACCGCTTCATACACGACCCAAGCGCTCGTCAAAAACAAAAGTCCCGTTTCAATGAGTGCTGAAACGCTCTCAACTTTCCCATGGCCGTAATGATGGTCATCATCAACGGGGCGAGCGGAAAGTCGGACAGAATAATACGTCAATCCGGCTGCAAAGAAATCCAGCAACGAATGGGCCGCCTCCGACAAGATTCCGATACTGCCTGTCGCGATTCCCACGACAAATTTCATCGCCATCAGCCCGAAACTGGCGACAACCGATCCGAGGGCGGCGCCTTCCTTCGAGGCTTGCGATGCGTGATGATGTTCCATATGCATATTTTTTACTGCTTCCGATCATGATTGAGATAATAATCAAGCGTATAGATCCAATTCTCATCATCCTCTCCCTCTTGTTCGCGCGCCATCACTTTCTG